>JAFIFY010000176.1 GCA_020831765.1 Phycisphaeraceae bacterium | reverse complement strand
GATGCGGACACACCGGTGACCGTCTCGGTGCTCTCTTTCACGTTCGGGTGACCGTCTTGGTGCCGGACCATAGGCCGGTGCAGGGCACGGCTGTCCATCATTGTCCATGCGGACGCAACAGCGAACCCGCGACATTCACGTCGCAACTCGCGCGTCGGGCGTCAGATAGGGGAAAGTTGTCCACGATTGGCCACGGCTGTCCACCGCTGACCACCAAAGATGAAAAAGCGGGTGATCGGACTTGAACCGACGACATTCACGTTGGCAACGTGACGCTCTACCACTGAGCTACACCCGCGACAGACCTGTAGTTTAGCGTTGATTCGGACGGTTTCAAGTTCCAGTTTCCGGGGGTCCACGGGTCCGGGGGGCCGGAGGGCCGGGGGGCGGGCCGTGGGGAGGGCTTTGACGGTTGCGCGGCTTCTGGCGGGGCGGGCGGCGTGGGCGGGAGGGAACGCCTGACCAGCCCCGCCCTTCCGGCGCTGGGTCATGTTGCCGATCCGAACATGGCGGCACGGGGGCGGATCGGCCAGTTGGCGTTCTCAGAGGCAACCTGGCCAATCGTCGGCCCGGCCTTGGGTTAGGCTGTGGGGATGAGCGAGCAATGCGAAAAGTTCAGCGCCGCGGTAGCTCTGGGGCTGCTGGTGCCGGCGCCGATTCTGGGGGTGGCGGCGGGATTGTGGCTTTGGCCGGGGGAGGGGCTGGGCGAGGCTGTCTGGATGGCGGCCAAGGTCTGGCTGGTGGGCCTTCCGGTGGTGTGGCTGATGCTGGTCGATCGCCGACGGCCTCGGCTGCCTCGACTCCGGCGGGAGGGGATGGGGCTTGGGCTGGTGAGCGGCTTGGTCATCGCGGCGGTGATCGGGGGAGCGTACCTGGCCGTGGGTGAGCGCTGGATTGATCTTGAACCGGTGCGGCAACGGGCGGCCGAGGCGGGGTTGGATGTCTGGTGGCGCTACCTGGCGCTTGCGCTGTATGCCACGTTCATCAATGCGCTCCTGGAAGAATACGTGTGGCGTTGGTTCGTCTTCACACGTTGGGAGAAGGTCGTCCGTTCCGGGCGGCTTGCCGTTGTTCTCAGCGCTGCGTGCTTCACGCTCCACCACATCCTGGCCCTGGCAGCGTTTTTCGACCCGGTGATCGTGGCGCTGGGCTCGCTCGGCGTCTTTCTGGGCGGGGTGATCTGGTCGGCGATCTATCTGCACAGTCGCAACATCTACGCTCCCTATCTGAGCCATATCTTCGCGGACGTGGCGGTTTTCGGCATCGGGGCATGGCTGATTTTCGGCTCGTAATGCACGGTGCCGGGCGTTGTGGGCCACACATTCCCGGACCTTGAAGCTGGAGTGTCGGCAGCGCCGGCGGGTTACCCAATCGGCACAGCCGCCATAGCCAACGTGAGGCTTTGTGATGGTGGTTATTCGCCATCAAGTCATGGTGCGGCCTTGCCGATGAGCCCTGTTGAGACGGTACGACGGCGATGGCCGCGCGGCGGTTGGGCCATCAACGGCCGATGGAGGCTGGAGAGTGGAGGCAGAAGCATGAGTCAGGCGCAGACAGGGGCTCCCGATCAACAGCGTGACAAGATCGTGCAGAGTGCGATCGCCGAGATATCGCACATCGCGACATTGCCGGAAGTCACGATGCGGATCATCAAGCTGGTGGAAGACCCCGACTCCACCGCGCAGGATCTCAACCACGTCATCAGCAACGACCCAGCGCTTGGCGCTCGCATTCTCAAGGTGGTCAACAGCGCGTTTTATGGCCTGCCCGGTCAGATCGGTTCGATCAATCGTGCCATCGTGCTGCTGGGGCTGAACGCGGTGAAGAACATCGCGATCGCCGCGAGCCTGGCCAAGCTGTTCCGGGGCGGGCAAATCTGTCCGGGCTTCAACGCGCGTGATCTCTGGACGCACTCGATCGCGGTCGGCACGACCACGCGGCTATTGGCCAACGAGGCGGGCCTTGGGTTGCCGGATGAAGCATTCCTCGCGGGGCTGATCCACGACATCGGCATCATGGTCGAGATGCAGGCGCGGCGGGCCAAGTTCATCGAGGTCATCGAGGAGCTGGAAAAAGACCCGCACACCACACTTCGGGAAGCGGAGGTGCGCATTCTCGGGGCGGACCACGAAGCATTCGGTACCGGACTTTGCCGAGTGTGGAAGTTTCCGGCCAGCTTCGCCTATGCCACCGGCTGGCATCACCGCCCACTGGAACTGGCCCATCCCCACCGGACGCTGACCGTTATCGTACACATCGCCGACATCCTCTGCGCTTCGGCCGGACTTGGATACAGCCGTACCGTTGAGTGCCGCACCATCGATCCGGAATTGTGGGACCACGTGAACCTGGCGCCCGATCGCGTGGAGAAGATCATCGGTCAACTGCCCGATGCGATCGAAGAGGCCAACGCGCTTCTCTCAACGACGGTCTGAGAAAGCAACCAACACTGAGCGTCTCTCTTTTCCCTCCGGGCGACGATACCACGCGTGTCGTCGCCTTTTTAGTTTGCTCCCATCGCGGGCACCGAAAAACGCGGGTGTACCGAAGCCAAGATGGCCGCCGCGTCGATCAGGCGGGTCATGTCGCGGCGAGGAACGAGAGTAGAACCACACCGAGGATCAGGCTCGATACCACCCACGCAAGCCAGATAATGATTCCCGATAGTGCCGCATCACGCGCATCGAGGTCGAAGAACCATGAGAGCAGAAAGAAGTACCCGACAAGCACGACCAGGAAGCCGCCAAAGGGCAGGAACGAAGCCACGGCCGAAGGAAACAACAATGTGGCGGACAGCTTGAGCAACGCCGTGGTCAGCCGCCCGAAGCTCACACCCAGCAGCGCCACGCAGAGGTAGCAACCCAGTATCCCGATCGGCAGTCTGATGGCCAGAATCAGTGCCAGAGCCAGTATCACATGTCCGACGCCCTCCTGTCCCGCCTCCATGTATCCGGACAGGGCATAAAGCCCGACCGCAAACAGCAGCATCGCCAAGGGAATCTTGAATTCGCGAGCCTCCTGCATCACCCGACCCTTTATCGGGACCGCGACCGAAAGCATGGTATCGGAATTGGGCAAAACCGACGCTCAGGCAACGCTTGGCAGCACCCCCACCCCGAAGTGGCCGGAATCCAAACCATGACGGATGGTGCGTATTTGCTACCTATCTTGCGTAAAATGGCCCCTGAGCCTCTTGAAGTTCTCTGTAAATCGCCGTCGGAACGGGAATTTGACCGCATCCGGGCAGGTCGCATCGTCCACTCAAACGTCCAAGTGCATGCGCTGGGGTCTGAACCGGTGCTGCGCGCCAAACAAGGAAAGCCGGCGATGAAAACTCCCAAGACAATGCGAATGGTTCTGGCCGCGCTGGTCGCGGCTGTGAGTGTTCTGGGGCTGTGGTCAGCATTGCCTTCATCGCAGCGGGGCGCACTGGTCGCCTCGGCTTCGGCCTCCGCCGGCGACCCGATTGTCATCTCACCTCGCCCGCCGCACATCACTCCCCAGGCCGAACGGGCAATCGACAACGGCATCCGCTTCCTGGTCAACAGCCAGGCGCGGGATGGCTCCTGGCGAAGCAGCATGTCGGGCGGGGGTCATCCGGTGTCGATGACTTCTCTGGCCGGACTGGCGCTTCTGGCCACGGGCAACACACCGACGGAAGGTCCGCATGCCGAGAACGTCCGCCGCGCGGTCAATTTCGTGCTGGCCAGCGCCAACCGATCGACCGGGCTGATCACTCGTCCGGAAGAAAGTCAGCGATCGATGTATCCGCATGGTTACGCGTTGCTGTTCCTCGCCGAAGCCTATGGCATGGAGACCGATGTCGAGCGGCAGAATCAGATTCGGCGGGTTCTCCAGCAGGCGGTTCGACTGACCGAGCGTTCGCAGTCGTCGTGGGGCGGCTGGTATTACACGCCGGATTCGACCAACGATGAAGGCTCGGTGACGATCACGCAGGTGCAGGGCCTGCGAGCGGCACGCAACGCCGGCATTCTTGTCAGCGCCAAGACCATCGAGAACGCGATCGGGTACCTGGAGAAGAGCGCCAATCCCGACGGAGGCATCCGCTATACCGCCCGCAGCCAGGGCGGCAGCCTGCCGGCGATCACCGCTCAGGCCGTGGCGTCGCTTTACAACGCGGGTGACTATCAGAACCCCGTGGCGCAGGGAGCGCTGGAGTTCCTCAAGCGTCGTACGGATGGGGATCTTAGCCGGCTGGTCTCCCAGGGCGGGCACAGCACTTACACCCTGTTTTATACCTCGCAAGCCATGTACCTGAGCGGCGATGCGGAGTGGAACGCCTACTTCCCGCCGCTTCGTGAGCATCTGATCCGAACCCAGCGCGCCGATGGTGGCTGGCAGGGCGACTACGTTGGCGACATCTACGGAACCGCCGTGACGGTCATGGCGCTGTCGCTGCCCTATCGACATCTGCCGATCTTCCAGCGTTAAAAGATCGCCGGGCGAGTCGATCGTGTTGCGTTCGGGTTCGGGGCTCGCGGCTCGAATGGCCGACCGAGTTCCATGGGTGGCCATGACGCCCAAAACCGTTTGGATCGGGCACTTGAGCATGCGGACTTGCCACGCCCGGTGAGGGAACCTCGTTGAGATTCGATGGGTTCCTTCTTCGCCATCGGCCAGGCTTGATGATTGTTCAACGGTCTTATACGTGATGATTGGGACACCATGATGCGATTCACAGGGCTCCTTAGAACCATCGCCATCAGTTCAACAGTTGGGGTGCTGATGTTGACGATGCTGTTTTCACCGCGTGCGGAATGGCCCGGCCATTCCGCGGCATCCGCCGATGCCATTGTCGTCTCGCCCCGTCCTCCGCTGATCACACCGCAGGCTGAGCGCGCGATTGAGAATGGCGTTCGCTACCTGGTCAACAGCCAGGCGCGCGATGGCTCGTGGCGCAGCCGCTCAGCGGGCGGGGGCCATCCGGTGTCGATGACCTCACTGGCCGGGCTGGCTCTGCTGGCCGCGGGTAACACACCGACGGAAGGTCCACATGCCGAGAACGTCCGCCGCGCGGTCAACTTCGTGCTGGCCAGTGCCAACCGCTCGACCGGGCTGATCGCCCGGCCGGAAGAGACCGGTCAATCGATGTACGCCCATGGCTACGCGTTGCTGTTCCTCGCCGAAGCCTACGGCATGGAGACCGATGTCGAGCGGCAGAACCACATTCGACGCGTCCTCCAGCAGGCGGTCCGGCTGACCGAGCGATCGCAGTCCACATGGGGCGGCTGGTACTACACGCCGGATTCGGCCAACGATGAAGGATCGGTGACGATCACGCAGGTGCAGGGTCTGCGAGCGGCACGCAACGCCGGCATCCTCGTCAGTGCCAAGACCATCGAGAACGCCATCGAATACCTGGAAAAGAGCGCCAATCCCGACGGAGGCATCCGCTACACCGCCAGGCGTCAGGGGGGCAGCCTGCCAGCGATCACCGCTCAGGCCGTGGCATCGCTTTACAACGCGGGCGATTATCAGAACCCTGTGGCGCAGCGAGCGCTGGAGTTCCTCAAGCGCCGCACCGGTGGCGATCTGAGCCGGCTGGTCTCCGAGGGCGGGCACCGCACCTATACCATGTTTTATACTTCCCAGGCCCTTTACCTGAGCGGTGAGGCTGAGTGGAACGCCTACTTTCCCGCGCTGCGCGAGCACCTGATTCGAAGCCAGAACGCCGACGGGAGCTGGCAGGGCGACTTTGTGGGTGAAATCTACGGCACCGCCGTGGCCATCACCTGCCTGACGCTCCCCTATCGACATCTGCCCATCTTCCAGCGTTGAAGAATCAGCAGACGAGCCGATCATAGTGCGTTTGAATGCCCGGGGTTGCGGCCCAACGTGGGTGAACCCGCTCCATGGACGGCATCGGTGCGACAACCCACCTCGACAGGCCCCCTTGGACATGAGCCCTCATCCAGCGTGGCAACCGATATCCGCTGAAAATCGATTGATTTTATCTTCGCCATCGGCTAGGCTTGCTTATTGATCAACGTTCTTGTGCGCGAGGATTGGAAAACCATGATGCGATTCAGAGGGCTCCTCAAGACTATCGCCGTCGGTTCGACGGTTGCCGTGCTGATGTTGACGATGCTGTTTTCGCCGCGTGCTGAATGGCCCGGCCACTCGACGGCGACCGCCGATGCCATCGTCGTCTCGCCCCGTCCTCCGCTGATCACCGCTCAGACCGAACGGGCGATTGAGAACGGCGTTCGCTATCTGATCAACAGCCAGGCGCGCGATGGCTCGTGGCGCAGCCGCGCCGCAGGCGGTGGCCATCCGGTATCGATGACCTCGTTGGCCGGGCTGGCCCTCCTGGCCACGGGCAACACGCCAACGGAAGGCCCGCACGCGGAAAATGTCCGTCGCGCGGTCAACTTCGTGCTGACCAGCGCCAACCGCTCGACCGGATTGATTGCACGACCAGAAGAGACACAGCGATCGATGTATCCCCATGGCTATGCGCTGCTGTTCCTCGCCGAAGCCTACGGCATGGAGACCGATGTCGAGCGGCAGAACCAGATTCGACGTGTTCTCCAGCAGGCGGTCCGGCTGACCGAGCGTTCGCAGTCCACATGGGGCGGCTGGTATTACACGCCGGATTCGGCCAACGATGAAGGCTCCGTGACGATCACGCAGGTGCAGGGCCTGCGAGCGGCACGCAACGCCGGCATCCTCGTCAGTGCCAAGACCATCGAGAACTCCATCGAATATCTGGAAAAGAGCGCCAATTCTGACGGCGGCATCCGCTACACCGCCAGGCGTCAGGGGGGCAGCCTGCCAGCGATCACCGCGCAGGCCATCGCGTCGCTCTATAACGCCGGCGATTACCAGAATCCCGTCGCCGTGCGGGCACTGGAATACCTCAAGCGCACCAATGGCGGCGATCTGAGCCGGCTGGTGACACGAGGTGGCCATCGCACTTACGCCATGTTCTACACATCCCAGGCGCTGTACCTGAGCGGCGACGATGAGTGGAACTCATACTTCCCCGCCCTTCGCGAGCACCTGATTCGAAGCCAGAACTCGGATGGAAGCTGGCAGGGCGACCATGTCGGTGAGATCTACGGGACCTCCGTGGCCATCACCTGCCTGGCCCTTCCGTATCGACATCTGCCGATCTTCCAACGTTGACCATCCGGGCGCGGCGATACACGCCAGCCCTGCTCGTTCCGATCCTTGGTGGCCCGACAGGACAACTATGCCGTCAGAGCTTGGTGACGCCCCGGCGCGGGCTGTCCATCCTCATCGCCGCCGGCGGCTTGCAGAACCGCACGGGCGTGCCGGGCGAAGTGGCCGCGCAGATCGTTGGCATAGTGTTGGACAATGGCCCGTCCCCGCCCGTTCAAATCGCCGATGCGCAACAGAGCGCGTCCCAGGTGAAGCTCGCGGAGGGCGCGATTGCGAACGTCGTTTTCGTTGGGATCATCGGTCACGGCGCTGAGCACTTTGCTCAGGCTGGTGTGGGCATGGCCCGTGATGCCCGGCATATCAAGCAGTTGCGCCAGGAGTCGGGGCGCATCAGGGTTGGGATGGCGCTTCCAAAGCGATTCGAAGGCGAGGGTGAGCGCGTGGCAGTGGGAGAATTCGGGCAGCGTGTCGGCCTCGCGGGCGCGCTGGATCAATTGCTCGATTTTGGCTTCCAGCACGGTCCACGCGGCGGCACCGCCCACCCGGCCCAGGCCGACGATCCGTGCATCGAGCGGCGAAAGCGACATGCCGAACTGTCCCATACCGCGGTAGTTCCAGCCTTCATCCCAATGGGCCGACGTCACCGCCTCGCGAAGCAAAGGCTCACCGGCCGGCTCATCCATCAAGGCAAGGATCAACGCGTACCGCTCACGTCGATCCGCATCTCCGGGCGCTTCCAGAGCCTTGAGCAGGCGGGGCACGGAGCGCTCCGGGTCTGAAAAGATCAGCGCCAGGCCCCCATAGTCGTCCCAATGCTCGGCGACCGCCTCATCCAGCCGCGCATCGTCGATCGGAAAGGAGTCGGCATCGCTCAACACGCGTTCGGGCAGGTTGCCAATCTCGACCAGATGCCGCTGGAGCTTGCGGATATCGATTTGGCGAATGCTCACTCCGTCGTGTACCGCCATGGCCGCGGCGTACCCGGCGGCGTAGCCCTGGTTCTGCACATCGGCCTGCATGCGAATCACCGGGATCGCATCACGATGAGCGCTCACACCCAGGCCGGTGACCAGTACGCCATCAATGCCACGGGGCAACAGACATCGATAGGGCACATCCACCCATAAGCGCTCCTTGTTGGGCGGCTTGATGGTGAAGATCGGATGTATGGTGAAGCCGTGGGAATCAAAGTTGCTGCTGGCGATGCAGATCGTATCGGGAAATCGTCGTTCAAAGAGAAAATCGACGGGCTCCAGCGTCAGCTCGCCGACAATCTGACGCCGCTCGCGCGAATCGACCAGTTGCCCGGCGTCGAACGAAGTCATGAACTTCTTTCTGCTGCTGACGAAGAAAGCGGTGGTATCCAACACGTCGGTGTCATCGCAGAAATTGTGATCGGAGTTTCGATAGTCGCGGCCCGGGTCCATGCCCGCCAACCCGGTGCCCTGCACCGCTACATGCTCATCGCCGATCTCCATCGTCGGCGCGCCCGCCGCCGCGGGAATGTCGGCACAACCCGTGCTGTCAATCACCACCTTTGATTCAAGCAGGCCGTACCCGTGCGGGCCGGCCACCACGACACCCCGCACCCGCTCACCTTCCACCCATACGCCCACGGCCATCGACCGAAACCAGAGGCTCACGCCTTCTTCATGACAACGTCGGTGCAGATAGGCGGACTTGGCGCTGATGGACCATCCGCTCTTGTGGTTTCTGATTGATTCGTGGTATTCGAGTTCGCGAACGCCCTGATCGATGATCGACGTGAACCCCACGCGGTTGCCGAACCAGTACCGTGTGATCTGTCCCAGCGTGCCCACGCCACCGAGAGCCGGCCCGGATTCAATGATCGCCGTCGAAGCGACGGCCTTGGCGGCCGCGATCGCCGCGGGAGCGCCGCCCGTGCCGCCCCCGATCACGAGCACCTCATATCCCCCAAGGCGCGGCAGCGTCTTCACCTCGATCCGGATATGCTCCCGGCCCGCACAGCCAGGCCGAAGCGCATGGGTCAGCATACGGATCTCGCCACGCTTGACCGGCTCGGCGCTGTGACAACGTACGTTCAGTTCGCTCGGATCGATCAATTCCCGGTCCCCGACCGGCAGTGCGCTTCCCATGCGGCTTGCGATCAGCATCGCGGCCAGCGGCGATTCCAGCGTGCGAGCCGTCGCTGAATCGCTCACCGCCTCAGGACTGAGCACCGTCAGTCCCGGCTCAAGTGTCAGCGAATCCAACTCGATGTCGAACTTGAGCGGACCCGGGGGCGATGCCGGCGTTAGCTGCTCCTGGTGCGCATACTCGCCGATGACAGCGCAGCGTTGAACGACCTCCGCCGAAGCTCGGTTCCATGCATCCGGCGAGCCGTCACCAAGATCGACCTCGAGCCGATACCGCCGCGCTGAGAGCCGATACGCGTGGTCATCGCACGCTCCCTCATAACCGGACAGGCGTTCAACTTCGATGCCCGGCGCATCAGATCCGTCATCATGACAAAGAGTGATGTGCTCGACGGCCTGCCGACCGCGCCGGGCCGATGGGACATGTCCAGCCATTCGGGCCAGGGTTCCTTCCAGCGAAGCATCGATCACGTGGCCAGCAAGGATGGCCTGGTGGCCGGACCGATTGGCGATCACCGCGCCGCGGATTCGCCCGTCGGAGTCCACGAGCGCGCCGGTCGGTGAACTGGTCAACAGGAAGGGCACATCGGCATCGAGCATCGCCCGCTCCAGCGTCCACTTGATGTGCATCGGCGTGGGAGGATGGGCGAAATCGCCGTAGAGCGCGCCGGCCAGGTCCGTGATTTTGGATGCTCCCAGGCCATCGGGCTTCTCCCAGAAGCGGAAGCGTGAAGCGATATCTTCGCCCAGATAAGCACGCGGAGCGATCAACATCACCGCAGCGCCTCGCTTGCGGGCCTCGATGGCACAACTGACCGCGGCGCTGGTTCCGCCAAAGATCAGCAGGTCAACCCGGGCGACGATGGCAAAAGATTGATTCATCAGGCTTTACCTCAATTCGGACGGCGGTCGAAGCACACGGCATCCGTGTCCATCGCGGCGGTGAATCCAGAGGGTCAATCATACCCATGAATGATGGCGGGTAAAGCGATTTCTTCCAACCAGGGAAGCGGTAAACGTCAAGTGCTGGTTCGATCGCGCAACTGGCGGCCACCTCGACGTTCAGGAACCGGCGATCCGTTGGGTGCGCTCGGTGGCATCACAGGCATCGGCCGCAGCGCTGACAACAACCTGTTCCACCTCATCATCCCGGACCACGCCGCCGTAGACCTTTCGCAGGAAGTAGAGACTCACGTGCACCAGGCCGATGAGCACCGGGACCTCGACCAGCGGGCCGACCACGGTCGCCAGGGCGATCGAGGAGCCGATGCCGAATACCGCGATGGCAACGGCAATGGCCAGCTCAAAGTTATTGCCCGAGGCGGTGAATGCCAGAGTCGCGGCACGGGAATAGTCCGCCCCGACCTTCCAGGCCATGAAGAAACTGACCAGGAACATGATCGCGAAATACGCCGCCAACGGAATCGCGATCCAGAACACGTCGAACGGCTTGGCGATGATCTCACTGCCCTGAGTGCTGAACATCACCACGATCGTAAAGAGCAGCGCGATCAACGTGATCGGCGAGATCACCGGCACAAACGCGCGATCGTACCATTCGCTGCCCTTGAGCGGCACGAGAATCACCCGGCTGAGGATGCCGGCGGCGAAGGGGATGCCCAGGTATATGATCACGCTCTTGAATATCTCCCCGATCGTCACATCGACCACAACACCTTCGATCCCGAACAGGGGCGGCAGTACCGTGATGAATATCCACGCATAAAGCCCGAAGGTGACGATCTGGAACACGCTGTTGAGCGCCACGAGCCCGGCGGCATATTCGCTGTTGCCCCGGGCAAGCTGGTTCCAGACCAGGACCATGGCGATGCAGCGGGCGATGCCCACGAGGATCAGCCCGACCATGTAATCGCCCCATCGTGGATCAGGACCCAACAGCGCAGGCGCGATGTAGCCGAAAAAGATCATCGCCAGGCCGAACATCAGAACCGGTCCGATGATCCAGTTCTGCAGCAGCGACAGGCCGAGGATCTTGAAATCAGAAAAGACCCTGGGCATCAGTTCATACTTCACCTTCGCCAGCGGCGGATACATCATGAGGATCAGGCCGAAGGCGATGAGCAGATTGGTGTGTTCACCGACGGTGAGCGCTTCGTTGAAGCGTTCCACCCCGGCCTTCATGAAATAGCCGATTGCCACGCCCAAACCCATGGCCGCGAATATCCAGACCGTCAGATAGCGATCCAGCAGGGACATGCGGCGCGCGACGGAAGGTTGCATGGTCGATGGCTCCTTCAAACATGTGGACCGATTTACGATTTCACAGCCGTGAGATCGACACTGGCCAGATACTCGCTGATCCGAGCGCCGGCCGGCAGCGCCTGCTGGATGCGGGCGTAGAGCGGATCCTGGAACGATTCAAGCGCCTTGACATACTCAGGCTTTTGCCGAATCTCGATCCGCTCAAGGCCCGCATCGCGCAAGCCCCGCTCGTACTCGGAAATCAACACCGCGCCGGCGACACAGCCAACCATGGCTTCCACCATCTCCAGCACCGCAGCCGGCAACGACTTAAGCAGGACGATGTCCGAAACGGCCACGCGCCCGCCCGACTTGAGCACACGGCCGATCTCGCGGAACACCTGGGCCTTGTCCGGCGAAAGGTTGATCACACAATTGCTGATCACCACATCGGCCACGCCGTCGCCGATCGGCAGATGCTCGATCTCACCCAGGCGAAACTCGACATTGTCAAGACCCGTTGTTTTGCGATACGAGACAGCATTCCGCCTCGCCCGGCTGATCATCTCCGCGGTCATGTCCACGCCAATCACCCGCCCGGTTGCCCCCACCTTCGGCCCGGCCAGGAAACAGTCAAAGCCGCCCCCACTGCCAAGGTCCACCACCACCTCACCCTCCTTGAGCTTGCCGATCGCCGTCGGATTGCCACATGAAAGGCCCATGTTCGCCCCTTCGGGCAGCGCGGCCAACTGCTCGGCTTCATACCCGATCTTCTCAGCCAACTCCGTCGCCGACCATCCGCCCCCGGAAGCGCCACCGTTGGAAGCTTCATCACCTCCGCAACAGGAACTGGTCGGACCGCAGCATGAGCCGCCTGATGCAAGATCACCCGGCGGTGTTGACTTGGCGCCGTGTGGCGTTACGCCCGAGCTGTACACGCCGGTCAATGCGATCGTCTTATACCCTTCACGGACTTTATCGCGGACGCCGTCGGCTCGGACATCTTGGGATTCAGGGGTGGTGGTCATGGGTTGCTCCTTGGCCCCGGGAGAGAATGAAGGGTCGAGCCAGTGGTGCGGCATCTGGAATCACACACGGGCATCCGGGCTCAGAACGCTTTCGATACTCGACACGAAATCCCGGATTTCATCGCGGACACGGCGATAATGGCCTAATGCCTTGTCCGGGTCCGTTTCCTTGTCGGCAAGCTTGGGCGGATCATCAAAGCCTCGATGCACGATCTTTGCGTTTCCAGGAAAGCGCGGGCAAGTTTCATGGGCGTGGCCGCACACCGTGATGACCACATCAAACGCCACATCGCGCAGATCATCCAGCGTTTTGCTGAAGTGATCGGAGATATCCACACCCGCTTGGGCCATCACCCGCGCGGCGTGAGGATTCAGCCCATGCTTCAGGATGCCCGCCGAGTAGGGCTCGATGGTGTCACCCTTGAGCTTGCGGGCCCAGCCTTCGGCCATCTGGCTTCGGCAACTGTTCCCAGTGCAGAGAAATAGAACCTTCAGTTTCGGTTGTAGCACTCGGCCAACTCCTTGAGATCGGCCTCGCGAACGCAGCACAGCCGCGCGGCGTCGGAGGTGACGGTTTCTTCATCCTTCAGAGCATCGAACACCCAGCGGAGCGCATCACGCACGACCGCCGATGCCCGGTCATCGGAGAGCCGGTAGTAGTGCCAGCGGCCTTCCTTGCGCATCTCGATGAGCCCGGCGCGGCGGAGCAGATCGACATGCTTGGAGATCGTCGAAGGGGCAAGATTCAACACCTCGATGACCTGACAGAGACAAAGCTCCCCGTCGCGCAACATGAGCAAGATGCGAACCCGCGTCTGGTCGCCCAGTGCTTTGGTGATGTCCATGAACTGCCGCATGCCGAGGGCTCCGAGAGGCGATGATTCTACGATACTTCGCCAACTTTCGAAGTATAGAGCGCCGCCCGATCATGTCAAGCCGCACGGGCACAACGGCACGGGCCCGATCGCCGCGTTTACCAATTCATGGACGTATAAACATCAGCATGGTCAATGCTTACGATATGACGACAGGGCCACCGAGCGAGCCCGGAGAACACACCAGCACGGTCTACCACCCGGCTTCACCTCGCGTTCGTCGGCATCGAGCCGCTGAACACTTCCCCATCAATCGGTCGAGACGTTGCCCGTCACATTGAAGCCGACGATCCGCATGTTTTGGTCGTAGCCCAGCTCGATCGAGACCAGGCCGCGCTCGGCGGCGGTCGGGCAACCGGCGACCATCCGGGCGTGGTGCTCACCGGGTTGTTGGCAAAGGGTCATCTGGTCGTGGTGGACGATCTGGCCGACCGCGCGGCGGAAGGACTTGAGTTGCTCGCTCAGGCTCGGCAGATCATCGATGTAGTCCACCGCGTTGACATGCCGAAGAAACGCATCGATCTCCTCCTGGTTCCAGAGGTCGATCAGATGGCCCATATCACGGATCACCACATCGCCGGCTGGCTGAGCTTCGGTTTCCGCCTTGCCACTGTCCCCCAGGCCGAACCAGAGCACCCCGCCCAGCAGGCAGGCCAGCACGAAGGTCATGAACTTGATGCCCATATCCACTTGATCGGTCCGCCGGGGGCCGATCATGAGTGGCTGCGGGGGCTCACCCGGTCATCGCGGCCGACGCCCGGAGTGGCGGTTTGAGTCGGCAACGATCTTGAAATTACCGGCGAGGTTCAAAAATCAGCTTTTCGCCATCAAACCGAACAGTCTGATTACCGATCCGCACGCGCGCATCGGTGCCCGAGCCTTCGGTGGTGACCTCCGGACGTGCGCCATCCTGCATCGTGATGATGACGTAGCTCCGGTCGCCGGCCTGTACCGTCGTCGAGTGGATATTGGGGCCATCAGCGCTTCCGGTATTGCGGAGGCGTCCGGCGGGTAACGCCGGGCCGTGACCGACGATCAGCAACGGCACACCCGCCGCTTCGCTGAAGTCCACGCCCAGGGCCGAAAGCGCGCCCGGATGACGCACCGTGATGGTGCCCGAGCCGTCGGCCGAAGTTTCATGGTGGACTGGCACGCCGCCCGGCAGGTTCGCTCGCCAGTCGGATCGCAGCCCCATGCCCCAGATGCGGATCGTCTGCCGATCATCGATGCCGATATAGCCGGCATGCCCCGTATGCAGGAAGGCCGTGACAAGGATGTCGTTGCCATCCTTCCACTGCTTGCGGTGGACGATGTGGCCGTGCAGCGTGTCCGCCGCCGCTTTGGGCAGGACCGTTTCCGGGTTCTCCTCCGCGAGCCCCAACGGCCAGTTGATCAGCGAGCCGATGGTCGAGAAGGGGTAAGGGTTGTTAGATTCGAAGGGACCAACGTGCGGCTGGACGCGGTTATAGAGCCAGAGAAGCGCCGGGCGGTCGGCTTCCGGAATCGCGCCGAATCCCCACGAAAACGTGCCCGGTCCGCTCATACCCCGTCCCCAGATGTTGTGCGGATAGCCGCCATAGTTGGGAAAATGCGGACGTCCCTGGTGAGCCACCGTCAGCAGGACCCATCGCATAACCAGCCAGCGCACGTTTTCACGAGGCGCATTGAAGAAGTCCTTGCCGCCAGCCACTTTCCACGCCTGAAGCGCTGCCAGGTAATTGATCAGGCTGGCCATCACGCCCGTGCCGTCTCCTTCAGGGAAGAAGCCCAGGTCACCAAAGGCGTGGTCGAGGTTATGCACCATCATCCGGGCACTGACTTCCAGCAGCCGGTCGATCCTAGCCT
This sequence comes from Phycisphaeraceae bacterium, assembly GCA_020831765.1. Taxonomy (GTDB): domain Bacteria; phylum Planctomycetota; class Phycisphaerae; order Phycisphaerales; family Phycisphaeraceae; genus JAFIFY01. The sequence goes on along the minus strand of JAFIFY010000176.1, from coordinate 48,282 downwards.
GATCCGCCACTTCCGGATTGCCACTGATCGCCAGAAGCGCCTTGGCCGCGCCCCCGGTCATCATGCCCCAGTGATTGGATCCGGGCATGTATTGTCCCCCGTGAGCGAGACTCTCCAGTGTTGCGCGGCCACCCTCGTCATAGTTCTCCAGCGCCTCGGTCACTTTCTTGCGAAAATCAGCATCCCAACTGTCATAGAGCAGGTCATAGGCAAGCGCAACGGCCGAGAGGGCTACACCAGCGCGGAGCGTGCCGCGTGGGTGGCGGAAGGAGTAGCGGTTGTCCCGATCGCGTTGACCATCGAGAATCAACTGCACGCTCTCGCGTCCGAGCCGAGCGTAAACCTCATCTCCAGTCAGTTGCCAGAGCATGCCATAGCCGGCGGGGTGAAACAACGTGAAGGCCCCGCCGATGGGGGCATTGGACACCGCGCTGTTGGGGCTGTCCTGCGGGGGCATGCCGCGGAAGGGATTGCGCCCGGCGGGCATGCCGCGGCCATCGCCACCGTTGAGTTGAACGCGAAGTCGCTCAACAATCCGCTTGCCCTCTTCGGTCTGGGCGCGGCGGCGCAGTTCCGGCAGGTCCGACTTGCGGAAGAGCAACCGGGGATGCTCGCCGGCGGCCGGCGGCTGAAAGTTGGCCGTGGGCACATGCCACGGTCGGTTGTCCACTTCGTGACGCCAGAGAATGTCGCGATTGACCTCCGCCCCCCCGCCGCGCGAAGCGCTGCCCCGGCCGTAGTAATACCGCGCGCGACCAACGGGCTCACCATCACGGTAGGCCTGAACGCGCGCTTGGCCGCCAACCAGTCCCTGGACCCGGTAGGCTCGGAACTCCACCCGGCGCTCCTGTTCGGGATCACCGGCCGACTCGACCGCCCGCTCAGGTAGCACGAAGCTGCCGCGCACCGTCGCGCCGTCGTACTTGAGATCATCGGTCTGGAAATAGACGGTGCGGGGCGCACCTTGATTATGCCGCCGGGTGATTCCGGCACGTCCCCAGTTGACCTTCCCCTCGGCAACCCCGACAGCCACCGTCAGAATTGGTGGATGCTCGGTCTCGTAATGGGCAACGGGATTGAGATTGAAACTCCAATTGCTGTTATCCCACCCGGTTTCGGTCTCGCCCACACCACCGCCGATCGTGCCACGCACCCGCTCGCCTCCGAGCGTCCCCTCATAAGTCCCGCGCACATGCTGGTGATGGCCGTCATCACTGCGGACCAGCTCGCCCTCGATCCGAATCTTCAGGGGAATCGGCTGACCGTCGGCCGGAACCCAGGGATCGGCGGTGAGGATGATGTCCAGATCACCGGCGAACTTATTGTCCCGAAGCTGGATATCCGTATCGCGAAAGAGATGAATCGACGTGTTGAACCGCCGCGCCGTGGCCAGTGCCCGGACCCACCTGCCATTCTCGAACACGGGGTAGATATCAAGGTTGCGCGGCTCACCGCGGTTGGTCTTTCCCCAGAGTTCGTTGATGCTGATGTGCCAGGTGGCGTCACCCGCGTTGAGATTCTGTTGCGCCTGCGCGGCGGGCGTGACCATTCCCAGCGTTAGGACCATGACCAGAGCCGCCAGTGCCCAATCTCCGAACCGAAATCGGGTTGTTGATGAAAGTTGCATCCGACTTTTCCTTATGTTTCTGCCCGGCCTGCCGCCCGAAGCACAGCGCGGCCACGCCCGAATGAAAACCGTGTTGCCCTTGTAATCCGCCAACCTTGACCACATCGCCAACGGCGGAACCGGAGTATCGGCACAACGTCCGCGACGAAAAACGATTGCAGCCTGAGCATGCCTGGAGCGAGGTTTCGCATGTCGGTCCGTCGTGTCGCAAATACTCAGGCCGGAAGCCGTTCATACCGAACAAGGACATCCGCCAGGGCCGCTGGCGGCGAACTGGGCTCCCAGGTCCGGATCGGCGTGCTCCGGCGGACCAGCTTCCGGATGGATTCGAGGCTGTCCACCACACCGAACGCCATCGCCTGCGTCAGCGCGTTGCCGATCGCGGTGGCCTCGTAGGGACCGACCATGACGGGGATGCCCAGGAGATCGGCGGTGAGCTGGTTGAGCAACTCATTGCGTCCGCCGCCGCCAACCACATGAAGCCGGTTGATCGAGCGACCGGTCAGCCGGCTCGCATCTTCCAGGGTCTTGCGGTAACACAGGGCCAGGCTCTCCAGACAGCATCGGACCATGCGGCCGGGGGTATCGGGCATGGGCTGACCGGTCTGGGTCGCATAGGCTTCGAGTTTGGCGATCATCCCTCCCGGCTGGGCGAACGCGCCGTGAGCGGGATTGAGCAGAGTCCGAAACGCCTCAGCCTCACCGGCCCGCCGGGTCAACTCGGGATAGTCGATCACCTGTCCCTGCCGTTCGAGGTCGCGTTTGACCTCCTGCACAAGCCATAGCCCGGCGATGTTCTTCAGATACCGGATACGGCCCCCGACGCCTCGCTCGTTGGTGAACCCGGCCCGCATCGAAGCCTCGCTGAGCACCGGCGCTTCCAATTCCACACCCAGCAGCGACCAGGTGCCGCTGGAAAGATACGCCCATGAATCACTCCCCAGACTTTCATCGACCGGCACCGCCGCCACAGCGCTGGCCGTGTCATGCGAGCCGGGGAGCACAACTTCAACCGACCCGATCCCGAGATGCCGGCAAAGCTCATCACGCACCGGTCCGATCTTCGTGCCCGCGGGGCTGATCGCTCCAAGCAGACCGTCGGGAAGGTCAAGCATCTTGAGCAACGCGCGGTCCCAATCGCCGGTCCGCGGATCGACCATCTGCGTGGTCGAGGCGATCGTCGCCTCGTGATGCATTCGGCCCGAGAGCAGAAAGTGAAAGAGGTCCGGGGTGTTGAGCAGATGGTCGGCGGCCTTGAGCAGCGCCGGCTCATCGATGCGCCGGGCTTCGAGTTGAAATAGTGTGTTGATCGAAAGGAGCTGAATTCCGGTGCGGGCGTATAGTGCCGCCGGCTCGATCCTCCGCAGCACACGCTCCATGGCCGGACCATGCGAGGGATCGCGATACAACCTTGGCAGACCCACCAGCGATCCACCCCCGGAATTTCCCCCGGAACCACCCCCGGAATGGCCGCCGGAAAGAAATCCGAAATCCACACCCCAGGTGTCCACACCCACGCTCACGAGGCTGCGGCCCATCTCACTGGCCTTCTGATCGCAGGCCTTGAGACCTTCGAGAATTTCGGCAAAGAGACCGGTGGTGTTCCAATGCCAGCCCGAGGGCAGCGGCAGCGGCTGATTGGCGAACCGGCGACACTCGTGCAGTTCGATGCCGCTGTCGGTGATGGCGATCAACATCGCCCGGCCCGACTCAGCGCCCAGGTCCATGGCCGCGAAGGCGTATGAATCCATCGACATCGAGAAATCCTCCTGGGTGGGCTTGAATCATCTCTCGGACACCGGATGCGATGAACAACACAACCGATGGCATCCAAGAGGATGAACCGCCCGCGGTGCGCCGTCAAATCACCTCCGATGGCCAGACGGCCTTGAATTCATCCGGTTGGACTCTTCGGCGGTGCCTGCAAAGTTCGCGCCGCGGCGGTGATGTACGGCACACCGCTGATCACGGTCACCACCACCGTGGCATACACCAGCACATCACGAACGATGATCAACCAATGCCAGCCGTCGTTGCGGATCGGGTCCATCCAGATCATCCAGAGCAGGATGGGCACCACCACGAACTGCAGGATCGCCTTGAGCTTGCCCCAGATATTGGCGCCGAATTTCACCCCCTGCCCCTCGATTTGACCGCGAATGCCCGTGACCAGGAGCTCCCGGGCCAGCATCACCACCACCATCCACGGGTAAATACCCGACACCATGTTGAAGATCACCCGCGATGACCCGGCCGGTGCCTCCAGCAGCACGAAGCGAGGCCCGGCCAGGTAAATGAACGCCCCGAGGATGATCACCTTATCGCAGAACGGGTCCATGATCCGGCCGAAAGTGCTCTCGACTTTCCATCGACGGGCGAGATAACCATCGAGCATGTCGGTCAGGCCCGCGAGGATGAACAACCCGATCGCCGCCCAGAGGATCCAGGTCCACTGCGGCGGGTCGTATCGATACTGATTGAGTGCCAGGAAAAACAGGGCGGCGAGCACCAGCCGCAGCAAAGTGAGTTGATTGGGAATCTGTGCCCTGGCTAACACGTTGCTCTCGATTGAATGATGAAGTCGGTCGATCCGGTCAAGCGCTGGCCACCATGCCGGGGACGATGCGCGGCCGGCTAGAGCTTCAGTTTGCCCAGGTCGCCCAGGCCAATGCCGCCGATGTTGCCCAGTCCGCCCTTGAGCGATCCGGTGGGCCGCCGGGGCTTGGCTTTGACTTCCGGCTTGGCCTGCGCCTGGCCGTGGTCTTCCAGTTTCTCTTCCGGCACATCCACGGCCTTGCGTGACAGCTTGATCTTGCGGGTTTCCTCATTGACTTCCAGGACCCGGAACTTGTCCGTATCACCGGGTTTGAGGATCTCCTCGACGGAATTGACCCGACGTTGGGCCAGTTCCGAGATATGCACCAGGCCCTCGATGCCCGGCTCGATTTCAACAAACGCCCCGAACTCGGTCGTACTGAGCACCTTGCCCTGGACGATCGCGTGCCGGGGAAAGCGATGCTCCGCGCCGACCCACGGGTCGCCGCCGACCTGCTTGAGGCTCAGGCCGATGCGTTTCTTCTTCGGATCGATGTTCAGAATCGATGCCCGGATGTTCTCATCGGGTTTGACGACATCCTCCGGGCGGGTGTGGCGGCTCCAGCTCATTTCCGCGGCGGGAAGCAGCGCTTCGAGCCCCGGTTCCAGTTCAATGAACGCGCCGAAATCGACGATCCGCGCCACACGGCCGGTGATCTGGTCACCCACGCTGTACTTCTGTTCGATGTTCGCCCAGGGGTCCGGCGCCACCTGCTTCATGCCCAGGCGGACACGCTTGCGTTCTTCATCGAGCTTGAGAACCTTGACCCGCACCTCATCGCCCACCTTGACCATGTCTCCGGGCTTCTCGATCCGGGCGTGGCTCATATCGCTGATGTGGACCATGCCATCCAGCCCGCCGAGGTCCACAAAGACACCGTAATCAGCGATGCTTGAAACCTTGCCGTCGACCACCTGGCCTTCTTCGATCTTGCTCCATATTTCATCGCGGGCACGATCGCGGGCCTGTTCCAGATATTTCCGGCGGCTGAGGACCACGCGCTTGCGCTTGCGGTCCACCTCCTGCACCGCGGCCTGGACCTTCTGGCCGACGAACTGCTCCAGATCGTCCACATGGTGAAGATCAATCTGACTGGCGGGCATGAAGCCGCGGATGCCGCCGCCCAATTCCAGCTCCAGCCCGCCCTTGTTGTGCTTGGTCACGCGCGCTTCGACAGCGCTCCCGGCAAGAAGCTGTTCCCAGGTCGCCTCGCCGATCGCACCCTCGCGCGAGAGGATGTAAAGCCCCTCGCTCTCATCGAAGCGCTGCACGACGAAATCCATGATCGCGCCGCCGCGCGGCGGGCGCTCGAACTGCGCCAGGGGCACCACACCCGTGTTCTTGCCATCGACGCCATGAAGTTGGACGAAGACCGAGTCGCCCTGCACCGCCTGCACTCGACCGCGCCGGACCTGAAGGCCCGCGCCGGACGCACCCGCTTGGGCACGAACTGGACCGGGCCTGTCCGGCTTGGCCTCTTCAGCCGCCGTCGATTCGGCACCTTGAGCATCCTGCTCCTGGGCTTCGGCCATCAGATCCTCGACCGACTGATGACCCAGCGCCTCGGCGATTTCGCGCTGAAGCTGCTCATCCACCTCGGAAAGTTGACGAGGGGGGGTCGATTCGTTGGAATGCTCCATAGTGCAACACCGCCTAGGAAACAGGGGAAACTTCTAATTTACCCGCCCCCGAATTATCGGCAAGTATAACCGTGCCCTCAACAGGCCCGGATTCCGTCCCGCTCGCCGAACGCCCGCCCAGGAAAGGACCACGGATTGAACGCTTTTGACCTTGAACGACGGCTCGACGCCCAGAACGACCTGCTGCCCCTTACGCCCCTGATCATGGGACGCTTTTACGGCGATGGCAATCGGCTTGGCCAACGGGCCCAGGACGCCCCCAAACCGCCCTACTTCACACCCGAACGCTGGATCGCCTCCTCGACGCCCGCGGTGAACCCGCCGGGCATCCCCGGCAGCAGCCTCTCAACCTGCCCCACGCTCGACGGTTCGCCCACGCTCAAAGAGATTCTCGCCGATCCGCAACTCGGCCCCCGCCTGCTGGGCGAGGATCGCTTCCAGCGGCACGGCGGAAACTTCCAGGTGCTGATCAAGCTGCTCGATGCCGCCTACCCGATCCCGTTCCACGTTCACGCCGATGACCGATTCGTCACAGCCAATCCCAAGGTCTATCCCGCCGAGCGGTTCGGCAAGGATGAGGCCTACCACTTCCTGGATGTCGCCAAGGGCAACTGCCCCTATACCCATGTGGGCGTGCATCCTGGCGTGGGTGCCAAGGAAGTGATCGACGCCCTTCGCACGAGCACCGATCACGTGATCGAGACCAGCCCCGGCGCTTTGCAGCGGTATGGCGAAGGGTTCTTCGTGCCTGCGGGCATGCTTCATCGGCCGGGCACCGCACTGACCCTGGAGATTCAGCAGCCCTCGGATGTCTACACCATGTTCCAACTCGACTTCGGGGGTGAACCCCTGGCGCCCGAGGCCCTCCACCCGGGCTTCGAGTCGCTGGAAGAAGCCGCCGAGCGGGTCATCAACTGGGAGCAGAACGCTCGCGCCGGCCTGCTGGATACCTTACGCCTGACGCCGCGGCCGTGGCCGTCGCCGACGTGCGGCGGCCAGGTGGACTGGGTGTTTCCGCCTGAAATCTGCGCCAAGTTCAGCGGCCTTCGTCTGACGGTGGACGGCACCATGAAGTTCGCGGCCCGCGACTGCTGCGCTCTGTACGTGTGGCGTGGCCGAGGAACGATCAACGGCATCGAGGTGCGGGGAGGCGGCGGCCCGGTGGGTGAGAACGATGAGTTGTTCGTCGGCCGACGCGCTGCCGAAGGAGGGCTCGAGCTGACCTGCACCGGTGATGAGCCGTTGGTGGTTTTCGCCCTTTACGCCGCGCCGTTGGAGGACTGATCCCCAACCTCCAGACATGACCCAGCCCCCGACTTTCGATGATGTTGTTGCAGCGCGCAGGCGGATCAGACACCTTGTGATCCAGACACCCGTGCTGTGGCACGATCGGCTTGACCGTGAGTTGGGCTTTGTTGCCCGCTTCAAGGCCGAGCATCTTCAGCACGGCCGGGCGTTCAAGTACCGCGGCGCTTCGAATGCGGTGAGTCTGCTGATGGATCGCGGCCCGGTCGGCGCGGTCGCGACGCATTCTTCGGGCAACCATGCCCTGGCCCTGGCACTCGCCGCCACCCGCCGAGGTCTGGCCGCCCACATCGTCATGCCGCAAAACGCCCCACCGCACAAAATCCAAGCCGTGAGCGATGCCGGCGGCCGCGTCATCCGATGTCCGCCGACGCTCGATGATCGCGAGGCAACGCTCAAGCGGATTGTCGAAGAGACCGTCGCGGGGTTCATCCATCCTTACAACGACCCTGACGTGATCGCCGGACAGGGAACCTGTGTGCTCGAGTGGCTGGAACAATCTCCCGAGCTGGACTTGATCATCGCCCCTGTCGGAGGGGGTGGCTTGCTCAGTGGCGCTCTGCTGGCGACAGAGCGATCCGCCGGCCGGCTTGAAATCTGGGGGGCCGAGCCGGCGCTTGCCGATGATGCCGCCCGATCGATGGAAACCGGCTCACTGCAACGCATCAACCGCTCGGACACCATCGCCGATGGATTGCGCACCTCGCTGGGGACGCTGCCATTTGCCGTCTTCCAAACCCATCAGGTCGCGATCCATCGTGTCCGGGAAGATGACATTCATCCGGCGATGGAGTGGTTCAACGACCGCTTCGATCAACCGATCGAACCTTCGGCGGCGGTGGCCGTGGCGCTGATGCTCAGCAAGCGGCGGGAACTGGCCGGCAGACATGTGGGCATCATCATTTCCGGTGGCAACGTAGGTTGAACAGAGGGTTGATCCCGTGGGCCCCGGCAACGATCGCCAATCACGCTACCCTCGAAAACCCAGCTCGACCAGAATGCACGGCCCGCCGGATATGCAGTTGATGCCCGCGGCGCGGGCACGTTCAATCGCCTGCTCATCCTCGGCGCCGGGTTGTATCCAGAGATTCCCGATCCCCAGCCGTATCGCCGATTCGACCACGGTCGCCGTCACGGCCGGAGGTGTGATGATGGATACGCCGTGCGGGGAACTGGGCAATGCTTCAAGGCTGCTGAAGCACGGCGTATTCTCCACGGTCTGGGCGCGAGGATTCACCGGCCAGACCTGGCGACCGGATTGCAGATAGGCGCGTAGGACCATGTTGCCCACCTTGTTTCGATCGGTCGAAGCCCCGACCACCGCCCAAGGTCCGACGGCCAGAAAGGCTTCGATCCGCCTACGAAGGTCTTCGATCGAGGTTTCGGACATGTTCACACTCCGCACGGCGGCGACGACCGTGTTGATATACTGCCCAGATGCCGTTGGCACGCCTGAAATCAGAATCAACCGCTCTACTGATCGTGGACCTCCAGGAGCGCCTGATGCCGGCGATTCCGACGGCTGAATCCCTACTGGGACGAGCCGGCGCCCTGATCGAAGCGGCCAAGGTTCTGGGCCTGACGACGTTCCTGACTGAACAATATACCCGTGGACTGGGCCCGACCGTCAGCCCCATCCGAAGTCGTCTTGACCAAGCCGTCCAGCCGGACGAGAAACTGGTGTTCAGCGCGCTGACCCCGGCGATTCGACGCGCACTCAATCGCGGGCAGATCGACCAGGTGCTGGTCTGTGGCGTGGAAACGCATGTCTGTGTGCTCCAGACGTGCCTTGAACTTTGCGAATCGGGCTGGCACGCGTTCGTGGCGACCGATGCGTGCGGCAGTCGGCGGGAGTTTGACCATCAGGCCGCGCTACGTCGCATGGAGCAGGTCGGCATCATCCCCACCACCGTCGAGTCGGCTATATTGGAGATGGTCCAGGCGGCTGGAACCGACTCGTTCAAGGCCATCCTGCCCTTGCTCAAGACGCTCTGACCGCCGGGGCAACCGTGTATCAGGACAGCAGGAATCGTCGATCGTCTCAAGGTACATTCTTCCGACACAGAACAGGATACTTTCCTCAATGGCCGCAGGTCCACTTTTCGAATACGAATCGCTTGATCTTGATCAACCCATGTTTACGTTGGAGGCCCTGGAGAAGGTGAATCCGCACCGGGGCATCATGCGTCTGCTCGATCAGGTGGTTTGGGAATCTGAAGACGGCAACCGCGCCGTCGCCTATCGGGATATCAACGCCGATGAGTTCTGGGTTCCGGGGCATATTCCCGGGCGACCGCTCTTTCCGGGCGTGCTGATGCTCGAGGCGGCGGCGCAACTGGCCAGCTTCGTCACGCTCCGCAAGATGCCGGGCGTGGACTTCATGGGGTTTGGCGGGGTCGATTCGGTCAAGTTTCGCGGGCAGGTCACACCGGGCCAGCGGCTGATCATCCTCTGCCAGCAGATCGAGTTCCGCCCCCGGCGGAGCATCTGTCAGACCCAGGGTTGGGTCGAGGGTCGGCTGGTGTTCGAAGGTGTGATCACTGGATTACCCATGTGAGCACCTCCCAAACTCGCCGGCGATCCCCGGAACTCGGTGGGCCACGGCGAGCGGATCGACCGTGATGCGCCGCGGCAAGCGTCGGCCGCGCGGCCAGACACCCCAAATCGTCAAGGAAATCTTGTGGGCAAGCGAACCAACATCAAGGAACTCCAGGCCAACCAGGTCTTTGACGGCGTTTACAGCATCCAGAACGCCCAACTCGGTCAGACACGAAACGGCAAGCCGTTCCTCAAGTGTCTCCTCGGCGATCGCACGGGCCGAAAACCCGGACGCATGTGGAACATGAACGAGGAGCACTTCGCTACGCTGCCCACCGATGGCTTCGTATGGATCGAAGGCCAGGCCCAGCCGTACCAGGGTGAGCTTCAGATCATCATCCAGGCCGTCCAGCCCATCACGCCCAGCGAGCAGGACCTCAAAGAACTGCTGCCCTCATCACCGCATGACCCCGACGTCATGCTCGAGCAACTCATCAAGCTCTTGGACTCGGTCAAATCCAAACCGCTGCGATATCTCATCGAGGCGTACGTTTCCGATGAGCCGCTGATGGACAAGTTCGCCGCCGCGCCCGCCGCGACCAACCTGCACCATGCCTATATCGGCGGCCTGCTCGAACACACCCTGGCGCTGGTCAGACTCGGCGACGCCTTTTGCGGTTTCTATCCGGGCCTGAATCGCGATCTGGTTCTGGTCGGACTGTTCATCCATGATCTGGGCAAAATCTCGGAGCTGAGATGGTCCGAGGGCTTCAGTTACACCACCGAGGGTCAACTGGTGGGCCATATCGTGCAGGGGGTGCTCTGGCTGGAGCGGAAGATCGCCCAGGCGCGTGAGCGCGGCGGTGAGATTTCCGAAGAACTGGCACTGGTTCTCAAGCACATCATCCTGTCCCACCACGGCCAGTTGGAGTTTGGCGCGGTCAAGATTCCGGCAACGCCCGAAGCCATCGCGGTGAGTCTGCTTGATAATCTCGATGCCAGACTCCACATGGCCCTGACCGCATGCCGCGATCCCGATCTGGAAACCCGGGACCTCGGTGGCGACTTCACCGAAAAACTCTGGGCGCTGGAGACGCGCCTCTACCGACCCGATCCCCTGCGACCAGCCGCGCCCCCAACACCCACAAAGGCCGATGCCGGCAAGACCACGGACACGAACTGGCAGCGCCAGCCGTAACCGGCGCGGATGAGCAAAATAACCAAATCAATTTCTAAATTCGTATCCGGACAAGGTCCAGTGGGCCCACGCCACATCGCCCGAAGTCCAATATCCATCAAGTTCGTCACCCCATAGCCAAAGCCTCGACGCCAGCCAGTCGATATATCTCATGGCATATGCCTGCTCTGCCTCCGCCGGATGTTTGCGGACGGGGCCTGACCACGCATGACACGCTCCGGGAGTGTCCCCCGAGGCAAATGGATCGCATTCTGTACACCGCAATGCAAAGGGTGGCAAGGGTTGAAGCCCAACGACGGTCGCCAGAGTCAGCAATACCCGATGGCCTCCTCACGGGCAGGCCAGCCACCCGTTCCGCACCCGATTTCGGAGCCGTGTGATACCGAGCCATCCATGGGATCCAACATCCATGGAACCGCCGGGGCGAAAACGCGGTCTACGCCCGATCCCGTCTCCGAGACGGCTCCCGCATCGTCGATGGGGCTGCTCGATGCACACCCCCTGCCCACCGCGCTGCTGAGCCGCGACGGCCATATCCTGACGATGAATCAGGCCGCCAGAGACCTGTTCCATCCCCGGCGCGCGGTGGATGGCGACCAGGGACCGGTACCGAATCTTGCCACGGATGACCCGACGGGCTGGCGCAGGCTGCTGGACACTGCCCTCACGGATGGGCGATCCTGGGAAACCTTGCGATGGACCAGCCCTTCCGGCACGCCGATGATGCTTCGGCTGGCCCTGCGCCGCATCCACCATCCAACAGATCAGGGGCCGGCCGCATGGATGCTCGCGATCGATGACATCAGCGAGCAGGCCGAGCACCGGAAATGGCTACAGCTTCTGGAACGCGCCGTTGAATCATCGGCCAATGGGATCATCCTTGCCGATGCGCTATCCGCCGAGCAGCCGGTGGTCTACGTGAATCAAGCCTTCGAAAAACTGACCGGCTACAGTCGGCACGAAATCATCGGCCACAACTGTCGCATCCTTCAAGGCGATGATCGCGACCAGCCGGCGGCCAGACGGATTCGCAGCGCCATCGAAAACCGGTGCTCGGCGACAACCGTGGTCCGGAACTACACGAAATCCGGGGAGATGTTCCACTGTGAGTTGCACCTCTCGCCGATCGTCGATCCGATCACGAACCAGGTCACGCACTTCCTGGGTATCCAGAACGATGTCACCGATCGCATTCTGGCCGAGCAGCGTTTCACGACCCTGTTCGAGGCCTCGGATTTCGCCCATCTGCTGCTGGATGGCAACGCAAGACGGGTCGTGGAACTGAACAGCGCCGCGGTGCGAATGTTCCGCGCCGGTGATCGGGCACACCTTCTGGCGGCCAATCCGATCGTCGATCTTTCCACCGGGATGCAATCGGATGGACAGATCACCACGGACCGGGCGCGGACGATCATCGAGCGGCTCCATGCCGGTTCCACGCAGAGCTTCGACTGGCTGCTTCGACGGCTGGATGGCGAGGTGTTCCCCGGCCGCGTCACCGCGGTGCCCCTTCAGGTCGACCATGCGCAACACATGCTCGTGATCATCCAGGACCAGACTGAAACCCTTCGCCGGCAACGCGCCCTGGATGACAGCCAGGCGCGCCTGAAGACCGCCTTGCTGCAAGCTCAGGAAGCCAACCGCGCCAAGAGCGAGTTCCTGGCCAACATGAGCCACGAAATCCGTACGCCCATGACGGCGATTCTCGGTTTCTCATCCCTGCTTCGAGCCAGCGACCTCGATCGCCAGCGCCTCGATGAATGCATCGACGCCATCGACCGTAACGGGCGGCACCTGGTCGAACTGATCAATGGCATCCTCGATCTTTCGCGAATCGAAGTCGGACGGGTCCAGCTTGACATCGAGCCGCTGTCGCCGGTGCAACTGACACGTGAACTTGTCGCGGGCATGCGCACCCACGCGGATGCCAAGGGGCTGGACCTGAGCATCGCCTGTCACGGGCCGCTTCCCGAGCGGATCGAATCCGATTCACTCCGATTCCGGCAGATCGTGCTCAACCTCCTGAGCAACGCCATCAAGTTCACCGAGCGCGGGTCGGTCCAGGTTAATCTGCGAACCGAAGATGGCCGTCGCGAAACCGGTGGACCGAGTCTGGTCATCGAAGTTCAGGATACGGGCATCGGCATCCCTGAAAGCAATATGCCCCGGCTCTTTGATCCGTTTGAACAGGTTGACGCTTCGACCACGCGAAAATACGGCGGCACGGGCCTCGGACTGGCCTTGTCACGGCAGTTCGCGCGTCTGTTGGGCGGTGAAATCACCGTCAGCAGCGTTCCCGGAAGCGGCAGCCGCTTCACGTTCAAGCTGCCCGTGGGTGACGGACGCATGGTTGATGCCCGAGACCTTGGGGAAACGGCCCAGGTCCAGTCCACCAAGGCCATGACCACCCTCACAAGCACCCAGCCCCTCACCGGTCGGGTGCTGGTGGTCGAGGATGGCCCGGACAATCAACGGCTGATCAAACATCTCCTGACCAAGGCCGGGCTGACCGTGGCCCTGGCCGACAACGGCCGAATCGGCATGGACTCGGCGCTGGCCGCCGAGGCCGAGGGGCATCCCTTCGATCTGATCCTGATGGATATGCAGATGCCGGAAATGGATGGCTACCAAGCCACACGAGCGCTCAAGCTCAAGGGCCTGCCCACGCCGATCATCGCCTTGACGGCGCACGCGATGAAAGGCGACCGTGAAGCGTGCCTGAAAGCCGGCTGCGATGACTACCTGACCAAGCCGATCGATCGGGGCGCGCTGCGCGCGGCCATCGCCAAGTGGCTCAGCCGGCGCGCGGCTTGATGGTCAAGCCCCGTGCCCCCGATCAACCTTCCCGCTTCCGCATCGCGACAAGACGACGGCACATCAATTCGCCCAGACTTCGCGCCGCCTCTTCGACCCCCGGCGTGGCATCACCCAGCAGAGCACGAAGATGGGTCACCGGCCGCCCGGCGAGGCCACACGGAACGATGGTCTCAAAGTGACTCATCCGCGGCGACAGGTTCAGCGCCAGCCCATGCAGCGTCACGCCCCGGCTGTATCGAACCCCGATCGCCGCGATCTTCGCCGGTGACCGGGCAACGTACCCGCCCTTGACCGGCCGCGCCGACGTGTCATCACCCCTTCCCGGATCAACATCAACCCATACGCCCGTGGCTGAGGGATCGCAACGAGCCTTGACGCCCAGTTCGCCCAGCCATTCAATGATCACCCTCTCCAGCCAGCGAACATACTCGCCCAGCCCCATCCCCAGTCGTCGCAGCTTGAGGATCGGATACGCCACCAGTTGGCCGGGCCCGTGATAGGTGACATCGCCGCCGCGATCCGTCGGGCAAACCTCGATCCCAAGCGATTCGAGCGTCGATGCATCGGCCAGCACATGGCCTGAAGCGCCCGCGCGGCGGCTGACCGTAATCACCGGATCGTGCTCGAGCATGAGGATGCGCATCGATCCCGCTTCATCAACGACCCGCTGATGCACGGATTGCTGGAGGCTGCGCGCCGCCGGATAGGCCATACGCCCCAGCCATGACCACTCAACGTCCGAACCGGCCCCGCCCATGGAGATCGGGTTCGGCCCGGATGGGCCCAAGCTCTGGAGTGTTGAATCGTTCATGACGTTTACCGGGGAGCGATCGACTTAGTATCATAGAGGCCGCACTGAAGAGGATATGGAGGACTCGCGCCCTTGCCCCAAGTTCATCCCACGGCAATCGTGGATTCCAGCGCGGAGCTGGCCGACGATGTGGTCATCGGTCCGTGGTGCTGGGTCGGGCCGGGGGTGAAGATCGGCGGTGGCTGCCGGCTCATCGCCCGAGTCCACATCCACCAGAATGTGGAAATCGGCGAGAAGAATTTGCTTTATCCGGGTGTCATTCTTGGATTCGAGCCCCAGAGCCGAAAGTGGACCGCGGCGATGGCGGCCGCCGGAGTCAAGATCGGCGACCGGAACATCCTTCGCGAGGGCGTGACCATCCACCACGCCACGGATGCCTCGCAGCCAACCCGCATCGGCGATGACAACATGCTGATGAGCAACGTCCACCTCGGGCATGATGTCATCGTGGGTAATGACTGCACCCTTGCGACGGGCGCGGCGGTGGGCGGGCACGTGGTGCTCTTTGATCAGGTGAATGTCGGGGGAAACGCCAGCATCCACCAGTACTGCCGGGTCGGCCGCATGGCGATGCTGGGGGGCGTCAGCGGATTGGCCAGCGATCTTCCGCCCTTCTGCATGGCCAGCGGCATGAACAATCTCATCGGCCTGAATTTGATCGGCATCCGCCGATCCACCATGTCCGAAGACGCCCGGGCGGCGATCAAGTGGGCGTTTCAGGTGATCGCCCTGGACGGGCACACCTCGCCGGTCATGATCGATCGACTGCGCAAGCGTGCCGGCGAATCCACGGGCGATACCCGATCCATCCTAGACGAGATGGCTCAGTTCGTTCAGGACACGAAGCGCGGCCTGATTCCACACTCGATCATCAGTCAGAAGCAGAAGATTCAGCGATAGCCGATCCGGCGACGCTTCCGCGGACGGTCAGGGCCGAGCCCATCCCTGATCGACGCTGTCGGCGATGCCATGGACACACCGGCTCAGATTCGAATATCCAGATGAACCTTGCCCGACTCGGGTGGATGGGGGTTGGGATGGTTACGGTTGGATTCCAGGGTATGCCCGGACTCAGGTTCGGTGTTACTTCCGGAGGTTCCAGGGGCGGGGGCGGGGGCGGTTCCGGGGGCGGGGGCGGGGGCCGGGGTTTGCGGAGCCTTGGCTGGATGGTTATACGGTTTCGCGGCGGTCGTCACGGTCGGCTTTAGAGAGGCGGTGATGGGCGGAGCGAGGGGCGAGGTGCCGTCGGGCGGGTTTGCCGCGCGAAGTATGCTTAGATCGGCATGGTCGCGCTGATCGGGGGTCGGGGGGATCGCATCTTCGGCCGATTCCCGCCGGTCACGGCGATCGCGCGACGGGCGACGCTGATCGGGGTCGATCTGGTCGCGGGCCTTGCTCTCTTCGCTCTCATCGATCTCGCGCAGCCGCGCCTCGAACGCCTTTTCGACACGCAGGCGGGCCTGCTGCTGGTCACCGCTCTGACGGGACTTGGCCGCCGCAGCCTCGCGAGCGCTGGCCATCGTCTGGGCGAGGCTTCCGGCTATGGGGTTGCCTTGTATGCTCATGGCAATCCTTCCGAGAAGATTCCGATCCCTCACTTGAGATTATCGACCCGGAACCGTGGCCAACTTGACGCGAACGTGAAAATCTCGTGGAAAAGTTGCTGATATCCCGGCCCGCACGCGACATTTGGAACCCGTCGACCGCTGGCGGAGATCGCGTTCATCGCTGAATGGACCGTCCGGCGATGGAGATTGAAAGACCGGACGCCACCGGGGGTACTGGAATGTCCGGGAACAGCTCCGGAACGAGCGAAAACGGGGCAAATCCAGCCCATACAGACACTTGACGATCTGATCGCGTGCGAAAACCTTTCCCCGCGACTCCTGCATGACCGTCGGCCCCCTGAGCCGGGATCGAACGCCCTGCTTATTCTTCCTCGACGCGCTCGATCTGCCAGTATTCCAGTTCGATGGGCGTGGCGCGGCCGAAGATGGTCACCACCACCGTCACCTTGCCCTGTTCGGGGTAGAGCGCGTCCACATCGCCGGTCATGTTGGCGAACGGTCCCTCGACGATCTTGACATGGTCGCCCTTCTGGAAGTCCATCTTGATCGTCGGAGATTCCTCGGGCGGCTTGCTGGCCAGCATCATTTTCTCGATCTCCGGAATGCTCATCGGCGTCGGGTGGCCGGCCGTGCCGATGAAATCGCCCACACCCGTGGTCTCCTTGAACAGAAAGAAGATGTCCTGGGGGATGCGGCCGTCTTCCTGGAGCTTCATCTCCACGAAAACATAACCGGGGTACAGCTTCTTGAGCGTCACCTTGGTTTTGCCCGCCTTGATGCTCTTGACCTTCTCCGTGGGCACCAGAATCCGGCCGACCATCTCTTCGAAACCCTCGATCTTCACCTTGCGCAATAGCGTTTCACGAACCGAATCTTCCTTGTTGCTGGCCACGCGCAGCACGAACCAGTTCATGCCCGGCGTGATCAGGGGCTCATCCGGATCGATCGGCGAAGGGATGAAGTCCTGCGTTTCGGTGGCCGGGGTACCGCCATCGGCCTGTGACGCCGCATCCTCGCGGTCGGGGTCCGGGGTTTGGGCATTGTCTTCAGCAAGGGACATGTTCAAACTCGCATTCTGTCATGTTCGAGGAAGGCCGGAATTCACGCCACCGGTTTCAGCGGCCTCCGAAAATGGACTGGAGAACGCCATGGAGCGTGGACTGACCCTCGAGAATGCCGATGTTGATGAACAACTCGGCGAAGATCAGGTCGACAATCCAGAGTGTCACCCCCATAAAAAGGGTACCCAGGATCACGACCCAAGTCGCCCCGATCACCTCTTTTTTCGAAGGCCAGTTGACCTTCCGCATCTCGTCTTCGGTGGCGATGAGAAAATCCACGATCCTCGGACGATTCAGGATGAAGAACAGCATGCCCAGACCACCCAGGATCAGCACCACGGCTGTCCCGCCGCTTACCCAGATGAGCATGTTTCGGGCGTCGGCCGATTCAATCCTTCGCCCGGCATCAAAATCGCGTGGCAGGGCCTCAACCAGCGTCAGCGATGCCGACTGACCGGGCCCATCCGTGATCACGCCGCTGATCATGAAGGACGTGGGCCGGCCCCCGTCCACACGCTGCATGCGAAGCGCAACCGGTTCCTCAGCCTCCAGTTGCTGACGATGCCGGTTCTGAATGTTCACCGCCGTCTGGTGGGTGACGCGAAGCACTCGGGCCTGATCACGATCCTGGGTGAAGCGGTTGTACGGCCGATCCAGTTGGCCATAGTCCGTCCGGACTTCCCGCAAATACGAAAAAACTGAACCGATCTCCGAGACCAGCCAGAACACTGTACCCAGTAGCACCACGCCGAAACCCACAGCGCTGCCCAACCGGGCGATCTTGCCTTGTCCGGGCTTGGGTATGGTAAAGATGCTCAAGGTGATCTCTTCTGTAAAGCAGGAAGGATTGTTCGCGGTAACCGGGTTTTTCCGCCCGATTCACGAGGCGACCCGATGGGCACGGCCACGCTTGATCCAGCGCCGGGACACGCCGCCCCGCGAACGGTTTGCCAACACGGCAGGAGGGACTTGAACCCACAACCTGCTGATTTGGAATCAGCTGCTCTGCCAATTGAGCTACTGCCGTAGCGCTGTGCATCTCGGCCCGCCCAGTTCCCGCCAGGCCGAACCGGCCTGAGCCCGAACCCGGGCGATACCCCGCAGCCGCTCACTTCCGCTTGATCTTGTGCAGGGTGTGCTTTCGCAGGCGAGGGCTGTATTTCTTAAGACCCGCCTTGAGCTTGTCCGGCATACCACCCTTGACGTTGACCGGTGTGCGATAGTTCAAATCGCCGGTCTCCGAACACTGGAGCCAGACATACTCAACGGCTTCGCCTTTTTTCTTGGCCATGATTCACCGATCCACTCCGGCCGGATCCACCGACCGTCCATTCACTTGTTTTTCACGACCGCCAGCCCGGGTCGCGTCCAGCGGGCGCTTTTTCACGGCTACCGGCCTGCACCACACATCGCGGACCTGTATGCGGGTCGCCGCGCGCGGCCCAAGCCGCGTTGCACGCGCCGGCGCTCTCACCGGCCACCCGAAGCCAACCGTCGATCCACCGGCCCATCTCGGAGCCGACTACTCGATGATCTTGATCACCACACCCGCGCCGACGGTCCGGCCGCCTTCACGAATCGCAAACCGCGACTGCTCTTCGAGCGCGATCGGTTTGCCGAGCGTGATTTCGGCTTCAATGTTGTCACCGGGCATGCACATTTCCGCGCCGCCTTCCAGCGTCACCGCACCGGTCACGTCCGTGGTGCGGAAGTAGAACTGCGGGCGATATCCGTTGAAGAACGGGGTATGCCGGCCGCCTTCTTCCTTGGTCAACACATAGACCTGGGCCTTGAACTTGGTGTGCGGGGTGATGCTCTTGGGCGCGGCGATGACCTGCCCACGCTCGACATCGTTCTTCTCGATGCCGCGCAGCAAGAGGCCGACGTTGTCACCGGCCTGGCCCTGATCGAGCGTCTTGTTGAACATCTCCACACCGGTCACGGTGGTTTCCTGCGAATCGCGGAGCCCGATGATCTGCACCTTGTCGCCGACCTTCACCAGGCCTCGCTCGATACGACCGGTGGCAACGGTACCGCGGCCCTTGATCGAGAACACATCCTCGACGGCCATCAGCACGGGCTTGTCCAACTCGCGATCGGGGACGGGAATCCAGGTATCCAGGGCATCAAGCAGGTCCTGGATGCACTTGGCCGCGTCCGCATCGCCTGGGTTGTTCAGCGCCGGGAACGCCGCGCCGCGGATGATCGGGGTCTCATCCGAGAACTCGTACTTGGCCAGCAGCTCCTGAACTTCCATCTCGACCAGGTCCAGCAGGTCCGGATCGTCAACCAGGTCGACCTTGTTGAGGAAGACCACCAGCTTGGGCACATTCACCTGCTTGGCCAGAAGCACGTGCTCCTTGGTCTGGGGCATCGGGCCGTCGGCGGCCGAAACCACCAGGATCGCTCCGTCCATCTGGGCGGCACCGGTGATCATGTTCTTGACAAAGTCGGCGTGGCCGGGACAGTCCACGTGGGCGTAGTGCCGCTGTTCGGACTCGTACTCCACGTGCGAGGTGGCGATGGTCAGAATCTTGGTCGGGTCACGACGACCGTCGGACTCCGAGGCCTTGGCCACATCGTCATACGCCTTGAACGTGGCCAGACCCTTGGCTGCCTGCACCGCCGTAATGGCGGCGGTCAGAGTGGTCTTGCCATGGTCAACGTGACCGATCGTGCCGACATTCACGTGAGGCTTTTTACGCTCGAATACACCTTTAGCCATGGGTCGCTAGTCTCCAATTCGTTCGGCCATCAGCCGAAATGCCCTGTCGGCCCAAGCCACGCCCGCACACGGGGGTTCTTCGGCCTGCTCAATGTACGCTACGCTTGATAGTTCCGTCCGAGGCCTGTCCAATCGGCCGCACCGGCACGACGACACGCCCCGGCGTACGCTCGACCCCGCCACCGGAACCGATTACCCGGCTCGGTGTGGCGAGCGGCAAAGTCTACATCGACCGGCCTGAGCTTTCAAACCGGCGATCCAAACGAGCCCCCTATTCTCCCGCTAAACCCGTTCCCGTCAAGCGCGGCCGCTTGTTTTCTGGTTTTTCGTCGAGCGGCCGCGCCGGGGCGGCCCAACGCCAGGCTCGTCAGGCCCATCGGTCGCCAATTCACCACTGCTTCCACCCACGCCGCATCAACAGACATGGCCTGCCGATCGGGCCAAAACCAGACCTTTGCCTCCTGAATAGGGTGTGGGCGAATCAGCACTGCGACGATCGATCCATGGCCCGGGGGGACGCATCCTTGGTCCATCGCGATTCGTTCGGTTCGCCAGCCGCCGCCCAAGGACCGCGCTCGGCGGCAAAAATACAGAAACTCAACCCGCCGTATTTCGCCCCGGCGGAATCCGCTCTACCATGAGTGGAGAGGTTCCGCCAAGATCAGGAGTTCCGCTTTGCTTACCTTGCGCAGTCTGTTATCCACTATTGGCCATCATGGGTTGCCGATTTTCATCATCGTCGTGTTGTTGTTGATGCCCCATCCCGTCGGGGCATCGAGCGCCGATTCCGGATTCCATGCCCGTCCCGGCGAATGGGGCGAGAGCTGGAGCACGTTACCCCGAACCAGGGTCGGGGATCAGGAGGTGCTGGGTCCCCTGGGCGAACAGGCGATTGCGCTTCGGCTCACGGAGCTAGGCCAACACGAGTACATTCGTTTGCGGCTTCGAATTCAACTCGTGGGTTGGTGGCATGACCAGGGCCGTCCGGGGCTGATGACCATCCGCACATCGAACGGAACCGAAGTTTTCAATGCAACCATCACTCAGCCACCCCGGGGGGTTCCCCGAGTACCGAACCATCATCAGAGCTATCCCGGATTGGCGACATGGGAGTCATTCCCCGGCGGCACAGGCGCCGCGGAAACGCGGGGAGAAGAGGGCAATCCTCACTCGCCTTCCGCTGTCTATGAACTGGAAGTGAGCTTCCGCCACGAAAGCCCCGACCTGACACTGATGATCGAGGCACGGGACCTGGGCGAGGATGACCGGTGGGTCATTCTCGATTGCCGAATCGACCCGCTCGATGCCCGTCCGGTGGACGAGGCCGACCTTGAAAACTTCTGGGAGGAACTGGGCCGGCAGACCTATCGCCTGTCGGCCGAGGAAGTCGGCCGGGTGGTCCGCGGCGGGGAGACGAGCCGCCGGTTCCTGACGCGGATGCTCAGCGGTCGAATCGATCAGGAAAGAATCCAGGAACTGATCGCCCAACTCAACGATGCACGGTTTCGCGTCCGTGAATCAGCCACCATGGAACTGATCGCGCTGGGCGAATCCATCCGTCCTGAACTGGAGCGGGCCATCGAATCCAACCCGCCGCTGGAAACGCGGGAGCGAATATCCGAGGTTCTGGAAGAGATCGGGCAGGAATCGATCCCCGCATCCGAGTATTTCCGCATCGGCCGGGCACTGACTGTCGTGTCCCTCATGGAGTTGCCGGGAGAAACCTCACTGCTGTCGAAAATCTCGACGGATGGTGCCACGAGGTCGGTCCGGCAATCGGCTCAGATCATGATGGCGCGGCGGCTGGACGATCTGATCGGGCACGAGCTTAGGGAGGTGCGAAGGGTGATTCGCTCAGGCGATTACGACCGGGCGGATGCGCACTTGCGCGAGATGCTGGACAATGACCGGCTCGAAGATCGACAACGCGAGATCATCACCGGCACGCGCACGATGGCGCGGCAACTGGCGGAACTCAATAAACAGTTTTCCGACACCGGTCGCATCGATGATGAGGCGTTGGGTGATCCTCCTGCTCCGGAAGCCATGGCGATCTGGGTTGGAATCGACCTGGACCGGGTCGAGGATGCCCTGGCGATCGAGGGGCTGGGCGAGGAGTCGGAATATCGGAAGATGCTGCGAAGCTTCGATGCGCTTCGCTCCGACCGACCGACATCCGCGCCGGCGGAACTCCATGCCGCAATGCTGCGGGAACTGAAGGAATTCCTCACCGATCTGGATCTCCCGGCACCCAACGAACTGGCGGGGATCAACCGAGTGGAACGGCTTGCTGAATTGGCTGACATGCGGTGGAGGCGTCATGCGGAAACGCTTACCGGCGACAGCGTGCCCGATGCCTCCCTCAGTCGAGTCCTTCGAGAAGTCAACCGCCTGGCCAACGATGACCTTCGGCTGGGTCTGGGCTGGACCAATGCCCTGGCCGCGATCCGATCGGACCGCATGGGCGCCGGTGGCATTCGTGGACGCTGGCAGTTGAACGATCAGGGATTGATCGTCAGCCAGGGTGATTTTTCGACTTATGCCCTTCCGAACGTGCGATTCGAGCATTTTGAATTGATGCTTCAATTCAAGCGCAGGGAAGGCAACGATGGAATCTACATCGGGTTGCCGCTGCCAAACGGTCGCCGATGCAATCTCAACCTCGGGGGCTGGGGCAATTCCGTCAGCGGCCTGGAGTGGATTGATGGCAATGAGGTGATCGGCAACCCCACGGCGGTTCGTCCGTCAGGAATTCGTAACGCGGTGAGTCACCGCCTGCTGGTCCGGGTCAAGGCGGCGGAGAATCCCGGCCATATCACGATCGAAGCGGTGCTGGACGGTCAATCGATCATCAACTGGTCGGGTGATCCGGCGAGATTGACTCGAGCGGCGGCCTGGCCCGTGACTCGAGCCCAGGGCGATGCCGAGGGCGTTATTCTCGGTGCTCATCAGAGTGAAGTTGTCTTCAGTGAGATTCGCATGCGGGCGATCGAGCGACAAGACCGGCGAAATCAGGATTGATGAAGCCGGGCTTCGAAGTGACCCAAGCAGGGAATATCGACGAGCGTGTCGGATTTTGCCCGACGTTTGGCCGTCAACACCCCCGATTGCCGGGCGATCAGGGTGGCGACAGTCCATTCCGTTGAATGTTGGCGGGCTGATGCCGGGGTTGTTACCTTCTACGCCCTATGAAGGCCAGCCTGAATTGGATCTGTGATTATCTGGAGCAACCCCTGGACCGGCAGACCGTGGCCGATACGTTGTCGCGCATCGGTTTTCCCGTCGAGGCCATGGAACCCGTTCCAGATTCCGATGACTGGATGCTCGAGGTTGAGATCACCAGCAATCGCCCGGATTGTCTCTGTCATCTCGGCCTGGCTCGGGAACTGGTCGCGGCGGGCATGGGCGACATTCGACGACCGAGGCTCGACGGTTCACCTGACGATCAGGGCGCTTCGATCGCATCCGAGGCCGGTCTTGAAGTGCTTGATCTGAATGCCTGTCCGCATTACATCGCCCGTGTAATCAAGGGTGTCAGGATCGGCCCCAGCCCCGACTGGATGGTCCGGCGTCTCACGGCGGTGGGGCTTCGCAGCATCAACAACGTGGTGGACATCACCAATTTCGTGTTGCTGGAGTGCGGCCAGCCGCTACACGCCTTCGACTTGGCCCATCTGGCGGAGCGCCGAATCGTGGTTCGCAGGGCGCATGCCGATGAGGCGTTCACCGCTATTGATGGAACCAAGCACCGCCTGAAGCCGAGCATGCTGGTGATCGCCGATGCAAAGCGCGCTGTGGCACTGGCCGGAGTGATGGGCGGCCTGGATTCGGAAGTGAGCGAGAAGACGACTGAGGTTCTGCTCGAGAGCGCCCGCTTCGATCCATTGATTGTTCGCCGCGCGGCCCGGGGCACCAAACTGAGTTCCGATTCGAGCTTTCGATTCGAGCGCGGCGTGGATCCCGCGGGCGTGGACTGGGCCAGCCGCCGCGCCTGCGCACTCTTTGCCCAACTGGCCGGCGGAACCATCCTGCCCGGCAAGCTGGAGGCCGGCTCTGGTGAAGCGGAGCCCAAGAGAATCTCGCTCCGAACACGGCGATGCGCCCAAGTGATCGGCATGCAACTGAGCGATGCCCAAGTGACCGAGCATCTTCGCCGCCTCGAACTGAACCCCCTACTCCAGCCAACTTCCGGAAACCCGGATTCCGTGCTTGAGTGCCAAATACCCAGCCACCGCTTGGATCTGGATCGGGAAATCGATCTGGTCGAGGAGGTTGCGCGCCTGCACGGTCTGGATCATCTGGAAGTGGATGCCTCGGTATCGCTCCAGATTCGTCCGCCGCAACCCCGCATCGCCGCGCTTCGATGCCTGGGCGACGTTCTGACCGCACAAGGTTTCTTTGAGATCGTCAGTCCAAGCTTTCTGCCGACTTCACAGGCCCGCGCGTTTTTTGATGAGGACATGGAGCCTGTCGCCGTGCAGGCGGATCGACGCAAGGCCGATCCGACGCTTCGTCCGAGTCTGTGGCCGAGCCTGCTGGCCTGTCGGAAGCTGAATCAGGATGTGGGCAATTCCGACGTGCGGCTGTACGAAACCGCGGCATCCTGGCATCGCGACGGCCAGGGAATCCAGGAGGCCCATACCCTGGCGTTGCTGGCCGACTGTGATCAACCCCAGACCGCGTGGCGCGAAATGCGCGGCGTGCTGGATGAATTGTTGGTCCAGTTGCAGGGAGAATCGAATGTGCAGTTGGATGCACTGGAGCATCCGGAATTCGATGTATCGGCATCCTTGAGCCATGGCGGCAAGGTCCGTGGACGAATGGGCATTCCCGGCCCGCGGCTGCTCAAGCGTTTTGATCTCAAGCAACCGGTGATCCTCGCCCAGTTCGATCTGGACTGGCTTCTGGCCGGATATCCGCCCTCGGCCGCCGTCGGACAACTGGCTCGATTCCCCGGGATCGAGCGTGATCTTTCGCTGGTGGTTTCCGAAGATACGCCTTGGTCGGCCATTGAGCGGGCGGTGTGGGCGATACAGCCGGCACTGATGGAGAAGCTTGCGTTTCTGGTGACCTATCGCGGTAAGCCCATCCCAACGGGCCATAAGAGCGTCAGTTTCCGAATGACCTTCCGTGATCCATCACGAACGCTTCGGCATGAGGAAGTGGATCCGCAGATTCAGGCGATCGTCGAACACCTGGGCCGAAGCCTGGATGCGCAGTTGCGGGCATAGCTTCGCTCAACCGGCATCGCGGCTGTGCCCGGGATCAGTCAAATGGAGCAAACGATGAGATCACCAATCCGGTATGTTCAGGTGGGGTGTGGAGGCATGGGCACAGCCTGGATCGGCCACGCCCGCAAGGCTGGCATGTTCGAACTGGTGGGACTGGTGGATGCCGATCGCAGCCGCGCTCTACAGGCGTGCGCAAAACACGGCCTGGATGAATCGATCGTCTTCGATTCGTTCTCGGCGGCCTTGGAGGCCACGAACCCGGAGGCGGTTTTTGATGTCACCGTACCCGAGGCCCACGCCTCGGTGGTGATTCCGGCGCTGGAGCGCGGCTGTCACGTGCTGGGCGAAAAGCCGATGAGCGACAATCTCGTAGATGCGAGGCGAATGGTCGAGGCCGCCGAGCGAAGCGGGCGAATGTACGCCGTAACCCAGACACAGCGAAACCGTTCGGCGGTCGCCGACATGGCGCGGTTTCTGGCCGAGGGCCACATCGGCCGGATTGAGGAACTGCACCTGGATTTCTTCATCGGTGCTCACTTTGGCGGGTTCCGGGAAGAAATGGCCGACGTCCTGCTGATGGATATGTCCATTCACCATTTCGATGCCGTGCGGGCGGTGAGCGGCGCGGATGCGGTGGCGGTCTGGTGCCGTAGCTGGAACCCGCCCCGTTCGTGGTATCGAGGGGATGCCAACGCCATGGCTTTTTTTGAAATGACCGGCGATACGGTCTTCACCTATCGGGGGTCATGGTGTGCCGAGGGGTGCAACACGGGCTGGACCTGCCAATGGCGGATCGTGGGCAGCGAAGGGTCAGCGCTGTGGAACGGCGAGCGGGACGTTACCATCCATCGCATCAAGGACAAGGTTCAGCAAAAGTTCATTCGCGAAACTGAAGTCCTGAGCCTGCCCGAATCCGAACCATTGCCACCGCCCCACATCGATTATATGACTGAATTCGCCCGTTGTGTTCGTGAAGGTGGACAACCCCAGACACACGCCCGGGACAACATCAAGAGCCTTGAGATGGTCTTCGCCGCCGTGCGAAGCGCGCATACCGGTCGGCGAATCGTGCTGGCGGACATGACCGGCTGATCGCTCCGGCTCGATCCACGCGGGCGATCGTTGGAGCCTCACATCTCTGGGTATTATGATGGTCGAACCCGCATCGCGATCACTTTGCCGGGACGCATGACGAATCAGGAATCCCCAGGGAACAAGCCATGTTGAGCAAAATATTCAAAGCCTATGACATCCGGGCCATTCATCCCGATCCTCTGAGCGAGGAGGCGGCATGGAAGGTCGGCTATGCCACGGGTCAGTATCTCATCCGGGCCGGAGGTGGGGACTCCAACGGCAAGGTTCTCGTCAGCCGCGACATGCGCCCCAGCAGCCCGGCCCTGTCCGCCCGACTGATTGATGGCCTTCGATGTTCCGGAACCGACGTGGTCGATCTGGGCATGTGCGACACCTCGTTCATCTATTTCGCGATCAATCACCTTGATGCGGTCGGCGGCATTCAGGTCACGGCCAGTCACAATCCGATCGACTATAACGGATTCAAGATCTCCGGCCGCCAGGCGCGTCCGATCGGCCAGGCCACCGGGCTGGCCGATATTCAGCGGATCGCCGAGAACCTTCCGGCAAATATCGGGCCGGGTGCCCTGGAACCCACGGGCCGACTCGAATCCATGGACCTCTGGGATGACTATCGCCGCCATGTCCTCAAGTTCTTCACGCCGCCCCGGCGCCCAATCAAGGTTTTCGTTGACGGCTCCAATGGGATGGCCGGCGTACTGGTTCCCAAGGTGTTCAGCGACCTGGAGAACGTGCGGATCATCCCGCTGAATTTCGAGATCGGTCAAGGTTTCGCCCACGAGCCCAATCCGCTGGTGGCCGAGAACATGATCCCCACACAGGAAGGTGTCCGGGACAACAGCGCTGACGTGGGGGCCTGTTTCGATGGCGATGCCGATCGGTGCATGTTCACCGATGAAACCGGTGAGATTCTGGGCTGCGACCATCTGACCGCGATGATGGCGCATCACTTCGCTCTTCAGGAAAAGGGCTCCTCGATCGTCTATGACCTGCGATCGAGTAAGGCGGTCGAGCAGACCATCCGTGAGCTTGGAGGCAAACCGATCCGTAGCCGCGTCGGGCATGTGTTCATGAAGGCCAAGCTCAAGGAAGCCGATGCGATTTTCGGCGGGGAACTGTCCGGCCACTTCTATTTCCGTGACAGCTTCTATACCGATTCAGGCGCGGTCACCTTCGCCCTGATCCTCAGCCTGATCGGTGCCAGCGATGAACCGCTCAGCCGCATGATCCAGCCGTACCGGAAATATCCGCAATCGGGAGAGATGAACTTCCGCAACGAGGACAAAGAGGGCGTGTTCCGACAGATCAGGGAGCGGTTCGGCAATGTGGCCCAGATCGATGAACTTGACGGCGTCACGGTGGATGCATGGTCATCGAAGACTCGAATATTCGAGCCCGACGGGACCGGCGGTTTCTGGTTCAATGTCCGGGCCTCGAACACCGAACCTCTGCTTCGGTTGAATGCCGAGGCCGTCGATCAGCAAACGCTCAAGACCGTGCTCGAAAACATCACGCCGATTCTGGGCGAACATGTCCAGGGTCACTGAACCGGATTCGGGCCGCGGAGGTTGAATCCACTCCGGACCATTGATCGGATTTCGTATCGCGCTCCGCTCGACGTCCACCGCCGACTTTTCCAGAACTCCGGCCGACACCAGCGTTGACTCGACCGCTTGCATCAGAATCCGATAGCCGCGCGGCCCCAGATGCAGACCATCGAAATGATACAAGTCCGCGGCTTGATCCGGCTTCTGGCGATCGAACGATAACGAGACATCGACCCACCACGCATCCGAGTGGGCCCCACACCAGTTCCGAAAGATCGCATTCGCCCGCTCGACCGCCGCACGGCGAGGCTCCATCACCGGACTGACGATCAGCGAGATGATCAACAGCGGCGGATCAGGGTATTTCGCCCGGATCAGCCGTCCCAGTCGCCGAATGTCGGCATCGAACCGTTCGGCCGACCGTCCCCGGCGAAGATCGTTGATACCGGCATAGATCACCACGGCGGCGGGCTGTCCGTCGGGCAGCAATTGATCGCCTTGCCGACTCAAACGCTCAAGCGACAGACCGCCCACACCACGATTGACCACCGGCATCCCGCCGGGCGCCCAGCCACCAGGCCATCGGGCGATCGATGATGAGCCGATCAGCAGAATCGCGCCATCCAGCTCCACATGCTTGCCCTCGGTCTCTTCGAACCGCTCCATGGCGCTGGACCAGCTCCGCCGTTCCTTCCATTGGCCAAGCCCAAACCCGATTACCACCAGGCCCGCCGCGATGAGGAACATCAACGACAGCCCTATGCATGCAAGACTCGCATATCGGCGATTGAATCGCACCGAATCTCCTTCACGATCGCCAGCCGGTCGGCAATGGCCAATATCGGCCGAGGCGGGCCCTTCCCACCGATTGAACCGGATTTCGGCTCATGTCCCCTGGCCGGCGGCCTCGATCCGGTGAAGGGTCGGCTCGTCCATCCACGGCAGCGCTTCGATCTTTCTTCGGAGGGTGGCGGGCAACGGCTTGCCTTCCCGTTCGTGTCGCGGACGGGTTTTCCACCGGCGATGGACCCACAGATACTGCGTGGGATGTTGGCGGATCAGCAGCTCCATGGCGTGCATGAATCTTGCGGTCAGGTAATAAACCGGATCGGGCTGGTCAACCCAATCATCGGGCATCACCACCTCCTGAACCTTGAGAAGGAACGTGCAGGGCTTTTCCTTCATCCGGATCGCAGCGCCGAAGATCACCGGGACTTTTCGCTGCGCGGCCAGCAATCCGATCGACTTGTGCGTGCTGGCCAGTCGGCCGAAGAACGGCACGAACAGCCCCTTGGTTCCGCCGTTCTGATCGCCCACGATACCGAGCATCTCACCACGATCCAGCACTTCGAGCATGCGGCTGGACTCATCCTGATTCTTGTTGATGATCCGAAGCCCCCTGCGTCTTCTTGCCCCAAGCAACCAGCGGTCCACGAGCGGATTGTTCATGGGCCGGGCGATCGCATGCACCGGGTATCCCAGCAGGGACAGCAAAAGGCCCATGGCCTCCCAATTGCCCAGGTGTCCGGTCAGCAACAGCACCGGTCGGCCGCTGTTCATCAACGCCAGCGCTTCATCGATTCCCTCGAACCGAACACGTTGCGGCCAGGTCGTCTGGCTGAGGAGTCGGGGAAGCGTAAAGGTCTCGATGATGAGATTGAGAAGCTCCTGAAGGGAGCCTTCGGCCACATTCCAGACCTGGCGGGGGGACCACTCGGGAAAGGCATGGGTGAGGTTGCCGATGGCCCGCTCACGATGGTTCGAATCCATTTTGAACCAACCGCGGCCCAGGGACTTGGCAACCAAGGTCGCCTGGCCGAGGTCCATGGATTGCATCGCCATCGCGCCAAGTCGCGCGGCGAGAAACTCGCCCCAATGCTTGACCCAGTCGCTGCTCAATGTCATGCGGGCATGTTCACCGGCGGTAGTACCCCATCATACCCAGAAACCGATTCTGACTAAGGACAGGAATATTCCGCTCCATCGCCCTGGTCTCGATCCGCTCGAACTCCTCAAATCGTTCGAGCGCCACGTTGAAGGCCTGCCGATCCACCTCCCTTGCGCCGATTTCCAGAGGCTCGGGCCGGTCGGGCCTCGGCCCGAGGATGACAAAGTCGACTTGATGATCGAGCGCGGTGGCCACCCGGCCACCGGCATTTTCGATCAGGGCCTCCAATCGACGACGATCAGCCACCGTGGCTTCGCCCCGGTTGTCCAGGTCGAAGTTCCCGTGGACAAAGAAGCGATAGGTCCGGTCACGGTCAAAAACCTGATTCATCAGCAGATCACCGGTTCCGATCCGCTCCCCGGGCGTGGTCCGCACCACACGGGCGACGGAAGTCCGATCACGAAGCTCAATGATTTCAACCGCGCCCTTGCTGTCACCGCCGGCCGGAATGTCGCCCAGCGCGGCTTCGAAAATCTCGAACGTCAGCCCGAGCGGTACCCGGTCGTCGCGGCCCATATCCACGAGAACCAGATCGCCCTCTCTTAGAACACTGACCACACGGCCGTCGGGTCGAGTGGCCGTCGCCACCGCTGGTGCCTGACGCCGAGATTCCAACTGGTTCTCAAGCTCCCGTATCCTGTGCTCGGCTCTAGCCAGTTCCTCGCGGAGCCGAGACACATCCGGCGCCCTGTCGGACTGCTCGATCTGGGCTCGGAATTCCTGGAACGTCCGCCGCATCTGAGCGAGCTCATTCTGGGTCCGCGTCCGGGTCTGATTCCACGCCTCGCGATCCCGGTCATACCCCTGCCGAGCCTCCTCGAGACGTTGCTCGATCGCTCTGACCGCCGAGGCATGCTCCGTCTGCGTCGCATCGATCCGCCTGTTGGCTTCCTCCAGTTCGCGGGTAAGCGATGTGACACGGCCCTCGCGCTCTTCGACCCGCTGAGCCATCGTGCCCATCTGACCCACCACCGACCGAAAATCGGCGATGATCGAACGACCATCGGCGGCCAGATGGGTTTCCACACCATCCGTTGCCCGTCGGAAGGTCATTTCTTCGGGAAGCATTTCCTCGATTCGTGCATGGGACATCGCATCATCCCCGACAATCAGCGTCCGAAGGTTGCGGACTTCCTGACGCAACTGGGTCGTCAGCGTATTGTCGGAACGGGTCCGGTCCCACAGTGCCCGAATGTCCGAATGCTGGCGGTCGGTTTCGCTGATGGCGCGGGCAAGTTCCGCTTGCGCGGCCTGCTCATTGCTCCGAGCATCCTCAATATTCACATAGAAAACGATGGCCAACGTGGTGCTGGTCACAAAAGCCAGGCCCAGAAGGACCAGGGCCACGCCGACGCCGGTTGAAACTCCGCCGGATTTCGCTCGCTGAGCCATGAGTCAAACTCCTTGCTTGGTGGGGATTGGCAGGTCGGCTCATCCCCGAATTCCGACACGCGCCCGTATCATCCTAACCGACTTGCCGAGCCTCTGTCCACGCCTTGACCGCATTTTGCGGGCATCTTCCCCAAAGCCCAATCGGTCGGGGTTCCACAGCCGCCATCCGGACGGATTCAAGACCACGCCACTTTCGTACCCCCGGGGACGAGGGGGGCCCATCAGGGCGCTACTTCGGCCAGCAATTCCACCTCAACCGGAGCTCCCAGCGGCAGCGATGGACAACCGACCGCGGCGCGAGCGTGGCGGCCAGCCTCGCCCAGCACCGAGCCAAGAAACTCGCTGGCGCCGTTGGCGACCTGCGGGTGGTCCCTAAATGTCGGCATGCATGCAACATATACCCCAATCCGAACCAGTCGAACCAGCTTCGACCAATCGCCGCTCAGCTCCGCATCGAGCACCGCCAGCCCATTGAGCGCCGCGGTCCGCGCTGCCTGCTTACCTTCCTCAAGACTCACCGATTCGCCAAGCCGACCGGTCAGCTCCAATCGACCATCAACCAGGGGCAACTGGCCACTGATGAAGATCAAGGTTCCGCTGCGGACCGAGGGCACATAAACAGCGACTGGCTTGGGCGGCGTCGGCAGCTTCAGGCCGAGCCGCACGAGGGCTTGGTGGATGTCCATGGGATTGTTCGACTCCGGGTTCGGTGTGGAGGCGGCGGCCTGGATGCCGGTTACCGGACCGTACCAGGGGGCCGGACGGGCAGCGGCCGTCCCTGGGCACTGGGCGATTGCGGCGATTGTTCCGATATGAACGATAACCGATCTTGAGCCCCGAGGTTTCAGTCAATGAATGATGTACTTGACCAGTCTGAAGTTGATGCCCTGCTCGCGGCGGTCGAGCAGGGCGCGGCCGAAGCGCCCGGGGGCGGCGAAGGTACATCCATCTTCTCGCGGCATCGGCGTCCCGGCGACGATGTCGAGATCCGGCCTTACGACTTCAAACGCCCCGAACGCGTCAGTAAAGACCAGATGCGGGCACTCGAATCATTGCATGAAGGCTTCGCCCGCAACTTCGGCGCGGCACTATCCGGCTTCCTGCGGACCATCATGGAGGTCAAGGTCTCGAGCATCGAGCAGATGACCTTCAGCGAGTTCACCCACTCGCTGCCCAATCCCACATGCTTCAATCTGCTTTCGTGCGGTCCGCTGGAAGGCAACATGTGCCTGGAAATCAGTCCGCTGATCATCTATCCGATCATCGACCGACTGCTGGGCGGTTCCAGTGCCGACCTGTTCATCCCCCAGCGCCCTCTGACCGTCATCGAGCAACGTCTGGTCAACAAGATCCTGGATCGTGCCGTCGGATCGCTCTCGGAAAGCTGGGCCGGCATCATGCAACTGGACTTCAAGCTCGAAGATTCAGAGAGCAATCCGCAACTGGTGCAGATCGTGCCGCCCAACGAGGTGGTCGTGGTGGTGGGCCTGGAGATGAAAATGGGCGGCCGCGCCGGCACCATGAGCCTGTGCATCCCCTACAACGTGATCGAGCCGGTGGTGGATAAACTTTCGAACCAGACCTGGGCCGCGTACAAGCGAAGCCGGCGAAGCGACAAGATTCGCCACCGGATGGCCGCACGCCTGGAAACCGCCACGGTCACCGTAAGCTCCATCCTGGCCAACAGCACCATCACCCTCCGGGAATTGCACAACCTTCAGGTCGGCGACATCATTCTCACCGACAAATCATGTAAAGCCCCGCTGACCATCGAGATCGGAGGCCGGCGGAAATTCATCGGCAACATCGGCCAGCACCGAGGCCACCGGGCATTCAAAGTGACCCGTCCTTTCCAGCCCAAGGACCGGGTCTGATCATTGATCGCTGACCGCACCGGGCGCATGCCGCGAGGGTCCGCCGGCTTGATGGCCCGCGCCGTTGACATACCATGCGCGGATGCGCTACTCACCAGACTCGGTTCCCTTCAGCTTTCGTGGTTCCTTCCTTTCGATCATGCAGCCGCCAGCCGCGGGGTCGCCCTGGGACGGCCCTGGCAAGCTTTACCTTCGACAGCATCGGGGCAGGGGCTGCTCCGTGCGCGAGGTTTTTTCCATCGAGCTGATGCGCGGCGGTCGGGTTGTCGAATCAGCCTCCGAAGGTGGATGGGCCAAGCTGGTTCAGCGGCCCGTCGATGATCCGGACACCGCCACGATCGAATACGTCTTCGATGGGCCCGATCGCCTTCGGCTCCGCGGGCGCATCCAAGACCGCGCGCTCAAGCTGGTGCTCAGTACGCAGCCGGAGGGCAACATTGTCACCCACCCCGCTTCGCCGCGCGGCGGCACCGATGCCGAACAGGCCGCCGATGCCCGGGGATCCCGGGGCGGCTGCTGGGTCGTCAATGCCCGGCAATCCATCAACCGCTTCGGTTTCGAGCCCCTGGTGGGCAAACTCCATGTCGATGCCCCCTGGCAGCCCATGCAGAGCAAGTACACCCGCATCACCGTCGAGGCCGATGCATCCGGGGTTTTCGATCTGGCGATCGATTGTTTCCAGTCCACCTGGCTGCCGACTTCAAGACCATCGTTCGAAGACTGTGTCGCGGCGGTCGAGTCGCTAAGGAAAGCATGGCTGGACCGGGAACTGACCGCGCCGGATGAATTGGCCGAGGCCCGGGAGTTGGCCGCGTATGTGAATTGGTCGGCGCTGGTCGAGCCGGTGGGGCTGCTGACCCGGCCGACCATGTTCATGAGCAAGGTCGTCATGGACCAGGTGTGGAGCTGGGATCATTGCTTCAATGCCATGGCCCTGGCCGCAACGCAACCGGACCTGGCATGGGACCAGCTCTGGACCGTGATCGACCACCAGGATGCGTTCGGCGCGTTTCCCGACGGCCTGAATCCGCTGTTCAAGCACTACAACTTCTCCAAGCCGCCGGTCCTGGGCTGGGCGATGGACATCTGCCGAAAGGCCAATCCCGGGTTCTTCAACCGGGATCGCATGCTGTTGCTCTATGAGCCGCTGCTGCGGTGGACCCGCTGGTGGTTGGAACATCGGACGTGGCCGGGAACGAAGCTGCCCTACTACCTGCACGGCAACGACAGCGGATGGGATAACAGCACGATGTTCGACCAGGGCGTGCCCCTGGTGGCGCCGGACCTCGCCGCGCTGCTGGCGTTGCAGATGGAGATGATCTCGGAGTTGGCGCTGGAGTTGGGCAAGACCGGCGAATCGCGGGAATGGCGGAAGCGAAGCAGCGCGATGATCGAATCGCTGGTCGATGAACTCTGGCAGCGGGACGGGTTCGCCGCGCGGCGACAGAGCGACGGCAAGCTCATCCGCAGCCAGAGCCTCATCCCGTTGATTCCGCTTGTGCTTGGTCATCGCCTCCCCGAGGCCGTGCGACAGGCGATGCTCGATCGGCTGCCGGAATTCCTGACCCCCCACGGCCTGGCCACCGAGCAACCGTCAAGCGAGTGTTACGAGGAAGACGGCTACTGGCGCGGTCCGATCTGGGCTCCTTCGACTTTCATCATTTTCCACGGATTGGTCACCATGGACCGGCGCGACCTCGCCGAACAGGTCGCACAACGATTCACGCGGACGTGCGCCCGATACGGCATGGCCGAAAATTTCGATGCGCTGGAAGGCAGGGCGCTGCGCGATACCGCCTACACCTGGACCTCGAGCGTGTTTCTCCTGCTTGCCCAGTGGTTGACCGGACAAGGCCCCCTGGCTTCGCCGACGGGATGGCGATCTTCGGATAGCCTGGGGACGGACCACCAACAGGCCGCTAACGCCCCCAATCCCTGACCCCGGCGACAGACCGCCATCGGCATCCATCACGGCCCGCAGCTTGACGATTCCGGTGCCGGCGCTGGGGACGATATAGTCTGGATCATGGATTATCGCATCATCAGCATCGGTTGTCTGTCCATTCATGAACTGTGGAAACAGGATGTGGGTGGACGTTCATCCCACGCCACCACGACGCTGATTCGAAGCCAGAATCGCGTCATAATCGTCGATCCCGGACTGCCGGCTCCGGCCTTGACCGCGAGGCTGGCCGAACGCGTCGGCCTGGCCGCCTCCGAAGTCACCGATGTCTTCCTGACCACCTTCCTCCCGGCACATCGCCGCGGGCTGGAAGCATTCGACCAGGCCAACTGGTGGATCGCCGAGATGGAACGGGAGGCGATCGGTCAGCATCTCGTGGCCCGTTTCGAAGAGGCCGATGATGAAGAGTCACGGGCGATGCTCCGAAACGAAATTCAGATTCTCAGGAAATTCAAGGCAGCGCCCGACCGGCTGGCCGATCAGGTTGACCTCTTCCCACTCCCGGGCTTCACCCCCGGAACGTGCGGCCTGCTGCTGCTCTCCCCCCGCTCGACCACCCTCCTCGCCGGCGATGCGGTGGCAACGGGCGAGCACCTTGAGCAGGGCCGCATCCTCAAGGGTGCCCGCGACACGGCCCAGGCCCGCGAGAGCCTCCAGGAAGCCATCGAAATCGCCGATGCCATCATCCCCGGCCATGACAACATCCTGGTCAACCCGATGCGGCAGGGCGGACCATGACCATAAATCCATAAATTTAAGTTTACAGCACTATTTTCTTGCCAAAATCAATTTTGAGATTGACTTTGTTGAAATGTCAGCTATCCTGTCTTCATGGACACCGACTACGCCCATGAAGCGGACACCCAGGATTGGCGGTCGCTCTCGAAGTTGCTGGACGACAAGCCGTTCGTCATTGAACGGGTTGCCCTGCGCGATCAGCCCATCTCGATCGAGGGCCGCTTCGAGTTGCCCCCCCTGGCACGGTTGAACGCCGAAGACCAGGTCTTCGTCGCGTGCTTCGTTCAGGCGGGCGGATCGATCAAGCAGATGGAGCGGCTGTTCGGCGTGAGCTATCCAACGATCAAGGCGAGGCTGCAACGGATCGCCGACCGGCTGCCCCGGATCGATATCCAGACCCAGCCACTCCGGAGAACCGAATCCGCTCAATCCATCCTCCATCGCCTCGAATCAGGCCAGATCGATGCGCGAACGGCCGAGGCTCTACTGCTGGGCGAATCACCCCCGGGAATTCCCCCCGGAATTTCCCCCGGAATTTCCCCGGAAATTTCTCCGAAAATCTCCCCGGAGACTCCCCCGGGCGAGGAAGCCCAGGACAGGCGGTCGCCGCATCCTGGATCGGGAACGTGATACTCACTCCAACTCCGGCCGGCAATGCGATCGACAGCCGCTCAATCGCCGGACCGCTTGAAAGGCAGGACCATGGACGACCCGAAACGACGAATTCTGGACATGCTGGCCGAGGGCAAGATCAGTGCTGACGATGCCGAGCGATTGCTCCGGGCGCTGGAACGTGGCGAGTCGGCCGACATGGCCGACGGAGGCGGGCGTTCGCGCGGCGTCGGCTCGAACCGTGAGCTTGTGGTGCGGACCCGACCCCGGTTTCTGCGGGTGGTGGTCGATGATGCCGACGGCGGATCGCGAGTCAACATCAAGATTCCGCTCCTGCTACTGCGCAGCGGCATCCGCCTGGCCGCGCTGCTTCCCCAGGATGCCGGCAAAGCGATCAGCAAGGCGTTCGATGAGCGGGGTATTCCCTTCGACCCGCATCACCTCAAACCGGATCAGATCGAGTCGTTCATCGAATCACTGACCGAGTTGGAGTTGACCATCGACAGCAACGGCGACAAGGTTCGCATCTTCTGTGAATGATGCTCAAAACCGCCGCCGTCCCCACCGTACCGACGGGCGCCTGGCTCGACCAAAGCCCCGCAGCAGGCGCATCAACAGCAGCAGCTTGAAGCACCATCCCCAGCGAAATCTCAAAGGTCTTCTCATGACTTGCTCCGCTTGCCGGAACGGCTGGGCCAGTTGTCGATGAGTTGGGCGAGCAATCGCACACCAAAGCCGGTGGGGCCGATGGGCAGGTGATGCCGGGCCTTGTCAAGGGCGGCGACTCCGGCGATATCGATGTGGGCCCAGGGAAGCTCGGGCATGCGTTTGGGGGCCTCATCACCGACGAAAAAGGAAAGGAACGCCGCGCCCTGAATCGGGTGCGCCCTGCGGGCCCCGCTGTTGACCAGGTCGCTGTGCGTGCCCTTCATCAACTCGCGGTGCTCCGGCCAGAGCGGAAGCTGCCAGAGCCGCTCTCCGCTCAATTCGGCCGCATCGACCAACCGCTCCCGCAACAGATCATCCGCGCAGAAAAGCCCGGCACAATGATCACCCAGCGCCACCACGACGCCGCCGGTCAGCGTCGCCAGATCAACCACCGCCCGGGGCTTGTACTTGCGGCAGCCATAGGCCAGGGCATCGGACAGGATCAATCGACCCTCGGCATCGGTGTTGGTCACCTCCACGGTGACGCCGTTGTTCATGGTCAGCACATCATCAACGCGGAAAGCATCCGGTCCGATCATGTTCTCAACCGTCGGCAGAAGCGCCACGACCGGAACCTTGGGTTTGAGGCTTCCGATCGCATCCATCGCCCCCAGGACGGCCATGCCACCGCACTTGTCGTACTTCATCCCCGCCATCGCCCCGGATATCTTGAGCGAGTAACCCCCGGTGTCGAACGTGACGGTCTTGCCGACGAGCAACACCGGGTCCGATGCGCGCCCGCCCGCAGGCCGGTATTCCAGGCAGATCAGGACCGGGCGGTTCCGACTGCCCTTGCCAACGCCCAGGATGCCGCCCATGCCAAGTCGCTTGAGCCGCGCTTCATCCATCACGGAGCACTTGAACTGATGCTTGCGGGCCAGCTTCCGGGCCTCGGCCGCGAAGAACGCCGGTGAGGCGATATTGGGCGGTGTCGCGGCAAGCCGTCGAGCGTAGTTGGCGCTGGCCGCCAGCGTCAGACCCCGCCGAACCCCGGACAGCATCGGCCGATCGACCGATACCTTGACTGTTGCCGAGGCTTTGGACTTTCCGGGCTCAGCGCGGCCCTTGCCCAGGAACTCATCGAAATCGAGGCTGGCCATGCCGATGCCCTCACCGATGGCGGTGGCACGGTCTTCGAGCGTTGGCTTGCCCTCGATGTCCGGGAAAGCCGCAGCCAACGCCTCACATGACGCGGCGTGCGCCGCACGCAGGCCCTGACCGGCCGCGATCCTCAGTGACTCCAGATTCGCCGATTTCCGTTCCCCCAGCCCGGCAATGATGATTCGATCCACCGAGCCTGACGGATATAGCATGTGAATCTGGCCAAGTTTTCGCCGCAACTCCGGCCGCTTGATCGCCTCGGCCAGAGCACCGCCTAATCGATGATCCAGACCCTGGTGGTCGCCTGATACGGCCTGGTCGTCGTCGAAAAGCCCAACGAGAAAGGTTCGAGGCCGACTTCGGTCCGACAGGGCGGAAACGGTGACACTCCGGTACATGCGTGAACTCCATTGAAAATCCGGGTGGGTGCCGGATCGCAGTCCGACATAGGATAATTCATGGAGGCCCGATCCGTGCGGGCGCCTCCGCTTCCGGCTTGCCTTGCCGCCAACCTTGGGGCATCCTGTGCGGATATCAGTCACCCGTGACCGGCCCCCGCCGGGAATTGTCCCTGGAGAATGATGTTGATGCAGATGCGATCCCGAACCGTCACCACCTTCCTGGCGATCACCCTGGTTTTGTCCGGTGTCTGCCACGCCAATCGTCCCGTTCTGCAGGATCGAATCATCCAGGCCTCCAGCATCGCGGCCAATTCGCCCGAGGCCAACGCGATCAACGCTTACGTTCGATTCTGGGCGGATCGCATGGGGACCGACGATGACCAGGTCGTGGCAGCGCGCGTCGCCGAATCCAGGCGCGAGTTGACCGCCCCGTTCGGACGCGGGCCGTCATCGGCCTTTCGTACAACCTATGAAGCCGCCTTGAGCGAGCGTCTTCTGCCGCTGGCCCAGAGCCCGCAAATGCTCGTTCGGCTCAACACCATGGTGATCACCGCGCAGATGCGCTCCCAAGCCATCTTTCCGCTGATCGAGGCCGGCATGAGCGATGAGCTTCCCGCGGTCCGCTATTGGGCGGCGCGCGCCGGCAACCTGCTCGTGCAATCCGGCAAAGCATCGGAGTCCGACCTGAGGACGCGGCTGGATCCCGAGATGCAACAGAGGGTTTTGGGCATCTTCGGGCCCAAGATCGCTACGGAAGTCGTCGGCCCGGTCTTCCAACAGATGGCTCTGGCCGTCGGCTCGTTGGATTCGAACGAGGCCGACAACCGTATGCTTGATGCCCTCAACGCGCGGATCGGCCTGTACGCCACGAATCCGCGGATCGGTCCGGCCGGAGTGCGCGATGCCATCAACCAGCTTTCCAACAAACGGTTCACCACGCCCGACCGCATGGACTCGAACTTTCGACGCAAGATGATGATCGTCTGTTACCGGTACATCCGCCTCTACCACCTGCTTCAGAGTGGTGGTTACATCCCCGAAGCCGAGGATCTGGCTTGGCGCGAGGCGGCGGGACGTGCACACGACGCTCTGGTCGCATGGGTCGGCACCATCAGCGGCGTGACGGATATTCCCGCGGTCTTTCGCGACACGCCGGATCAGAGAGATATTTCCCTGTTCATGTTCCGCTGGCTGGACTTGCTGCGCGATCAGTTGAACATCCCAGCCAATGAACTTGAAGTCCGTATCTCCGAGTAAGAGCTTGGGAGTATGGCTTGAGATTACGGGCCGACTTTTCAGATAAGTGGGGTGCAGATCCGCCCGACCCCCACCGGTTCAATCGATATCAGTTCATCACCGAATCCGGATCAGTCGCGGCCTTGTCGTCAGTCCGGTGACGATCCGCCACGCGCGGGCAGCGGGTACAATCCACCCCATGGCATCCTCCGGCTCCGATTCACTTACCCAGAACCTGCTTGAGAAACTGTGCCGGTTGCCGGGTATCGGTCGCCGCTCAGCGCAGCGCATCATCTTCTACCTGCTCAAGCAGCCTTCCGATGAGGCCGGTTCGCTCGCCGGTGCGATCAAGGACCTGGTTGCCCAGGTGCAGGTCTGCGCCACCTGCGGAAACATCGGCCGGGAGAGTCCCTGCGACATCTGCCGCGATCCAAACCGCGACCGGTCGACCATCATGGTGGTCGAGCAGCCCCTGGATGTGCAGCTCATGGAGGACACCGGCCAATATCGTGGCCTCTATCACGTCCTGATGGGTCGTTTGGCACCGCTGGATGATGTGGGAGCGGGCGACCTGAACATCGCCGGGCTGATCCA
Organism: Phycisphaeraceae bacterium; assembly: GCA_020831765.1. Classification (GTDB taxonomy): domain Bacteria; phylum Planctomycetota; class Phycisphaerae; order Phycisphaerales; family Phycisphaeraceae; genus JAFIFY01. Next base: position 7,956 of record JAFIFY010000176.1, on the reverse strand, counting down.
ACGCATCGCCGACTCGCAAGCGCCGGCATCGACCCGAACGCCGGATGGCCCGAACCCCGTGGCGGAAGTCATCCTCGCGATGCAGCCCAGCGTCGAGGGTGATGGAACAGCGCTGCATGTGGCCCGAAAACTGGAGAAGTTCGATGTCAGGGTCTCCAGGTTGGCCCGTGGACTTCCCACCGGCGCATCCCTGGACATGGTCAGCAAGGCCGTGTTGATGGATGCGCTGGGCGGACGGCGTGCTCTAGGTGGCCGGGGCGACTGAACCGTCAAGGCATCAGCGCGGGCGTCGGACCCCTGCTCTACGCCCTGCCTTCGCTCGAGCCACCCGGCGCTTGTCAAGTTCGCCACGATGGGCGAGGATGCTTCACATTCCTCGGCCCGGCTTTCGACACGGAGCGTTCAGAAATGTCCCACCTGCTTGGCATCGATATCGGAACCAGTGGAACCAAAACCCTCATCTGCGATCAACAGGGCAAGGTGCTTGCCACCGCCATGGCCGAACACGGCATCAGTTCACCCCAGCCCGGCTGGTCGGAACAGGATCCGATGGAATGGTGGGCGGCCACGGGCAAAGCCGTCCGGCAGGTGGTGCGCAGATCAGGCATCAAGCCTGAACAGGTCGCCGCGATCGGACTCTCGGGCCAGATGCATGGGAGCGTATTCCTGGGCGATGGCGAGGAGCCGCTTCGGCCCGCGCTGCTCTGGAACGATCAGCGGACCGGTCAGGAATGCATCGAGATCGAGAAAGCCGCCGGCGGCCGCCGCAAGCTGATCAACATGGTCGGCAACCCGGCCCTGACCGGGTTCACCGCGCCCAAGATACTCTGGGTCCGGCGGCACGAGCCCCGCGTCTACGAAGCGACGCGAATGATTCTTCTGCCCAAGGATTTCATCCGCTTCCGCATGACCGGCGAGTTCGCCACGGAAGTCGGCGATGCCTCGGGCACCCTGCTGCTGGATGTCCGCAAGCGGGCATGGAATGAAAAACTGCTTTCGCTCCTGGGCATCGACCGTGCCCTGCTCCCGGCTTGCCATGAGTCGCATGAAATCACCGGCCGACTGCACCGGGAGGGCGCCAAGGCCCTGGGCCTCAAGGAAGGTACGCCCGTCGTCGGCGGGAGCGGCGATCAGCCGGCCGGAGCGGTGGGCAACGGCATCGTCTCGACCGGCATCGTCAGTGCCACGCTGGGCACCAGTGGCGTCGTGTTCGCTCATGCCGATGAGCCGACCTACGACCCCGGCGGACGCGTCCACACCATGTGCGCGGCGGTGGCGGGCAAGTGGTGTGTTTTCGGCTGCATGCTCTCGGCCGGCGGCTCGTTCCAGTGGTTCCGCAATCACATGGCGCCCCTGGAGATCACCCGAGCCCGCAAAGAGAAGCGCGATGTGTACGAACTGCTCACCGAGGAAGCCCAGCAGGCGCCCGAGGGCAGCGAGGGGCTCTTCTTCCTGCCCTATCTGACCGGCGAACGCTGCCCGCATCCCGACCCCGAGGCGCGAGGCGGGTGGATCGGACTGACCGCCCGACACAGCCGCGCCATGATCCTCCGATCGCTTCTGGAAGGAGTCACGTACGGCATGCGCGATGCCGTTGAGATCATGCGGCGGATGGACCTGAAGATTCGCACCATCCGCCTGTCGGGCGGCGGAGCGCGAAGCGCTTTCTGGCGTCAGCTTCAGGCCGATATCTATGATGCCCCCGTGGCCACGATCAACAGCGATGAGGGACCGGCGTACGGCGTGGCGCTACTGGCTGGCGTCGGCATCGGCGTGTGGAAGGACGTCCCCCAGGCCTGCCGCGCTGTCATCCGTGAAACCGAAACACTCAAGCCCCAGCGCGCCTCAGCCAAGGCCTATGCTCAGCGTTTCGCCCAGTATCAGCGTCTCTACCCCGCCCTGAAGGAGGAATTCGCCCGGATCGCAGCGCTGCCTTAATGGTGCCCCCTGCTCGCATGGGCCAAAAGTGTTCTGGTCGCCGGCGCTCGCGCCGCCCCAATCTCAAGCCAGTCGCCAGCGGCCAATCGCAGTTCGAGGTGCGGCATCTTCGACTCGGATAACCATTACGAAAACGCGACGGAACAAGTCAACGGCAAATCGTGCCGCCAAAAAAATAGGCACCGACCCGAAGGCCGATGCCCGTCTCTCTCTCGAGCGCCTCTCTCTCACCAGCGACGAGATCCGTTGCAGATTCATGTCCGCAGCCCACACCCGCAGCGCATGAACACATCATCGGCCAATCTCCACCATTGGCGTAAACGCTCATCCTCGATCTCTCCTCAGGGGAACCCCCGGGTCTCACAGTAAATGTATATCAGAAATGGGTAAAGGTCAATTTTTTTGCGAATTTTCAGGAGCACAATCAAGCATTGCCGCAAACCTGTCGCACGCGTACTGGTTTTCCTGTTCCGGCCGAAGTCGAACCGTCGCCGCGAGCGACAAATCTCAGCAACGTCCGGCTGATTCCACCCATCGCCGTAGATCGGTAAGCCTAGCTATTTCCTGCACTAAGAGGTCAAGCTCCAACATGCTCGAGGCATCGCTGGCCGCCTTGGCCGGCTCCGGATGTGTCTCGATAAACAGAGCGTCCGCTCCAGCGACAACCCCCAGCCGGGCCAGCATCGGGACCATTTCCGGCCGCCCACCACTGGTCATCGGGCCGCCTTCGGCCGACTGGGCACCGGGCAACTGCGTCGAGTGCGTAGCATCAAGGCAAACTGGCCAACCTAGCGAAGCCAGATCGACCAGACCTGGAAAGTCGTTGACCAGGCGCTGATAGCCGAAAAACGTGCCGCGATCCGTCAAAATAACGCCCGAGCAGCCGGACGACGTCAGCTTACCCACGACACTCTTCATCTCCATGGGCGAGAGGAACTGCCCCTTCTTGACGTTCACCGGTCGTCCGGTCTCCGCCGCCGCGACCAGCAGATCAGTCTGGCGACAAAGAAAAGCCGGAATCTGGATCAAGTCCAGCACCTGACCGGCCGCTTGGGCCTGATGGCTCTCGTGGATGTCGCTGGTCACCGGCACCTTCAGTTGATCGCCGATGGACGAAAGCAGCTCGAGGCCGGCCTCGAAGCCGGGGCCCCGCGGGCTCTGAATCGAGCTGCGATTGGCCTTATCGAAACTGGCCTTGAAGATGTACTGCATCCCGGCGTTTGCACAGGCCTCCACGAGCCGCTCACCGATCCGCAGGCACAACTCCCGGGATTCAGCGACACAGGGGCCACCGATCAGGGTCAGCGGCCTGCCCGGGCCGATGGTCACCGGTCCAACATTTACAGCATTGCGTTGCACGATCTTCAATACCCCTGCCCCGTCTGGCCGGAGCCGCCGATGATCTTCACGCCCGCCGAACAACCCAACCGATCCGCACCGGCATCAAGCATGGTCACAGCATCAGCGTAAGTTCGTATACCGCCGGACGCCTTGACGCGAATTCCACCAGCGTGCTGCTTCATCCAGCGTACCGAATCCACATCAGCGCCGCCCGCGGGATGGAAGCCGGTCGAGGTCTTGATGAAGTCACAGCCGCTCTCCCGCGCAATGCGGCAAGCCAGCGCGATCCGCGATTCGGCGCCATCGCGATCCATGCCTTGCACCAGCAGGGCTGATTCGACGATCAGCTTGACCACTGTTCGAGGATTGGCGGCCCTGGCGGCCTTGACCACTTCAATCGCGTCGGCACGCGCGGCGGCGAGGTCGCCTTCCAGAAGTGCGGGCAGAAACGCCACCATGTCAATTTCCAATGCCCCTGACTTGACGGCTGCGGCCGCTTCGATCGCCTTGACCGTCGACTTGTTCGCGCCAAGGGGAAACCCCACCACACAACAGGCCACCGGTGCGGCGTCGGCGGCCCGGAGCTTCTCGACAACGCGGTCAACATACGCGCCATGGACGCACACCGAGGCGAATTCGAACTTGATCGCTTCTTCGACCAATTGATCGATCTGCGCGGCCGAGGCCTCCGCGGACAGTAGCGTGTGATCGATGCGGCCGGCCAGTTCGGTCGATGTCATCATGCCGTTTCCAATCCCTCAAAGAAAGCATCCAGCGCAACAAGATACCCGGCCGGATCGAGTTCGGCGATGCATCGGTGCCCCGACCCGGCGATCTCCTTCAATCGAGCCCCTGATAGCCTCTGAACCAGATCACGCACACGGTCGATGTCGCATATCGGATCGTCCAAGGCATGGATCATGTGTATCGACCCAGCCGCCGGATCGCTGTCGGCCGGTCTTGATGTTCGCGGGTCCGGAAGCCCGGCATCGCCACAAGCTCTGGCCAGCAGCAGGCCCAGGCTCACGACCGGTTCGGCCGGCCAGCCGCGCCGACGCACCCGCCGTCTCAAGGCATCGTGCGGATTGGCCATGATCGAATCCGCCCAGACACCCGCGATCGGCTCCACGCCACGAAGCGCAACCAACAGGCTGATGGTTGCGCCAAGCGAATGCCCGGCCAGGACACAAGGCCTCAGTGCCCGCTGGGGATCGACCGATTCCAGTGTCCGCCGCGCTGAACGTATCACGGATTCCAGATCGTCCTGCTCGGTCCAGCCTCCGGAGAATCGACGATCGGGCTGATCGCCATGGCCTCGCATGTCGTAAAGCACCAGGGTGGAAGCCCGGGGCGCCAGCAGTTCCGCCCACCGAGCCAGGGCGACGTACCGGCTGTCTGACCAACCATGGGTAACCACCACCAGCGGACCACAAGGCCGTCCGCCTTCAATCAACCATGCCGGTGTCCGGCTTTCACCCCAGAGTTGCAGTTCTGCTTCGAGCGCCGCCAGGCCCAACTCCGACGGATCGATTGGATGCCCGCGCCCCAAGGCATCGCCGATGGTCTTGCGGCGCGGGTGGTGAAGCCTCCACATCAGGCTGACCGCCCCGGCCACGATCCACACCGTGATCGCCAGCAAAAGAAGCACGAGCAAGCCCATCGCGTTCAAGTTAGTCTATCGCATCTGGTTCAGCCAACGGTCGAGGTTCGCAAGGTTCGTCGTACAATCGCGTATTGGCGAAGTACGATCCGACCGGTCATGCCGATACGGGGCCTTGCTTCGCCAGCCCATTGGCCCATCGTCACCGGTATCGGCCCGACGAGCCCGCCCGAGCCGCCACGTAAGTCCGGAGATTCCGAACATGGCCAAGAAAAAGTCGAAATCCGCAAGTCGAAAGCCCGCTCGCACCAAGTCCTCGACCGGCCGCGTCAAAGCCGCGAAGGCGGCCACGCGCAAACCCACGAAGCGCTCAACCGCCAGGTCCACGGCCCGTGGCGCGTCCCGATCCGCGGCGGCGGTCGTTGCGCCGCCCGGTTTGGCGACTTCACAACCCTCGGTCCGATCCACTACGCCCGTTGCCGCCGCGCCGCCAGCCGCGACCGTTCGGGAATCAAGCCGGGTCCGGATCAGCCCCCTTCGGCCCAAGGCCGTGTTCGAACCACAGGCATGGATGGCCGAAGCCCTCCGCGAAGCACGACAGGGCCTGAACGAGGGCGGAATCCCCATTGGCGCGGCGCTGGTCGATCGACGGGGGGAGATCGTCTCGCGGGGCCACAACATGCGGGTGCAGCTTGGTGATCCCACGGCGCATGCCGAGATGATCTGCCTTCGAAACGCCGGGCGACGACGCGACTGGAGCGAACTGATCCTCATCACCACACTGTCGCCCTGCATCATGTGCTCCGGTGCCGCCCTGCTCTTTGGCATCCGAAACATCGTCATCGGTGAGAATCAAAACTTCCTCGGAGCCGAGAATCTGTTGATCCAGCACGGCGTCAAGTTGACGGTTCTCCGCGATCCGCGATGCCAGGAATTGCTTAAGCAGTTCATCGATGCCTATCCGGAAGTCTGGAACGAAGACATCGGCCTGCCCCCGCCCCCGGACGATGCGGACCACGATGACGGGAGTGACGCGGGTCCGGAGAAATAAACCGCTGATTCGTGCGAACGATCCGGTTCAATACCCGATCGGTCCGCCCGACATGCTTGGGAAAATCCCGGACATGCCAGCGCCCCGAGCCGGGATCCGGCGAGTACATCCATCATGGAAGCCGACGAGAATCCGCCCACATGATCCTGATCATCGACAACTACGACAGTTTCACCTACAATCTGGTCCAGCGCATCGGCGAGCTCGATGCGACGTTGCCTGTCGAAGTGATTCGAAACGACCGCGCCGACGTCGATCAGGTCATGGCGATGAAACCGGCGCACATCATTATCTCTCCGGGCCCCTGCACGCCCAATGAGGCCGGCATCTCCGTGGACCTGATTCGCGCTGCCGCCGGCAAGGTGCCGCTACTGGGTGTCTGCCTCGGTCACCAATCCATCGGCCAGGCGTACGGCATGACCGTGGCACGCAATTACCGGCTGATGCATGGAAAAGTATCGCGCATTTTTCATGACGGCAAAGCCATTTTCGAGGGTTTGAGCAATCCCTTCATCGCCACGCGATATCACAGCCTAGTGATCACCCGCGAATCCTTCGACAAAGAACGCTTTGAAATCTCAGCCTGGACCGATGAGGGTGAGATCATGGGACTACGCGCCAAGCCCGAGGCGCTCTTTGGCCGATCCGATCCCAAACCGCTCGAGGGCGTTCAGTTCCACCCCGAAAGCTTCCTGACCGATGAGGGCCCCATCCTGCTGGCCAATTTCCTGGGCATGAAAGACAGGGCCAGGCCGGTGGAACCGCCACCGATATCGACCATGCCCTGAACGGTCTCAATCCGGCTCATCGCCCCGGACGTGTCGAAGCCGGTCTCGGGCATCCTCGATCACCTCCAGCAACGCCGCGGGAATCGCATCACCGAAGCGATCGCCGATCGCCTGGGTGTGCCTCTGGATCAGAACGGCGGCCTGATCGATGCCCAGTTGACGCTCATCCTCAGCGAGCCGATCCAACTCGCCCAGTGCCATCCAGACGGCTTGAAGCATGATGATGTCCGGGACGCTGGCCTTCATCGCGCGGCCCTCTTCATCATCGGGCAGGGCAAGTGACGATCGGGCCAGCTCGATCCATCGACCCAGTAGTGCCGCCCAAGTCAACGCCCGGATCGACTTGTCGCCCAGTCCGGATTCAGGATGTCCGTTGGATTCGGCGCCAGCCATGATCTTGCGGGGGCTCCCTTCGGCAATTACCTGCCAAGACCCAGCCAATAGGCCCAGAACGCCGGCACCTCGCGGGCCACGAGCATCGGTTTCCGCCGCAGCATGTAACGTTCACGCGCGGGCACGGTCAGCACGCCGAGGCCTTCCTGCTCGAAGGCCATCTTGATGCGCGGCAGGTGAAAGTCATGGCTCACAGCGATGACCTGGAAGTCGCCCACACCCGCCTGTTCCATCATCACCGCGACCTGCCGCGCTGTCAGCCGCGTGTTCCAGCCGTGATGATCGAGGACGATCGCCTCTTCCGGCACGCCGTGCCGCACGGCCAGCATCCGCATGGCCCGGGGCTCATCGATCTCATCCGGATTCAGGTTATATGCCTCCGGCCCCGCCGCGCGAGCTTGGGCATCGAGCCTCCCGGTCGGCCCGCCTGAGAACACCAGCTTTTCGACCAACCCCTGATGGTAAAGCTCCACGGCGGTCATGACCCGATCCCGAAGCGCATCGGAGGGGCGGCCATCGGGATGAGCTTTCGCCCCCAGCACCACGGCAACAGGCACGGGTCGGCGATAATCGGTGCGTCCGAGTGAAAAAGCCTGCCCGAGGGGAAACCCAACCACCAGAATGGCCGCGCACAGCGGCAACGCCAACCACCCGCCCCGTGCCCGTCCGGTCTGTGAGCTTCCGGCTGACCGCCCCGGCTTATCCGCAACCAGGCCCAACCCGATCACACCAAGCCACATCAGCACCAGCACCGAAAAAATGAGTACCGTGCGAAGCTCGATCCATCCACTCCACCAGAGTTGAAGAACCTGGAAGACATTGCCCACGACCAGCAAACCAAGACC
>JAFIFY010000024.1 GCA_020831765.1 Phycisphaeraceae bacterium | reverse complement strand
CTGGGCGTCGGACTTCTCGCCGCGGCGGATGGACGGGATTGGGGCCTTCGATCCACGATTGGAGAATACCGGAAAAAAAGCGTCCGATCACGGACGACGGGGCTTGTCGTTGATGTTAGCTTGCGACTTGTGTTCACCAACATTCCGATGCGGAGCCTTGAATATGACCTACACGATCCCGGAATCGGGCGACCTGATCCATGAGAACCCACTGCAATGCATGGACGACCTCCATGGCTGGATCGCCGAAGGGCAACCGGTTTGCAGCTTTCCACAGGGTTGCCTGCGCCTGGAAAACGGCCTGGATGCATCACGAGGGCAGGCGGCCAATTACGTCTTCTGGTGCCCGGAGAAATTCCCGGCGGATATCACCGCCACCTGGCGGTTCCGGCCGCTTCGCGAACCGGGGTTGGCCATGTTCTGGCTTTGCGCGGCGGGACGGAACGGCGAAGACCTGTTCGACCGGAAGCTGGCCCAACGAACCGGCGAGTATCGCCAGTACTTCGATGGCGACATCAATGCCTACCACATCTCTTACTTCCGCCGGAAAAACCCTGACGAGCGACGCTTTCATACCTGCAATCTGCGCAAGAGCCACGGCTTTCACCTGGTCTGCCAGGGGGGCGATCCGATCCCCTCGGTTGATGATGTCTCGGACTTCTACCGGATCACGGTCATCCGCCGAGGGCCTCGCATTCTGCTTCTGATCGATGACCTGCCGATTTTCGACTGGACGGATGATGGTCGGACCCATGGCCCGGTTCTGGGCGGGGGATACATCGGCTTTCGTCAGATGGCGCCGATGATCGGCGAATACGCGGACTTGAAAGTCTACGCGGCCTCCTGAACTTTCTGAACCCGATCCGGGGATGGAGTCTTCACGTGCCCCTATACGCCTACGCCGATTATCCCCTGCCTGACCTCAACGCGGGCGACCTGATCGCTTCCTTGCCCATTGATGAAGCCGTCGATGGACCGCTATACGACCGCGTTGCGCCCTGCGACCACAACGACCGTATCTTCAAGGATTGGGACGCTCCGCTGGTCTGGCACCATCAGCCAAGCCAGGTGAAGGTTTCCCGGTTCTTCAAGGGCATCCCGGCGGTTCATTTCGCCTTCGGTGACCGCATCCCGGAGGTGGTCTGGCAGAAGAACTGGACGCTCTGGTATGACCACGCGCTTGTCACCCGCCAGCCGATCACGCCGGACTGCCTCTTGACCGGCACATTCGCCCTTGAGGAAGTGGCCACGGGCATGGGCTCGGATAACGTCGAACGCATCGCGCCCTGGGCCGGAATCGTGGCCCGCATGCAGGACCTTCGCCGATATTACTTTCTGACCCTGGAATACCCCGGCCGGGTGGTGCTTTACCGCCGCGATGACCATCAGTGGACCGAAGTGGCGTGGGCGCAGGTCAATCTGGATGTCTTCACCGCGTATCGATTGACGCTTCAATGCCGGGGCAGTCAGTTCCGCACCTGGATTGATGAGCACTTCCTTTTCGCGGCGACCGACTATGGCTATCCCAATGGCGGCTATGCCGGCATGCGCGCAACGTGTGTGGCGTTCGCCACCGATTTTTCGATTCGGAAGCTCGCCGATGCCCCGGCAATGGCGGAGCCCGCCATCGCGCGCGGCGATCCGCCGGCCGACGAGTCGCTGCCCACGCCCGTGATCGTTGCCGATCTGGACCTTACCCACCTTGGCCCGTTGTCCAAAACCCCGAGACATAACGCTTCCCAGAAACTGGTCCGCGTGATCCCCGGCGACGGGAAGCCCCAATTGCTGGTCAAGTGCTTCGGGCATCCGGAGGGGGCCACGCATGCTCTGGTGGGCCTCGACGGCCGGACGGTCTGGCTGGCGGACTGGCCGGCCGGAGACATGGTTCACGCCTTGCCGCCGCGTGAGGATGGCACCCATGATCTGATCGTCATCGGCAAGGAGATGATGCTGGTCGATGGCGCAACGGGCCGGGTGGCGCGGACCGCCCCGCTGCCCGAGGTTCCGGAGAAGGGGCGCATCGCTCCGGGCAACGGCCCCAAGACGCTGGCGGACCTCGATGGAGATGGCGTGGTCGATACGTACTTTCTGACCTGTGGCGCCGACAGCCCGCATCTGTGGGCCGTCGATCTGGACATGAACGTGCGCTGGTATGTGCGGACCCCATCGGGTCAGGGTCATGGTCGGCATCTTGCAGTGTGCGATACCGATGGTGATGGTCGTGATGAGATCATCGCCGGCTGTTGCACGATCGGAGCCGATGGCCGGATTCGCTGGGTTCAGGATGAGGTGCTTCGAAGGCTGGGGTGCCCCAACGGCGGGCATGTGGATTCGACCCAGGCCGGATACTTCGCCGGTCCCAACCAGCCACCCACGGCCCATTACCAGGGAAGTTCCGCCGGGCATATCGTGCTCGATGCCCGGGATGGGACATTGCTGGCCGTCCACCCACAGGGACACGCCCAGAGCGGACACGCGGGCCGAATCGTCCCTGATTACGATGGCGTGGCGGTGAGCAGTTCCAACCGCTGGGGCAGCTACGGCGTGACGGCCATTTACGATGCGGTGGGCAACAGGTTGGGACGCTTCCAGCCCGGATTCACCTCACAGGGCGCAAAGCCGATCAACTGGGCGGGGCTGGATTACGAACATCTTCTGGTCTGTGATGGACAGGGCTATCGCGGCATCTACGACCACCTCGGACGCAGGCTTCTGGATCTCGAACCTTGGATGCCCTACACCGCGGGCGCCTTCAGTCAGCGATATGACCGCATCAATACGTTGAACGCCCCGATCTCTCACCCGGCCTGTGATGATCTGTTGATCCGCATGGGCAACCGCATCCGGGTTCTGGGTGCCAAGCGGCCGTTACCCGCCAGGGGAAGCCGGAAGTTCCGCCCGCAAAGGCGAGGCAATGTCTCATGGCCGGCCTGGCTCGAAACGGCCTGAGGCGCGTGGCGCCGGTCGAGCCGATCGACTTGCCATCGATCGCCATCAGCGCGGCAGCGCGTATGATGATCGTCGATGCTGCTGCTGGACCGATACATCCTCCGCCAGTTTCTGGTTAATTTCGTGATCCTGATGGGGATCCTGCTGTCGCTCTTTGTCGTGGTTGACATGCTGGCGACGATCGATGAGTTCATCCAGGCCGGCGAGATGCGCGCTGACGAATTCGGAGGCCGGACCCGGGCGTTCATCCTGATCGCGGCGGACTTCTATCTGCCCATGTGCCTTCTGCTGGGCGTGGTGTTCGTGGGGCTGGCGACGTACGCGGCGATGGGCTTTACGCTTCACCATCTGATTCGGACGCGTGAACTGACCGCCGTCCTGACCAGCGGTATCAGCATGTATCGGATCGCCGCGCCGATCCTTGTCGCCGGCGGTTTGATCAACCTCGGCGCGCTGCCGATCCAGGAGATGGTCATTCCGACGTTGGCCGACAAGTTGGTCCGTCACAAGAGCGAATTGAAGCACGGTGGCGAGCGGACGTCGGAGATCTGGTATGCGCCCGATGGCATGGGGAACCTGATCTCAGCAGCGGTCTTTGATGCCGGCCGAGGAATGCTCGAAGACGTCTCGGTGCTGGTTCGCGCCCGCGATGGGACCGCTCGGGCGCGAATCACCGCCGATCAGGCGTTCTGGGACAACGAGCGGGGCCACTGGCGACTGATCGGCGGTTACCGGGTTCTCATCCAGGGCACGGACCTTGATGCCCCGGTCGCCGATGTGGGTTTGGCGCAGTTCATGGACCCGATTCCGTTGGACCACTTCGAATCCGATCTTTCCCCGAGTGTGCTCCTGGCCCGGCAACAGGCCTTGTACCCCCGAGTCCTGAGCGTGGCTGAGCTTAACCGGCTCAGTCGGAAGCGGGCCGCGGACATCGATGCGTTCACCCGGATCGCCCACAGCCGCTTCAGCTTCGTGCTGGCGGGCATTCTCATGCTGGTCATCGGGGCACCCTTCTACCTGCTCAGGGAACCGAGCAATCTTCTTTGGGAGGGCGCCAAGGCGGCGGTGGTGGGTGTGGGGGTATGGATGACGTCGCTCCTGGTGTTGCAGGTCGGCATCGCTGGCTTGAACCCGTACATCAATGCGTGGTTGCCGGTGGTTCTGGGCCTTCCGCTGGCGGCGTTCATGTTCACCCGGGTGCGCACCTGATGAGGATTCCGGCCCGCTCGGCTTCACCGGCCTTCGAGGAGAACCCGGGCGGAACCGGCCGAGCCCTCAACTGTCAGGCTCATCGATGGGTATCTGCCACGGTGGCAGGCCGCCAGTGCTCGCCATGGGCCTGCCCGCTGGGGTCGATCCTCGTAAAAATTCGGTAAGTCCCTGTAATGAAAGAAATAACATTCTGATTGGCTTGGCGGTGGCCTTGGAAGGCTGCTGGCACTTGAGTTGCCTCAGAGAGCATGTCGGGTGTTGCGGCTGTATCCGCAGCCACTTGGCAATTCCGGAGGACCCGGGAGCAAGGTCCGTAAATTCATACCTGTTCATCACCAATGGAGGCTACCGAACATGGCCGTCAAAGACATCGCGTTTGATGCCGATGCACGCCAGGCCCTTCTGGCCGGCGTCGAGAAGCTCGCCAATGCCGTCAAGAGCACCCTGGGGCCGCGAGGCCGAAACGCCGTTCTGGATAAGAGTTGGGGTGGGCCGACCGTGACCAAGGACGGCGTCACCGTGGCTGAAGAGATCGAGCTGTCCTCCAAGACCGAGAACATGGGGGCTCAACTGGTCAAGGAAGCCGCCAGCAAGACCTCGGACAAAGCCGGTGACGGCACGACCACCTCGACCGTGCTGGCCGAGGCGCTGTTCCGCGAGGGCCTGAAGCAGATCACCGCCGGTGTCGATGCCAACGCCCTGGTGCGCGGCATGAAGAAGGCCGTCGATGCGGTCGTGGAGGGCATCGCCGGGCAGGCCAAGCCGATCAACCTGGGCAAGAAGGAAGAGATCGCCAATGTCGCGGCCATCAGCGCCAACAACGACAAGGCGATCGGGAAGATGATGGCCGATGCCTTCGAGCGCGTGGGCAAGGACGGCGTCATCACCGTCGAGGAAGGCAAGAGCCTGGATACCACCGTCGAGGTCGTCGAGGGCATGCAGTTCGATCGCGGCTACCTGTCGGCCAATTTCGTGACCGATCAGGATGCGATGGCCGCCGTTCTTGAGAAGTGTTACATCCTGGTTTTCGAAGACAAGATCGGCTCCGCGCAGAAGCTCGTGCCGTTGCTGGAAAAAGTGATGCAGGCCAAGCGGCCGCTGCTGATCATCGCCGAAGATGTCGAGAGCGAAGCGTTGGCGACGCTGGTGGTCAACAAGATGCGGAGCGTGCTGAACGTCTGCGCGGTCAAGGCGCCGGGTTACGGCGATCGCCGCAAGGCCATGCTCGAAGACATCGCGATCCTCACCGGTGGCCGCGCGATCATGAAGGACCTGGGCGTCGAGCTGGATAAGGTCGAGATCGCCGATCTGGGCATGAGCAAGAAGGTGACCATCGATCAGGAGAAGACCACGATCATCGAAGGCGCCGGTGAGTCCAAGGACATTCAGGGCCGCATCGCCCAGATTCGCCAGGAGATCGAGACGACCACCTCCGACTACGACCGCGAGAAGCTTCAGGAGCGTCTGGCCAAGCTGGCCGGTGGCGTGGCTCAGATTCGCGTGGGCGCGGGTTCGGAAGTGGAGATGAAGGAGAAGAAGGCCCGCGTCGAAGATGCTCTGCACGCCACGCGTGCGGCGATCGAGGAAGGCATCGTGCCCGGAGGCGGCGTCAGCTTTCTGCGGGCGCTCAAGGGGCTGGACAAAGTCAAGGCCACCGGCGATGAAGCCGCGGGTGTTGAGGTGGTGCGCCGGGCGTTGAATGTGCCCACGCGAACCATCGCCGACAACGCCGGCGAGAAGGGCTCGGTCGTGGTCCAGAAAGTGCTCGCCGGCAAGGGTGCCTTTGGCTTTGATGCCCTAACGCTGGAGTATGGCGACATGGTCGAGCGGGGAATCATCACGCCGGCCAAGGTTGATCGCACCGCCCTGCAGAACGCCGCCAGTGTCGCGTCGCTGCTGCTGACCACCGACTGCCTGATCACCGAAGTACCCGCCGACGATGACCAGGCCGGCGGGCATGGCCCTGGCGGTGGCGGAGGCATGGGAGGCATGGGAGGCATGGGTGGAATGGGCGGCATGGGCGGCATGGGCGGCATGGGCATGATGTAATCAAGCCGCCGCCTTCGTCCGGAGTTTCGCCCGCCCAAAGGCCCGCATGGCCCGTAATCAGTCCTGAACCAGAATTTTTCAACATCCGCTGAAACGGAAATCAAACACGGAGACACCAAACATGGCAACCGCAACCAAGTCCAAGCCCGCGACCAAGACCTACATTCCGCTGGATGATCGAGTGCTGATCAAGCCCACGCCGTCGGAAGAGAAGACGGCCAGCGGCGTCTACCTGCCCGAAGGGGCCAAGGAGAAGCCCATGACCGGAACGATCGTCGCCACGGGCCCCGGCAAGTACGCCGATGATGGCACCCGCCAGCCGCTCACCGTCAAGAAGGGTGACAAGGTCGTCTATGGCAAGTACGCCGGAACCGAGATCGAGATCGGCGGCGAGAAGCACCTGATCGTCAAGGAGAGTGAGCTGCTCGCGGTTGTCGAGGGCTGAGCCAGGCGACGCTTCGGGCGGCCGCATGAGCATCGCCCGCGGGCGACGCCGGTCGGTTGATTCAGGCTTTTTATATTTCACCAGCATTTGGAGCCAAAGCACATGGCCAAGAAGCAATTGTTATTCGACACCGACGCCTCGGTTCAACTCCGCAAGGGGCTTGAGCACCTGGCCAAAGCGGTCAAGGTGACCATGGGGCCGACCGGCCGCCACGTCATCCTGCAGAAATCCTACGGCGGGCCGTCCGTGACCAAGGACGGCGTCTCCGTGGCCAAGGAAATTGAATTCAAGCATCCGTTCCAGAACATGGGCGCGAAGATGGTGGTCGAGGTGGCCAAGAAGACCTCGGACAAGGCCGGCGACGGCACCACCACCGCGACGGTGCTGGCCGAGGCCATCTATGTCGAGGGCCTTCGGTTCGTCACCACGGGCGTGAATGCCGTCTCGCTCCAGCGGGGCATCAACTCCGCTTCGGAGGTCGCGGCCAAGGCCATCGCCGATCTGGCGGTCAAGTGCAAGGGCCGGCAGGACCTGAGGAAGATCGCCACCGTCTCGGCCAACAACGATTCGGCCATCGGCGAGCTGATCTCCGAGGCGATCGACAGGGTCGGCTCCGAAGGCGTCGTCGAAGTCGAGGAAGGCAAGGCGGCGGAAACTTATCTGGAGTACGTCGAGGGTATGCAGTTCGACAAGGGCTACCTCTCGCCTTACTTCATGACCGACCCGGGCACGCAGCAATGCGTCCTGGAAGATGCGCTGATCCTGATCTACGAAAAGAAAATCAGCAATCTGGCCGATCTGCTGCCGCTGCTGAACAAGGTCGCCATGGATCAGCGTCCGCTTGTGATCATCGCCGAGGATGTCGAGAACGAGGCACTGGCGGCACTGGTGATCAACCGGCTGCGCGGCGTGTTGAAGATCGCCGCGGTCAAGGCACCTGGCTTCGGCGATCGCCGCAAGGCCATGCTCCAGGACATCGCCGTGCTGACCGGCGGCAAGTTCATCAGCGAGGACCTGGGCATCAAGCTTGAGAGCATCGAGCTGAGCGACCTGGGTACGGCCAAGAAGATTTCGATCGATAAGGATTCGACCACGATCATCTCCGGTGGCGGCAAGAAGAAGGATGCCGAATCGCGTTGCGAGCAGATTCGCAAGCAGATCGAGGTGACCACGAGCGACTATGACCGTGAGAAGCTCCAAGAACGCCTGGCCAAGCTCACCGGTGGCGTGGCGATCGTCAATGTCGGCGGGGCGACGGAGACGGCGATGAAGGAACTCAAGGACCGTGTCGACGATGCCCTGCACGCGACACGCGCCGCGGCCAAGGAGGGATACGTTCCTGGTGGTGGCGTCGCTTTCCTGCGGGCGATTCCCGCCGTCGAAGCCGCAAGGGCCAAGGCGCGCGGCGATGAGAAGTTCGGTTTCGATATCGTGATCGAGGCCCTCAAGGCCCCGGCACGCCAGATCGTGGCCAACACCGGCCATGATGGCGATGTCGTCGTCGAGGAGCTGCTCGGCAAGAGCGGCGCGGCGGGCTACGATTCAAGCACCGGCCAGTATGTGGACATGGTCAAGGCCGGCATTATCGATCCGGCCCTGGTCGCCCGAACGGCACTGCTCAACGGAGCCAGCGTCGCCGGCCTCATGCTCACCACCAACGTGCTCGTCACCGAACTGAAGGATGAGGAGACCGCGGTCGCCGAATCGGTCTCCTGACCGATCAACCGTGAAGTTGGCTTCGCGGCCTGAACTGGAATGTGGACGGCACGCCCAGGGTCCACCCCCTGGGCGTGCTGTTTGAACAAGGCGGGCAACGGCATGAGCGCAAAACGCGACTACTACGAAGTGCTGGCCGTCGACCGGAAGGCGTCATCGGATGACATCAAGCGGGCCTATCGCAAGCTCGCCATGAAGTATCATCCCGATCGCAATCCGGGCGACCGGGAGGCCGAATCGCGTTTCAAGGAGGCCACCGAAGCTTACGATGTGCTCTCCGACGCCAAGAAGCGCCAGTTGTACGATCAGTACGGCCACGAAGGACTGCGCGGCACCAGCAGCTACGACTACAGCCACATGGATGTCGGCGACATCTTCTCGATGTTCGGCGACATCTTCGGTGATCTCTTTGGTGGTTCATCGCGGCGGCGCGGCGGCGCATCGCGCGGCCGAAGCATCCAATACGAGATCGCCGTCTCGATGGAAGAGGTCTTCTCCGGCGTCAGCAGGGAGATCGAGTTCCAGCGGCTGGACAACTGCGCCAACTGCCAGGGAACCGGGGCCCGGCCCGGCGCTGAGCCCAAGACCTGTCCGGGGTGCAAAGGCGCCGGCCAGGTCGCCCAGAGCGGCTTCGGCGGCATGTTCCGCATGGTCTCGACTTGCCCGGTGTGTTCCGGTAGTGGAAAGATTGTCGAGGATAAGTGCCCGGATTGCCATGGACGCGCCCAGGTGCCGGCCCGGCGAAAGCTGGATGTCCGAATCCCCGCGGGCATTCATGATGGGCAGCAGGTTCGCGTGCCCGGCGAGGGTGAGCCGGCGCCGGGCGGCAGGGGGCCGGCCGGCGATCTTTATGTCCTGGTGCGGGTGCTCAACCACAAGCTGTTCGAGCGCCAGGAAGATCACCTGGTCATGCACATGCCCATCAGCTTCACGCAGGCGGCGTTGGGCTGCCGTCTCAAGGCACCCACGCTCAATGGCGAGGAGGTCGAAGTGGACGTGCCCAAGGGCACCCAGCATGGCGAACACCGCGTGCTCCGGGGCAAAGGCATCCCCAACTTGCGATCCGGGGATCGGGGCGATCTGTACGTGATCTTCGAGATCGAGATTCCCAAGCGGCTCAGCGGCCGACAGGAGAAGTTGCTGCGTGAGTTCGCCGAGACCGAAGATCGTCACGTGATGCCGGAAAGCCGTGGGTTCTTTGAGCGTATCCGCGAGTACCTGACCGGTTGGGGCGACAACCACGACCAACGACAAGAGGCATCAACGACTGATTCGGAGAAGTCGCGATGAACGTTTCGGAAGAACAGGACAAGGACATCCGCGCAGCCGGAGAACAGGCCCAACGGAATGCCGCGGCCGACCCGGAACAGCTTGCGGCCGAGGAAGATTCCCGGCGGCACCTTGATGCGGATGATGGTTCGGATGACCAGTACGACGATGAACCGGCCCAGTTGGCGCGTGAGCGCGATGAACTTAAGGATCGGCTGCTCCGCACCATGGCCGACTATCAGAACTTCGCCCGGCGCGCTGAGCAGAATATCGTGCAGGCCAGGGACCAGGCCCTGATGGACCTCGGGCGACGGTTGCTCCCGGCGCTGGACCTGTTCGATCGCGCATTGGCGCCGGGCCAGGCCGATGCCGATGAGCCGGACGCCGCACCGGAAGCTGATCAGGCACAGGCAACGCCCGGTGCATCAGACGGCGAAGCGAAATCGGCTGGTGGTGATGAAGACGCTTTTGTCACCGGCATTCGCATGGTCCATCAGGAGTTGATCCAGGCGCTGGAGTCGTTCGGCATTCGGAGAATCCGGGTCAAGCCCGGTGATGAGTTCGATCCGACGCGTCACGAGGCCATGATGAAGCAGCCGGCCCAGGGCATCGCCTCGCAGCATGTGGTCCATGAGCTTCAGGCCGGATACACGATCGGTGATCGTACGCTGCGCCCGGCCAAGGTGGCTGTAGCGCCTTAGCGGGGCTTGAGGCCGGAGCGTTCTTTGAGCCGAATCAGCCGGTCGAAAAGCGTAGACAGACTTGAACGAGGGACATTCATGCCGACATACGACTATCAGTGCGACGCCTGCGGACACGAGCTTGAGCTATTTCAGAACATCACCGCCAAGCCGATACGCAAGTGCCCGGCCTGCGGCAAACTGAAGCTTCGCCGCTTGATCGGCATCGGTGCCGGCGTGCTGTTCAAGGGATCGGGTTTCTACGAGACCGACTATCGGTCCGAGGGCTACAAGAAAGCCGCCAAGGCCGAACAGGGCGGTTCGACCGACAGCAAGGATTCGACCGCCAAGAAGGATTCGGCGGCCGAATCCAAGACGGGTGGATCCGATGCCAAGGCCGGCAAGGAGGCACCCGCCGCCGCGCCCTCGAGTAAGAGCGGGGACGGCAAAGCCGGCGCGTCCAAGGAATCGGCCGGCCCCAAATCCACGACGAAGACGCCCAAGGCCAAGCCCTGAGTGTTGACCGTTCTAAGGTTCGAACTCCGTCTGGTCTCAGCCCCGCCTAGCCGCGGGTGACTCCTCGGATGAAATTGAGTTTCGCATCCCTCCCCGGCGATCCGGGGAGTTTTCGTTATGGTACGGCAACGGTCGAGATGTCCGTATGGACGGCTTCGGGTACATGGTTGCCGGGGCCCGGTGCGATGCGGATCGGCGCCACGTCGGCTGTCAGAGCGACGCCGGCCGACGAATCACAGGGCGAATCAACCCTCAGGGCGTATTACATCAGGGAGTACTTTGTCATGCTCAAGCTGGGTGTCATCGGATGTGGAATGATCGCGGAACTGGGGCATCTTCCGGCGATTGCCGAGGTTCCCGGGGTGCGGGTCCATGCGTTATTCGATCGGGATTTCGGTCGGGCGCACGACCTGCGGAAGCGGTTTCACGTGCCGCATGCCTATCCGACGGAAGAGGATTTCTGGAACTCGAGCATCGATGCGGTCGTGATCTGCACACCTGCGCCGATCCATCACCGCAATGTCATGGCCGCGGCCAGGCATGGTAAGCCAGTGCTGTGCGAGAAACCGCTGGGCATGAACGAGCCGGAGATGCTGGAGATGAAGCGGATGATGGCCAGGGCGAAGCTGCCGCTCTACACCGGGTTCAACTACCGCTTCAGCGAAAGCGCCCGGACGATTCGTCAGCTTGTGCGCGACAATGCCATCGGGGAGACCAGGCTGCTACGGCTGATCTACAACTGGGGCCTGCACGGCAAATGGTCATGGGACGAGCATGGACAGAGGATCAACTCGCCCCTTCGCACCGGTCGCATGGAGGAAGGCGGCCCGATGGTCGATTGCGGTGTGCATCAGATTGACCTGGCGCGGTGGTGGCTGCAATCGCAGGTACGTTGGCAAAAGGGTATCGGCGTCTGGCTGGATAACTACCAGGCTCCCGACCACATGTACCTGCACATGGCCCATGAGTGCGGCGCTCACACGATGATCGAAATGAGCTTTTCATACAACACGACATCGCGTGAGCCGCGATCGCATTTCATGTACGAACTGGTCGGCACCGACGGCGTCATCCGTTACAACCGTGAGGAACATTCCTTCGAGCTGCGCAACTCCCACGGCACGCAACATCTGCCCTGGCACCCGGAGAAGAGCTTCACGGGTCTGTATCACGAGTTCCGCGATGCGCTGCGCTCCGGCGAGCCCGGTGACATGCCCACGGCCGACGATGGCATCATCGCCACGCGCATCGCCAAGCAGGCGACCGAACAGGCCATCGGCGAACGTGATCAGCCGGGCAAGGCGCGGGTCTGTTCGCTGAAGGCCGCCGCCCGCCCCAAATCGCTGCGAGGCCGCGTACCGATGGACTCCATGGACCCGCAACGGCCGTGAATGCCGGGTTGATCGAGGGTTCCTGGCCGCCACGTTCGACCCATCTCCGTTGCCTTGCCCTTTCGAATCGTTCGCGGTTTGCGCCATGCGAATGTTTTACGATTGCGCGATCATTCTTGCTGAATGCGAAGGTGCCGCGAATGGGATGCGATTCATGGGTTTACCCTCGGCATGATCATGGATACTGTTGATTAGCTGCGATGATTTCTTGCATTTCACCATCAGCGATGTTCCAGCGGCGTGTTTCCCACGCGCGGTATGCGATCACGATGGCGGATTTTATTTCGGCAACATGGAAATCAACGGTCGTGCCGAGCCGTTTGGCTCCTGACTCGTGGCCGGCCCGGTTTCCAAGAGGAAGTACGACATGACCCTTCAAGACCTTTGCTCGCTTCGATCACACGTTCTCTTGCCGCTCCTCATCGGCTTGCTGCTTGCCGCGCTGCCCGAATCGGCGTGGGCGGTCCAGGGAAGGGCGCAGGATGCTTATGCGGTGCTGAGCACCTCCGAAAGCGTCTGGCGAAGCAGGATGGTCGCCGAGGACACCGTGCCCCTGCCTGAAGGATGGCAGAACCTCGAATTCGACGATCGCGAATGGAGCCGGCTTCGTCTGCCCGTGCCCATCGGCGTGGATACATGGGGATACGGTGGTCGTCTGGATCATGTGGCGCTTCGCGCGACCTTTGAGGTAGAAGATGTCGCCCAAGCCGGCGTCCTCCGGCTGAATCTAAGCTATCGGGGCGGGGTGGTGGTCTATCTCAACGGCCAGGAGATCGGCCGCTTTCACGTGGCCGAAGACCAGCCCATGACCGCCGAGCCCTATGGCAAAGAGGCGTGGTTCGTGGAGGGGGATGATGATCAGCCCATCAGATCGCAGAACGCTGACAACCATGCTCAATGGCTAAGGGAGCACCGGCTTCGGCATGTGCGCGATCTGCGCCTGCCTTCTCGCTTGTTGCGTCCGGGCGGCAATGTCCTGGCTGTGCTGACCATGGCCGCGCCCGACCCCATGGATCACACCGGCCGATTCCGCGATCACGATTGGCCCCGCATCCACAGGGGAGGCCGCTTTCTGGGCATGGGCGTGGTCGAGGCGACCTTGCACGCCGCCGGGCAGGGCGTCCGAGCACCCGTCCACGAGCATCCGCCCGGCACCCGCATCTGGGTGGGCAGTCCGGTCACCGACATCACCCCCGACAGCTTCCCAGCGCCGGACGATGAAACCGCCGTCCTCAGGCTGGTCGGGCCGCGCGGCGGTCTGGCCTCAGGCCCCATCGTCGTCTCCGCGACGCAACCCCTTCCCGCCCCGGAAGTGAGCATCGACGGCCTCCGCGGCGAGAACGGCGTGATCGACCAAAGCCGCATTCGTTGGCTCCATGCCTCGCGGTTCCATGTCGATGCCATCGGCGCTGATGATGGCTTTGAATCGGCGACGTACAGCGTGCTTGACTCCCATCCCGGTCCCGATGCGCCGCACCGGCCGGTATGGATCGAGGTGAGTATCCCGGAGGATGCCGCACCAGGCATCTACCGGGGGACGGTTCGGGTGCGTGCCGCGGATGCGACTAGGGATGTTCCCGTCGAACTGGCGGTCGGGGCTTACCGCCTGCCGGACCAACGCAAGTATGTCTCACTGGTGGGCATGCTTCATCAGCCGGAGAACGTCGCCTACCGCTACGGCGAAACGCTTTGGAGCGATGGCCACTTCGCCCGGCTGGCGCAGGTTTTCGACCTATTGGCCGGCGTGGGTAACCGGGTGCTGTGGGTGCCGGTGGCGCGGCCGGGGATATTAGGCACGAGGGAAACGATCGTTCACTGGACCGGGCGGGATGGTGCTCTGCAACCGGATTTCCGTGCGCTTGAACGCTATCTGAAGCTCTATGATGAGCGGGTCGGACCTCCGCAGTTTCTGGGGCTCCACCTCTGGGATACCAGCCAGCGGAACCGCGATATCGAAGTCACCCGCGTGCATCCTGATGGTCGGCGTGAGTCGATGGTGGCGCCAAGGTTCGATGATCCGGATGGTGTGGAATTCTGGAAGCCGGTCGTTGATGGAATCCTGCGGATCACCCGCGACCTGGGTTGGCCCGATCATGCGGTGCTGATTTCCTGTGCCCACGATCGCAAGCCGTCGGACAGCGAGGTGAGGGCACTGGGGCGCATCGCTCCGGGACTCCGATGGAATCTGTATTCGCACGCACGTGGCTACCGCGCCCCGCGGGACCGATCGGACTGGACGCATCAAGGCATGCCGGTGGGCTTTCACGAGGAACCGTGGAGTCCTCACGGAGCGCGTGGCGGCTGGGACCGCCCATTTCCCCAGGCGTCGGCGGCTCGCACGCACTTTCATACTCTGGGCGATGGTGGACGGCACGCGGCCGCCTATCGGCAACTGATCACTGGTAACGTCTCCACGGGAAGCGGCGGCCTCGGTAACCGCACCTTCTGGGGGGTGAGTCGCTTCTGGTTCGATAGTTGGCCCGTTCAAATTCCTGGTGCCGATGGGCAACAGTTTCATCGCCTGCGCGGTGGCGGGTACGTAAACCTGCTTCGAAACCATGAGACGCTGACGGCTCCGGGCAGGGATGGTCCGCAACCCACCGTGGCCTATCAGCAGATCCGGGAAGGACTCCAGGAAACCGAGGCTCGATTGGTCATCGAGATCGCCCTTGCCCACAATGATCTTCGTCAGCGCCTGGGCGCTGAGCTTGTCGAGCGGGGTGAATCGGTGCTTCGCGATCACATCCGCATGTTCGTGGCGGGCAAAGCTGTATGGGGTGAAGCCGGTGCGCTGCCCTGGCGCGAGCACGCCCTGGACCTTTTCGACACCGCCGGCGCCTATCAGGAAGCGCTTGGCGTCCCCAGCCTCCGCGACCGAACACCGCAGATGAGGCAGAAGGGCGGGCGATGACCTGCTTATCGTCGGCGAAGCGGACTCGATAACCCCATCCGCTACGCTGCCCTTGCCAAGCCCGATGGTGGTTTCGCCACCGTGGTGCATGTGGCGTGGAACATCACGCGATAAAAAGCGCGGCGATGCGACATGCACGGAACGCCGGCTTCTCCGAGAAGCAGCCTGAAAGTGCTACCGCATCATCAGATTTGCTTGCGTGTGGCCGGATGGATCGGAACGCGACCCGCGGTATCCGTCATCGTCGCTGACGCGACAGCAACATCGTGCCGCCCAGACCCAGCAGGATCAGCGATGCCGGCTCGGGGATGACGTATATCTGACCGGTCCCGCTGAAGAATTCCGGGTGGCTGGCGGCATCGTACAGACCGATCGGTTGAGAAATTCCATTGAGGATCAGCCCGCTGACCAGCATATCTCCGGCGTCGATGCCGGGCTCTTCATTGGGGAAGTCGAGCGCCATGGTCTTCTGGCTGGTCTCGTTGAAGATGCTCAAGATCGCCGATGGGTCGAGGGCATCCTTGTGTTGGACGCGCAGCTCGCCGCCATCGAGAATGGTGACGTCGCCCGTGCCCAATTTGGCGATATCCAGAACAAGGATGAACCCGTCTCCGCTTTCGATCACCGTGCCGCCGGAGTAGGTGTTGTTCGTGCCCGCAATCTCGAACTTGCGCCCACTGGTATTCATCCTCAGCGTCAACTGGCGTCCGGGCTGATCTTCGGCGATGTCGCCGCTGATGACCGGATGGGCCCCGTTGGCGAAGTTCGAATCACCGCGAATCGCCCGGTCACCACCGGTCAGCGTTATGGTGCCGGTATAAGTCTGCGTGGGCTCGTTGTTCCCGCCGCCGCCCTTGGAAAGCAGCAGGTCGCCGCCGAGCGTGACATCGCCGGAGAACACCGTCCGCGGGTTACCGCCGGCCCGAGCGGTGTTAATCTCGCCGCCGCCGGCGCCGATCTCAAAATCGTTATCCACCGTCACGCCCGGATTGCCGCCCTGCGAATGGCGGAAGCTGAATACCGCGCCGTTATCCAGCGTGATCAAGCCCGTACCGACTGAAATCACCGTGTCATTGGCCAGGGCGGAGCTTGTGTAGCGGAACTCGCCGGCATCGACGGCAAGACTGGAAAAGCCAAAGCTGCCGTCGTACCCGCTGAAGTTCACGACGCCCGCGCCATCCTTGATGAACGAGCCGGACATGATCGTCCCACCCGTGAACGTTCGCGTGCCTGAGGGCACGTTCACAATGGTCGATCCGGGGTTGACTCCCAGGTTCGCGCCATCGCCGTCGCGGTCGATGGAGATCGGGCCGTTTCCGGTGATGGTGACATCGTCGCCCTCAGCGTAGGTGGTGGCATCGCCGGTCCAGTTGGCCGTCGTCGTGTCCCACACATCGCTGATCGCACCGGTCCACTCAATCGTGGCGGCGTGCGCTGTCGAGACACCAAGCGAAAGCGCCAAAATGCCAAATGCGGCTTTGGTTTGACTGCGATACATGAATCACTCTCCTCTTTTCCAGTGACAGACCGTCGTGTCCAGATGGGCGAAAACTCTTCCTAGGCGAAATAGTACCCGAAGATGGCGACTTTACAAGCGAATTTCTTCCGATCCGTGGAAAATGATGTCGCGAACCCGGCCCCGAGGCTGCCGAGCGCACCGGCCATGGTCAAACCCGCTCATGCGTGGGCAAGACGTACCCACATCGCCGACCGTTCGGGGAGTTCGATCGCGATTGTGCCGTCCACCTCAATGGCCCGATCGTCGATAACATCCAGTCCTGATCGGTACTTACGATCGAATGCTTCGATGATGCAGAAACGGCTGGCGCCATCGTTGACCAGGAAGTAGTGGTCGGCCTCATCCGTCGCGCGCCGAACGACGATTGGGGCGGTGCAGCGCCATGTCGGGCAGGAACCGCCCCTCGCCAGATCGCCGATCAGTTGCTCAATGTCCTGCCGGCCCGGCCGGTGACACATCCGAGCCGCATCGAAGCCAAGCAGCACAGCGCTACCCTTGCCGATGCGGTTTTCGGCTACCGCGGGGCGGCCATCCTGAAACTTCATCACGGGTCGCGCATCGGTGAGGATGAGATCGCCGAAGAATCCTTCGATCGGACCGCCATTGATCGACATCGGCGCGGTTCGGCTGTCGTGGATCACATCCACCCATGCTCCAAAGAGCTTCTCCATCGCGGTGCCGGCCCCCTTGGCGTGCAGCTTGCCCCATGGGTCCATGAACGCGAACTGCACATCGGCGATCAGCCTTCCGCCGTTCTCTACGTAGCTTTGCAGGGCCGCAATGGCCCGGTCGGAGATTGCCCGCGCGTGAGGCACGTAAATCGCCGGATAGGCCTCGGCAATCCCCTCGGCCAGTTCATGATCGGGCAGATACTCGTACGGCACATGTTGATTGATCAACGCCCTGGCCGCACCGATCCTGGCGCGGATCGCCTGTGTCCTGGTTCCCCTGGCAAGTCCGCCGGGCACATCGGCCAAATCATGGCGTTCCGGCTCGAAACAAAGCACGGCATCGGTGTCCCAGACCTCCATCAGGGCGACGCGGGTTTCGGGTTCGGCCTGCCACAACTCCCGGGCAAACCGCTTGGCCGCGCGGCTGATCTTGCCTGCCTCAAGGCCCCAGTCCGTCAGCCGGCCGGAAAGTGAAGTCAGGCCGTATTCGCCGGCCTCCCAGCCGCCCGGCCGGTGATTCCAGGTCCAGAACGCCATGGATAGATTGCCGGCGGCCAGGTAACTGACGATGTGACGCCGTAAAAGGCCCGCGGTCATGCCGGCGCCATAACCGCCGGAGTACTGCACAGCCCCGCCGATGGTCTCGAACGCGCTGGTCCAGCCACCTTTGAAGTAGTCGCGCGTTTGCTTGGCCTGCATCAGGACCGGTCGATCAACCTCGCCCTCGACAAGCTCGAAGTGCCACGGCAGATGCAGCGAGCAGAAATGCTGATCGCCGATGCGTGCCCACCGCCCGAAATCCCAATCCAGTGATGCCGGGTTGATCTGCAATTGATGCGATCCCATCAGGATCGGGTGCTGCCGATCGAACTGGCGAAAGACATCGGCCAGAACCCTGGCGCGGCTAAGCGATTTATCCGTCAGATAGCGAAGCACATCACGCCCGGCACCATAGTTCATCTTGGCGCGATGGACCCCGGAGATCAATTCGGCTGCATCGAAACCTTCAAGCAGTTGCAGAGCATCCTCAAAGCTCGCGGCGATGGGCTGAGCCCTTTGCGGATAGATGTTCCACGCCGCATCGAGGGATTCGATATCGCCGTAGGTATCTCTAAGCCACTGAGCAAACCGAAGACGGTCGTAGTCGTTGTCGATCCGCCCGGCTCCGGCGCCGGGCTCGCCCAGCAGTTCATAGCCGATGATCGATGATCGTTCGGCGTAGCGTTGCAGCATCGGGCCCATCCATGCCTGGGCGATCTTGCGCATCTCCGGGGTATCAAGGTGGTCTTGATTCCATTGCTCAGACGAGACCCCATGCGCGGCCAGAAACGAGTCATCAGGCCTCGACAGGCTGATGTGCTGGATCACATCGATGCCGACCTCCTCGGCGACGGCCAACCAGTCATCTGATCGCGTAAAGTCGAACGCTCGCTTCTCCGCATCCCACCGCGGACTGGATGTATGGAATCGCACGGCTGTAAAGCCGGCATCGAGGATTCGACGGAATTCCCGTTCCAGTACTGTTCGCTGATAGTCGCCGGGATGGTGGTAAACGACAGCGCTGTAAAACGCGCTGCGATCGCGCAGCCGCCGCTGCATCGGAGAATCGTTCATCTTCTCGTAGGCGATCCGGGCCTTTCTCCGGTATGTCTCATCAATCATCGCATAAGTCATTTCATATAGTTAGGACTGTTGATCAGTATAGCTGATCGGCATGGGGGCACATTAGGAGCATTCGTACATCCCGTGCGCCTCAGGACGTGTCGGGATCGCCTGACACAAGACTGACCATCATGGTGGCGAGGCAGAGCGGATGATCCGACACGGGTCGGAGCTTGGCCTGAAGCTGCCAGAACGCTTTGATCCGGGTGAAGATGGAAGGGAGCACGTTATGCGGTACCGGCAAGTCGGCACAAGACGGGGAACCGGAGCGGGCCGGTTCAGTTTCACTGCACCGATTCCACCTTCTCACGATTCAGTTGAATCGCCACCGCTGGCCAGCGGCGGCTCACTCCTGCTGGAGCGAGGAATTGGTCACGACGATGTAGGCGATTCTGGGCGCGGGGGTACCGCCGGAGGTTGTCGACTGGCGTGCGCCGAACGCGATCGTGTGTTTGCCCGGCCGGTCCAACTCGACATCGACGCTTCGCCATTCCCAGTCAAAGGCATTGGTTACGGAGATCCCATGGAAGGGGCGATCATTGACTCGGAACCATGCCGAGTCATTGGCGCCGGAGTTCCCCCAGCACATGTACCAGACCCGATAGCGACCTGGCTGGTCACCAATGTCGATCTCGAAGGAAAACCAGTATGGCTCGGGCACATCATCACCCCGGAGCACATTATCGAGGGCGACCAGGGCCTTGTTGACTTCGCCCCCGGGGATATCGTCAAATTCCTGAAGCTCCCATTTCTCACCGGCCTTGACATCGGCGGCATGGATTTTGACTCGATAGGGCCGTGCATGGGAAGCGATCGCAACGACAGAAGAAGGCTCGGAGGTCAGCTCGGGGTTGGCCGCAATGACCCGGTAGCGTCGTGTCTCGCCCGGACGGTGATCCCGAGCTTCCCATTGGGTCGTCTGGGCATCGACCTGACCGACACGTCGCCATGTCCGTCCCTCATCCCGAGAAGACTCGATGTGGTAGGCGATGACATCCTCGCTCGTGCTCGGCTGCCAGCGGAGCCGGACCGTACGCACATTCAGCGAATCCGCCTCGACCTTGGCCACCGGGGGAGGCGAGGCATCCCCCACCGCAAAGGTCCGCTGCACCGTCAGCGCCGGAATGAAGCGATCGTCGCCCGGCTGGGACGCAGTCACCCAGACGATTCCCTTTTCACCTGTCAATACGATTCGCCCGTCTACGATATTCGCCGGGCCACGATCGATGGTGTACTCGATGGGCAAACCGGAAGTCGAGGTTGCGGCAGGTGTGATCCGGGCGGGCATGGCGGCGACATTTTCAATTTCAGGAAAATCGATCACCTGGGGCAGTGGGACGGGACGCCCTTGGCCGGCAGCCTTTTTCCCAGTCGTGATGAAGTGATCGAGCTGGTAGGCCAGATCCGACTGAAAGACGGTATAGGGATGACGCATCATCCGGGCATAGCCATTCCAGTCGGCCGGCACAGCATCATTCCAGATCAGACCGCTTCGCTCATCGTAGCCGGTGAGCAGCGTGTGATAGAGCTGACCGGCCCGGCGTCGGTAGTCGCTGTTCCCTGTGCGCTCGGCGGCGAGCAGATAGACACGGGCCATCCTCATGGTGGACATCGTGTGCGTGCCGCCAGGGGACCGTGTGAAATAAGTCTGGATCAAGGGGAGTCGATCCTCACCGATCTCCCAGAGATTTTCCTCGACGAAGCCAAGCACTTTGGCCAGATGGTCGGCATCAAACTCCTCGGCATATTTCAGTAGATAGAGACTGTAAAAGGATGGTCCGAGTGCCTGAAAACGCGAACTCGGAGCCCGGCCTCGCCAGAGATAGTCGCGATCATTGTGTACCACGCCCTGCTCGACCGCTTGGTGCATCCAGGCCGCTGCCTTGCGCTCGATGTCCACAAAACCCTCGATCCCGGCATGCCGTAGTTGGCCGAGGAAATAAAGCCAATCGCCACACTGCAGGGGAATGTTGTCCCATGAGCGATCATTCCGACTGTTGCTGGTCCCGGTCCTGCCCGAACCTGGCTCGACCCAGTTCCAACTGCCTTCGGGGGTCTGCGTCTGACGCAGCGCCTCGGCGAGTTCAACGGTTCGCTCGCGCCAGAATGGGTCGCCGGTTGCCTGGTAGAGCTCCAGATATGCACGCCCCATCCAGAAGTGCATCCAGAACATCCCCTTGTAGGTTCTCAGCAGGTTGAGCGGGCCCGTCCGGTTGCTGTAGAGGTAATGACCCGCCCGATGGGCCGCCATCATCGCCTGCGCCTTGATGAGCGGATCGTCGGTAAGACGGGCCAGCAGAATCATGCTGATCGGTCCGGAGCCGCCGGCCATCGGGGGATTGTCATAATTCTTGCTCCCCGCATCGGAGGTGAACGCCAGCGCGTAATCACTCCCGAACAATCCGCCGACATAGGGATTCTCATAGAGCCAATTCAGATGATGCCGCAGCTCGACCTCCCCGCGACCCGCATCGGGAATGTCAGGTTTTTCAGGGCTCAGATGGCCCGCAACTCCCCAGTGCCCGACAAAGGAATCGCGGTGATTCTCCTCGACGCCCTCGCCCTCGAGATGGTACTCGCCGATGACCGTGTCACCGATGATCCGAAACTCAAGATGGTATGTGACCAGTTGTCCGTTCTCCGTCCTGACCTGGGTTCGTAGCGAACCCTTGGTCCAGTCACCCTCGCTTTGTCGCCAGGTCATGCGATTGGATTCGGCGACGGAGAGGCGGGCGACCCGGGCGCCTGCCACCGCGACATCGGTGACACGCACCGGGCCGCTGTGGTGGGTCGAATTGGGAAAGTGCGATTCAAAGCGCCCTGAGGTGACCTGCCCGTCGCGCATCTGGAGTGCGAGTATCCCTCGCACGTGCCGGATACGAACATCACGACGGCTGGGAAACCCGGGATAGGGATGATTCATGTAGAGCGTCAGATGAGTTCCCTGATCGAGGGCGGGGAGAGGCGAGAGGGCACCGAACAGCCGAGCTTTCCTCCGCTCCTGGCCAACGTCGACCGTGAAGTTTCCACGAAGCACCGCTTCCTCGGCTCGAGCATCGAGCGTGATCGTCAGGTCATCGATTTGAACCCGGCCGGTGAGTCGGTCGCCAGACCACTTCAGCTCATCGGTGGCAAGCTGTGAAGCGGATTCTGAGATGATCGGATTCCGGCGGTAAGGCTCAGTGGCCAGTGCCGCGACGATCCGCTCCCCGCGCAGTTCGATTGTCAGAAGCAGCGGTGCGGCACGATGACCTTCACCCTGCAGATGCAGATGCATCACCTGATGTGTCTCGGCGTGAAGCGACGAAACGCTGAAAAGTAGAAATGCCAATGCGTAGAGAATCGTTTTCATGATCGATCGACCTGTAACTGTAGTGGGCGTCGCTGATGGATTGCGGTTTTCCGGATGACCTTGCCCGGCAACACTGCCGCACAACCTGCAACAGCCTATCCCGCTCAACCCGGTCAGGGCAAGTAGGCAGAAGGCAATTATGTACTCGTGCGGAGCTTTTTTAACTGGCCACAGCCGGCGATTGGAGGGTCATGTCCGCCGGATAAGGCCAAGTTCGCGGTCGTTGAAGCCAACTCGGCGGCGGACTATTCCCAGAGACAGGCTGCGCGGGGAACACCATTTGTCGCAGAAAGCGCGGCCACCTCTTCCTGACGTACGGTAAGCACGGAATCACCAACGGCGTGACCGAAGGAATCAACAGCACGATCATGACGATCAAACGGCGGACCGGAGGCTATCGGAATCCTGAGAACTTCCGGACGGCGAGCTTCTTCCACGGCGGCGGACTCGATCTTCGCCCACGATGATTCCGGAAGTGCCTTGTTGTCGAATCCAGGCATGCGTGCCTCCTCGGATCGATCGGTATTGTTGCCCCAGCATGGTGTGGCCGGGTTGCGCCCCAAATTGTGTTCCACATGCGAGTGCGAGTTTTCAGTGACGTCGGAAATCACCATGGAGCATTCGGATCATCGCTTGAATCCGTCGATCCATCGCCCTTCAATCGTCCGATCAGCCAGAGCGCGCCGACGAGGGCAAAGGCGGCGATGAACAGAAACACGCCCGCTCGCCCGATGAAGCCGACGACCTTGGCCAGGCGGCCTTCTTCCTCGTCCGGCAGGAACTCGGGTTCATGATCGTACTTCAGATAAAACTCAGCCTCGGGGTTCTTGCCTTCGGCGATCCAACGTTCCTGATCATCAATGATCTTCTGAAAGTGAGCTTCACCGGCCCGTAATTCCGCGGCGAGTTCGAATTCGACCTGGTCAAGAAGAATCGAATCGTGGCCCAGAAGCCGACTCCGAGACTGACCCTCAAGTGCGGCGGACGCCATCTCCCGATACGCCTGGCGCGCTTCAGAGCCTTCCACAACGTAGGAGGCCTTCAGGTAGGCCCGCGCGGCCAACTGTTTGGCATCGCTCGTTTGATGGGTTGCCGTCAGCAAATCGCCCAGCGCCTCAAGCAGGATTGGTGAATCGTGCCGGCCGAAACGCATCATGCCCAGAACGCCCCGAATCGCCTCCTGGCGGTCCTCTTCACTCATGCCGCCGCCCTCGAAGTGGTTTTCCTCCAGAAACCGAGCGAAGCTGTATTGACTGTACCAGGGCGTATCCGACTGGTCGCGATGGCTGTGTCGAAGCGGAAGGGTGAACTCGCCCTCAACACTGCGCGACATCAGCCATTCGACGAGTCGCTGCTGATAAATCTCACGGCCGAAATGAGCATCAGGATTGATCTCGATCGCGCTGCGGATGAAGCCCAGGCCTTCCTCCAGTTGCCCATTGTGCAGCAGGACGGTGCCGAGGTTGGCATGCGTTTCGTATCGTTGGGGCGCCAGTTCCAGGGATCGGCGCATCAGCTCGACCGCCCGCCCAGGTTCTCCGATCTTGTCATAGGCCGCAGCCAGATCATCCATCAGGGCAAGGTCATCGGGTTTTTCGGCCAGACGAGCTTTGCGATCTTCAATTCGCCAGCGATAGAGCGCTTCACTGTGGCGGTTGAAGTTTCCCGTGATCAGTGCCAGGGCGGAAGGGAATCGCATCGCTTCCTGCCGCAAGGTGTCATAGTCCCAGAGACATGCCGCCAGCGGCGTATGGGATAGCAGCAGGATGATGAGGATGGTCGTCCAGCGTCTTTTGGTGAATCCAGGCATGTTGAAATCCTCGGATCAATCGGCGTTGTGCCGCGGCGGGTTGCGGTATGGCCGCGCTGGGCCATCCGCACGGGGGGTGTGCGTCTTGGGCGATTCGACTCGTTCCAGGCTCACGATCGCCAGGCCCGCCGCGCCACGGTCCGGTCACCGAATCTGCAATGACCGCGCGGCGGCGCGGATGGCGGGCAGATCCCGGCGCATGGCATCGACGGGGCCCCAGGCTTCAAGCGTATGGACCCGACGATCGGTAACGATCAGCGCCAGGGCGTACATCTGCTGTTCGGTGCCCAGATCGCGATCGGCCACGATCCACGCCGCCTCAGCGCTCCGCTGACGATCAAGCGCGAGGGATTCAACCGACTGAACGGCCATGGCGCGGTTTTCGGTCAGGGCGCGGCGAACCAGGGCGGTCCAGAACGCCGCCGAACCGCCCTCGTAATTGTCGTGGCTTTGAATCTTCATCAAGATGCCATCGGCCCCCATGACTTCGGCGACGCCCTGGCGGTTGTAATAGCGAATGTAGTTCGGCGGCAAGGTGAAGTTGATCGCCCGACCCCAGCGACGGGTATCGGCCTCGGGCTGGATTCTTCCCGTCACGGCCCCATCGCCCAGCTTGCGGACCCACTCGAAGGGAATTTGCGCCGCCACCTGGCGTTGGGGAAGTGGGCTGTTGAGTGTGACGGTGATGGTGGATAGCGCAGCGCGATCGGTCAGATACCGAATCCTGCCCTGCATGCGTTCGATCTCTCCAACAATGCGGCTCAGTTCCCGTTCGATCTTGAGCGTGTCCTCCACGCTTTCGGCCCGGTCCAGTAGATCGACCAGCCGCTGGCGCATCTGTCTGGCGGTTTCCAGACGCAGGCGCAGGTCGATCATTTCCTCGGTGATGTCCTGGCCTCGCACGTTCCGGTCGGTGATTTCACCGAGGCGTTCGATCCGGGCCACGGCTTCGTGAAATTGATCAGCCGGTACACGCAGGGTGATGTTCCGCTGGTCCATCTGCTGCAAGTGTCCGCCCAGCGTCTGGCCAAGATCGAGAATGGCCTGCATCGTCTGCCGAATGTCGGCCACCACAAGACCCAGCGATGCATCGTAAATCAGGATGCGCTCGGAGGGTGTCTGGGGTTGCGGCTCCTCATGACTGACCGGCACCGCGGCCCGGGCCTCGGGAAGGTCGTCGGCCGAAGGACGGGCCTCCCGGGCGACACCGGACGAAGGGGCGGCGAAGTTCCCATCCCGGTGGGCGAAGCCGCCCTCCATCCCGGCACAACCCCACATCATCAACACACAGACCAACGCCAATCCGCCAA
Organism: Phycisphaeraceae bacterium; assembly: GCA_020831765.1. Taxonomy (GTDB): domain Bacteria; phylum Planctomycetota; class Phycisphaerae; order Phycisphaerales; family Phycisphaeraceae; genus JAFIFY01. The sequence goes on along the minus strand of JAFIFY010000024.1, from coordinate 4,900 downwards.
ACCTGGAAAATGCGCAACGCATGGCAGCCTCCTGAACAGGTGAGCTTGACATCCCGACTTAACGCCACAACAGGAATACGCAACAGCATGGCGTGCGGTTTCCCTCCGGTCAAGCAAGGAAGATCGGCAGGGGCCTGTACAGTGGGGCATGGCGGCGGGGCGGGAACGGGTACCGGTTGCCGCCCGAGGCGGGCCGGGATGCAGGCGGGTACCGCCGGACATCAGGCCTTGCGGCGGTAGGTGGCGGTCATGAACTGAAACCACTTCCCATCTTCGCCGCGCACATGCGAAGTCAGACGGCGGCACCGCTCATCGACAAGTTCAACCACATCCCTATAGCTCACCAGCTTGCCCTCGCTGGCCGGGTCCATGGATGGTCCCTCGGCGTGCAGGGTCAGTATCCGGCCGGACAGGTCGAGTTCACCGTCGTAAACCCAGAGATGAGCCATGCAGGAGGTGATGAAAGTTCCGACGAATCGCCCACGTGCCGGATCGAAGCCCAGCGCGATGATGTTGCCGGCCGTGCCGCCGTCGGGCGTCGAGACGGTGCTTTCGCCCACCACCCAGAGTTCGCCCAGGAGGCGAACGGATTCTTCACCTCCACTCTTGAATGGCGGCTGGTCCGGCCCCATGAAACACTCGGATTCAAAAGACCACTCCCCGGCCATCCGACCAAGCCACTGGTGCTCGGCACGGGGCTTGATGGTCATGGGGCATTCGGATTGTGCGGATTCGTTCATGGTCAGGTTCCTTTCAGTTTGGATAGCGATGGGAGTGTCAATCGCGGTTCAGTCAGGCTGCTTGGAGGGTTCGGCAAGAAGGCGCTCCAGGCGCTCGATGCACCGATTCCATCCATCGAGCATGTTGGCATCGATCGCCGCCTTCCGGGCTTGGGCCGTGTGGAATTGAACCGTGCAGTTCACCATCGTGCCGGTATGGTGTTCCTGGAAGGTGTAGCGGGTCAGCATTTCGCCTCCGGGCCAGTCATCATCGAAGCGTTCGGTGTGGGCAAAGGCATGGGGCGGGTCAAACTCCCGCATCTCACCGCCAAGCCCCATCCGTCGGCCGTCCTGGTGCCGCCAGACAAAGCGTACTTCTCCCCCCACGCGTGGATCCAATCGGCACTCGACCATCGGCCACTGATCATCTCCGCTGAACCAGCGTTTGAGGTATTCAGGCTTGGTGTGTGCATCAAAGATCAACGGCGGCGGCGCCTCGTAGCTTTTGATGACCACCAGGCGTCGCTGGTCCGGCAGAATGATGGTGGGCGAGTCCTTTGTCGCCGATTGGCCCTGATGGGTGGCCAGGTGTTCGGCCAGGCAGTCAAGCGTCGAGGCGAATCCTTCGACAACGCCCATGTCCTCGTGGCTCTGGCGGTCCTTTTCACTGGCATGGCTGATTCGAATGGTCACTTTCGTGGATTCTCCAACGTCCTCGAAGGTCGTCGTCGACACCATCGAATCGGGCAGATCGCCGCCGCCGGCCAGTTCGAAGCCTTCATCAAACTCATCGGTATGGGCAAACATCTCATGAGGGACGATCTTCGTGAACACGCCCGAACCGGGGTATTCCTTGCCATCCGGGCCGATCATGATGTAGCGCCATCGGCCGCCGACACGGAAATCAAGCTCATCGACACGCGTGGCAAAGCCGCGAGGCCCCCACCATCTGGCGATGTGGTCCGCCTCGGTGCAGGCGCTCCAGACCAGCTTTCTTGGGGCGTGAAACACTCGCGAAATCACGATCTCGTGACCGCCCGTGGCGTCCGATGATTCAACATGTTCGGCCAGGTTGTCAAAAGCCTCGGTCCAGCCGCCCTCATGCGAATCGCGCGACTCGCCCGACTCGAAACCGACCTGCTCAAAGAGCATCTCGGTGAAGCCATCGCATTCCTTCAACTCGATGGTGACAACCGATTCGAACCCGGTCTGACAGGGCTCGGGGTTCTGGTGGTCTTCCCATGCGTGGGTGAACACGAACCGGTCGATGGGTGACACTTCGCGTACAACGCCGTAATGGACATACAGTCGATTCTCCGGTGAGCGCATCTCCGATCGCCATCGTCCGCCGGGCTGAAGGTCCATCAACGTGTCGTGTACGGTGAAATCCTTCGGGCGGAACCATTTGGTCAGATGTTCCGTCCTGGTCCATGCATCCCACACCAGTTGGCGTGGGGCTTTGAATCGCCGCTTGATCCGAAGTTTCAGTTGTCGCCGCTCATCGGTCCTGGCGTTCGGGGATACCATCGTGGACCTCCTGATTCAGGGAAGGGGATTGTTGGCGGCGACAGCCCACGTCACGGCGATCACCGAAGTCATTACTGGTTTTCGTCCAACGACGCCGCATCATGCCCGCCGAGCGGCGGTGGCGATGGCGTCTCAATCAGTTCGCTTTTTCCTTTGCCTGCCCGTCGTGATCACCGGGCGATTTCTCGGTGGCCTGAAGCTCCTGGAGATACGCCTCGAGGCGATCAAAGCTCTGCTCCCAGAAGCGGCGATATCGCTCGATCCAGTTGGCGGCATCGCGGAGCGGCGCGGCGTGGAGGCGACACGGGCGCCACTGGGCTTCGCGGCCGCGCTCGATCAGGCCCGTCCGCGCCAGCACCTTGAGGTGCTTGGAGACCGCCGGCAGGCTCATGGCAAATGGCTCGGCCAGTTCAGTGACCGTCTTCTCGCCCTCGGCCAGCCGCGCCAGAATCTGGCGTCGGGTTGGGTCGGCCAGTGCGGAGAACGTGGCACTCAGTGGGTCGGCGCTCATGATCGGTGGTCCCGCTCGTATTTAACCTATTGGTAAAATACACGGCGGATATGGCCCTGTCAACCCCTGGGACAAAAAAAGTCGCTTGATCCGCCGTTCCCGGCCGTTCCCGGGCGTGATTCCCGCCCTGGTGCCCGCAATCGAGCTGGATTCTCAGGCCCGGGCTTCCGCTTCGCTGACCGTGCGCTGGCCGCCTCGAATGGCGGGCAGCGGGCTGGGGTCTACGGTTGCCGCGCTTTCGCCGGCTTCTTTCATCCGCCGGAGCAGCCGGTCGCGCATGATCGCCCGTACCTGGGCGTGTGAATCGAAGCTGACCAGATTGCATAGTTCATAGGGGTCGTAATGCAGGTCGTAGAGATATTCCTCGACGTATCGGTCCGCTGCGCCGTCGGCGATCTGGGCATCGGGCGCATCGCGCACGCTGTATTTCCAGCGCTGGGTGCGAACACATCGGCCGATCTGCGATTCGCTGATCTGCACGAACACTTCCTCGGGCCACGGTCGTCGAGCCTCGAGGTCGCCCCGGACCAGGGGCAGGATGCTTCGGCCCTGCATGGATGCCGGGATGGCGATGCCGCACGCATCCAGAAGCGTTGGCGGCAGATCGAGCAGTGAGGCAAGCTGCGGCAGTTCGCCACCCCCGGTGAACGGCCCACCGTGGAGCATGGTGGGCACCCGGATCGAGCTTTCGTGACACGACCGCTTGTACTCGCCGTTACGCGTCTTGAAGTGGCAGCCGTGGTCGGAGGTAAAGAGGATGATGGTGTTGTCCAGCATGTTCAAGGTGATCAACGCATCGACCAGCCGGCCCAGGGCTTCATCGAGCCGCTTGACCATGCCCCAGTAGCCGCCCAGGTGCTGTTGCGCGGTGCCTCCGATCCGCATCGGCGAGCCGTGTGCCCGGTCCTCATGCCACTGCCATTGGGGCAGCGCGGCCAGATCGGGCGGGGTCCATCGGCCCGCGTATCGCTCCCGATAGCCGATCGGAGGCGGATAGTCATCCTTGTCATTCTGATGATGGGGTTCGATGTAGGAGACCATCAGGAAAAACGGGTTCGTCCGGTGGCGATCGACATATCGAATGGCCGCGTCGGTACAGGCATCGGTTCGATAGCCCGGCAGGTGGATGGGCTGGTTGTCCTCGTCGTAGAGCGTCGTGTGATACTCATCAACGGAAAACTCCAGCGCTTCGACCGCCAGCCAGTCCTGGTAGTCGCCGCGGTAGCCGTCCTTGACCGGGCCGCGATCTTCCGCGGCGCGGCCGTCCACTCCGCCGAGGTGCCACTTGCCGATGTAGCCAGTGCGATAGCCCGCTTCGTTGAAGCACGAGGCCAGCGTCGGGAAGCGGTCGCGATCGCGGGGCAGACCGATGCCGTTGCGCCAACAGCCGTTGGTCGTGGCATAGGTGCCGGTCTGGAGGCATGCACGGGCAGGGCCACAGACCGGTTGGCACGTGAATGACTTGGCGACGTGGGTTCCAGCACGCGCCAGACGATCGAAATTCGGCATCAGCTCCAGCGGATTGCCGTGAAGTCCCGAGCTGTCCCAGCGCTGCTGATCGGTGAAGAAAATGATGACGTTGGGACGGGAGCCAGGCGCGGCGGGTGGGGTCATGATCGGAATCCGGGGGCAAGGATGGTGTGAGCCGGGTCGATGCCGGGGCATGCACCGGTTCCGTCCAGTCTCTTCCGACAATCGGCGTGATGCAAGTCGGGCAAAGCCGCCGCCTCGTTTCAATAAGCGGACCAAGAATCTTTCAATGACCCACATCCTGTCGTGCGATGTGATGGCCAAGCTCGATATCCATAAGTCGGATCATCCCTCGCCATACAGCGATGTTGCCCGGTGGCGGCGGAATGCTCAGACCTGGGCCGAAATGGTCGAATGTCACCGTAGTGGCGGGCTTTCCGTGTCGGCCCTTGACCATCGCCGATCTTCTTGAATCCGGGGTTGGAGCATCGAGGATCGCGGGGTATACTTTGTGGGTGTCGGGTCGCCGGTTTCCTGGGCATTTCTCGCCTGACCGGGCCTGTGCTTGACGGGGTTTGAATTTTGCTGACAGCGCGAAAATCTTCCGGCCATAGCCCCTCGCCCGCTTTTGCGCGGCAACCGATATCCTCTCGCGGTTCCGGGGCAGAAAAGG
>JAFIFY010000174.1 GCA_020831765.1 Phycisphaeraceae bacterium | reverse complement strand
TCAATCAGCTCTGCGAGGGAGCGGGCGATGACCTGGATGAGGATGATTTCCGGTATGTCGGGACGCTCGATGACGCCCGCGCCAAGCACGAGAAGACAGCGGCCGCCGTTGGCTGATCATCGGCTTCCTGAACGCCGCGGGCCATGGATGGACCGGCGACCATTCCGGATGTCGGCGGGGCTTAGAATCCCGCATCGGTCCTTCGCTTGGGCGGTTTCCAGTTTTCGGAAGGGCTCGCCGCGCTGCTTTGGGCGTTGGTTTACACTGACCGAGCCGTTGGCATGTGGATGTTCGGCCGTGTAGTCAGGAGTTGTGCTTGTCTCTTCGTGATGTAGTGATCTCGGGAATCGGCCCGGTCTGCGGGCAGGGACTGGGCGCTTCGGCGCTCTGGCAGGGATTGCTCGATGGTCGAGGCAGGTTTGGCCCGATCCGGGCGTTCGATGCTTCCGCGTTCGCCTCGCCCTTCGCCTCCGAGGTCCCCGAAGACTTCAAGCTTCGCGACTATGTGCCCAAGAGCTATCGCAAGGCGGCCAAGGTCATGGCCCGCGATATCGAGCTCGCGGTGGCCGGGGCGCAACTGGCGGCGCAGGATGCCGGCGTTCTGACCCGGGCCCGCATCGACCTGGAAGGCATTGCTGATCGCGCCCCGCAATACGAGTCTCCCCGAATGGGTGCCCAGATCGGTGCCGGCCTTATCGCATCTGATCTTGATGAACTCACCAGCGCCCTGGCCGGGGCGCGCGATCAAGCGGGACAATTCGACATCCATCTCTGGGGCGAGCGGGGCATCAACGATCTGACGCCGCTGTGGCTGCTCAAGTATCTGCCTAACATGCTGGCCTGTCACGTGACGATCCTTCACGATGCCCAGGGGCCGAGCAACACCATCACCTGTGGCGAGGTTTCGGCCCTGCATTCGGTAGGCGAAGCCACCCGGCTGATTGGCCGTGGCGCTGTTGATCTGTGCTTCTGTGGCGGCATGGAGAGCAAGATCAACCCGATGTCGCATCTTCGCCAGATATTCACCGGCCGATTGCTCGAAGCATCGGCGGACATCGACCCGGCGACGGCGCTTCGGCCCTTTGACCGGAAGGCGGCGGGCAGCATCGCGGGTGAGGGCGGAGCGATCCTGATTCTCGAAGCGCTGGAGACTTTCGAGCGACGTCGTCAGGAGCAGACTTCGCTTCAGGCTTATGCGCGGATCAAAGGATATGCCGCGACGCAGACCTTGAATCCCAAAACACGCAATCTGACCCCGGACTCTGAAGGCACCGCCATCGCCATGGCCATCAGGCTGGCGCTTGAAGATGCCCGGATCGCCCCCGAGGATGTGGACCTGGTGATTCCCTTTGGCGCTGGTCATCCGGCATACGATTCGGCCGAGCGCAACGCCCTGGCTTCGGCCTTCGGTTCAGCGCTGCCTGAGCTTCGCATCTGCCCGATTCGGCCGATGGTCGGGCTCTGCGGCGCGGGTACCGGCGGGCTGGACCTATGCGCGGCGGTGCTGGCGCTGCATCACCAGGCGCAGCCGGCCGTGATCAACTGTGATGAGCCGCTTACCGACCTGAATGTCGCTTCCGGTCCGAGCCGACCGGCGAAGATCGAGCATGTGCTGGTGCTGGGCACCGCGCTGGGGGGCCAGAACGCGGCGATCGTGCTGAGTCGGCCATGAATCGAGCACCAATATGAACACGCACCCTTCAAGAAGACGCGTTGTGGTCACGGGGCTGGGCTGGGTGACGCCCCTGGGCCACGAGTTGGAAGCGGTCTGGCGAGCGTTACTGGCCGGTCAGAGCGGAATCGGGCCGATCACCCGGTTCGATGCCACGACCTTTCCAACGCGTTTCTGCGGTCATGTCAAGGACTTTGACTGGCGGCCGTTGGTTCGGGACGCCGCGCTCCACGATGGGATTCTGCCCAACACGGCCTTTGCCCTGGGCGCGGCGGCGCAGGCGTGGAAGCATGCCGGGCTGGATCGAGACGGTGTGGCCGGCGGGCATCGCCTGGGCATCTACCTGGGCAGCGGTGAGGGCATCCTGGATTTTGAAAGCTATGTGGCGGCCAATGTCGGCGCTTGGGATGAATCAGCGCGCCGCGTCAACAGCACGGCCTGGCATGAGGTGGCCGCCGCGCGGATGAAAGCGGCCGGAGAGATCGAGCAGGAAGCGAATATGCCGCTGACCCATCTTGCCCTTGAGTTCGGCGCGATGGGGCCGTGCAGCAACTGCCTGACCGCGTGTGCCGCATCAACCCAGGCGATCGGTGAAGCGGCGGCTTTGTTGCGCGAAGGCAAGGTGGATGTGATGATCAGCGGCGGCGCCCACACCATGATCCACCCGCTGGGCGTGACCGGGTTCAACCGCCTGACCGCGCTTTCGACACGCAACGATGAGCCGACCACCGCTTCGCGTCCGTTCAGCGCTGATCGCGATGGTTTTGTGCTGGGCGAGGGGGCGGGCATTCTGGTGCTGGAGACGCTCGACCATGCCCAGGCACGGGGCGCTACGATTCTGGCCGAGATCACCGGCTACGGTTCCTCGGCCGATGCTTTTCGCATCACGGACATGCATCCGGAAGGGCGGGGACCGGTCGCGGCCATGCGCATGGCACTGGACGATGCGGGCCGGTCGGTGGATGATATCGATTACATCTCCGTCCACGGCACCAGCACGCACGAGAACGATTCGACCGAAACCCAGGCGATCAAGACCGTCTTTGGGACGCGTGCCGGCTCGGTTCCGTCCAGTTCGGTCAAGAGCATGATGGGCCATCTGATCGCCGCGGCCGGGGCTGTGGAGGCGATCGTCTGCATCCTGGCCATACGCGATGGGATCGTCCCACCGACGATCAACCTGAACAAGCCGGATCCGGAATGTGACCTTGATTACGTGCCCAACGAAGCGCGCAAGATGAAGGTCGATATGTGCCTGAGCAACAATTACGGCTTTGGTGGTCAGAACAACACGCTGATCATTGAGCGATTCGACCATGCGTAATCGAAAAGCGGCGCCTGTTTGAGATGGCTTATTCGGCCGGGGACCGGGCCGGGACCGGCTCAGTGCCCGCCCGTCCAGCCGACCTGTTCCTGGTAAGCCTTGAGGATCGGGCTGTTGGTTTCCATGAGTTCCATGAACATATCCAGCGCCCGATCGGTGGAAATCCGGACCAGCGGATCACTGAGCACGGCTTCAAAAACCTGATCCATATCCGCATTGATCGCCGCATCCAGCAGCAGTTTCTGGTTCTCGACGACTCGGCGAATGTGGCTCTGAAGCGAAGGCTGCAATTCCCCGGCGATCATCGGCGTGATGCGGTTCTCTTCGATCAGCGCATTGGTCTCGACGATATGCCCCGTCGGCAGATCCGCGATCTGCCCAGTATTGGGCAGGTTGAGATTGGTCAGCAGAGGCTTCTGTCCGAGCAGTGCTTGAATGATCCGCGTACCCTCCTCACCCGATCCTTTGAGTGGTTCGCGTTGGCCTTGGGCTCGGGCCTGTTTACTCGATCTCCGCGCCGACTCATCCCGCTGCCGGGCGCGCTTGAGACGATAGGAAGACGGTGTGGCGATGACGCCCCAGCGGTGCAGCGTGGATTCGTCCGCCAGATACCAGGGGACGAACTCGACCAGGTGGCGGTCGCCGGCGGCGCCAAGGGCATCGAAGTTACGCATGAAGTCACGGGCGACCAGACCTTTGCTGCTGAACCACTTTTCATTCCGCTTCTGCTCCAGGGCATGCTCGGTCTGATCGGCGAACATGTCCGGATCGGTCTCGATCTCTTTGGCGAGCAGGTCCAGCAGGTCAACGCCCCGCCAATAGGCGCCGGCCGCGAATGTGAAGTGATTGACACCGCTGACATTGACACGAATCTCGTCGCGCGGCGGCGGCTCCTTGAGGCCGTAGACCTTGGCGACCAGGCGCGCCAGCATCGCCTGGGTGCCAAACACTTCGTGGCAGCAGCCGATGGCCTTGATATCGGGAAATCCTTCATAGAGCGCGGCGGTGCAGAGGGTCATCGGGTTGGTGTAGTTGATGACCCACGCATCCGGCGCATGTTCCATGATCAGCCGGGCATAGTCCAGATAAACCGGGATCGCACGTAGGGCGCGGCTGATGCCGCCCGGCCCCGTGGTGTCGCCGACGGTTTGCAGAATCCCGTGTCGCAGCGGCACATCCAGATCATTGGCGAACAGTTCGATCGGGCCCGGCTCGATGCTCATGATCACGAAATCCGCCCCGTCCAGCGCCTTGACCGGGTCACTCATCGCCGACACCGAAAAACGTGTCACCGCATCGGGATGGTCGAAGACCTCGGCGGCCAGCTTGACATTCCGTTTCGCGGCCGCATGATCGATGTCGTAGAGGCGGATGCGACCTTCGATGGTCGGGCAGAGCGCCAGGTCGCGATACAGCATTCGCGCCCAGCCACGACTCCCGCCGCCGATGTAGGCGATCTCGATCTGTTCGCGCTCGGGGTTCGACACCTTGCTCTGCCTGACGCTGACCTTCTTCTTCGAGACGCTCTTCTTTGCGGCTTTGTTCTTCTTGGTCGCCATGGCGATTTTCCTTCTGAGAACCGATTCTGGAGTCAACGATGCAAGAGTATCAGTTTGAGGACTTGATCCCGCGCAAGCGGCCGACTTCCCGCAGGCACGCCACATCGATCTCGCGTAGCAGGCCCTGGTCGGTCGGCCCCGCATTGATCACGAAGTTCGCGCCCCGGGCGTTGGCCGCCTGGAGATGCTCAACGATCCATTGCGGATCCTGTACGGTCGTGTCGTCGGCGTGCCAGAACCACTTGCCCGTGGCGAACATGCCCTTGCCCGTGCCGCCGCGGCTCAGTGTGTAATCACATTCGCCCGGGAGCCAGTCGCCGATCCCGCCACAGTAATGGATCTTCTGGTCATCTTCCGGCGGCAATCCCTTCTCGAAGATGCGAAAATCACAGGGCCATGTGATGATCTGACCTTTTCGCCGGCTCGTGCCGTTGTTCGCGACCATGCAGTCGGGCTGGATGGTCTTGATGTGCTCGTAAATCTCACGCCAGTACCAGCGCCGATCATCCTGCCAGTCGACGCCGCCCTTCTTCCAGCCGCCATCGAACCATATCTCGGCGATCGGGCCGAACTGGATCAGCAGTTCGGCGAGCTGCCGCTTCATGTAAATCGCGTAGGCATGGTCATGCTCGTAGGCCGGATGGTTGCGGTCCCAGAGCGAATAGTAAAAGCCAAGCTTCAACCCGTGCCGACGACAGCTATCGGCGATACGCCCCAGGACATCGATGCGACCGGGCGTGTTGCTGACCGAGTAATCGGTCCATTGGGACGGCCAGAGGCAGAATCCATCGTGATGCTTGGTCACCACCAGCAGGTAGGTGATGCCCGCATCCACCGCGGCGCCGCACCATTGATCAGGGTCGAACGCCTTGGGATCGAACACTTCCGGGTCGGCCGTGCCGTCGCCCCATTCCTGATCGAGGAACGTGTTCAGTCCGAAGTGGATGAACATGCCGAACTTCAAGTCGAGCCAGTTTCGGGCGGCTTCCGACGGTTTAACCTCGACCTTCCGGCCGGACTTCCTGGCCTCGTTCACTTCCACTTCCGCGAGATAGGGATCAAAGGTCACAACAGGCTCCGTGGCGATGAGGACTCATGCCCCCTTGGTGAACGCAAGTCGGGGATGAGCTGGGAAGCCGTAGCCTAGCACACGAGCCTGTGCGATGACGGGTCGATGACGAGTCAATGACGAGGTGGTGGGTTTTACCCGGAGGAAGGCCCTCGCCGGGTTACATCGGCTCTCGATCAGACTCCCGGCCCGATGCGTTGCTTGAGCATCCAGATGAAGACCGGGGCGCCGATGGCCACGGTGAAGATGCCCACCGGCATGATGCCCTGGCCGAAGTGAACCAGGCGCACGAGCAAATCCGCGCCGATGACCAGACAGGCGCCCAGGAGAAGTGCGGCCGGCAGCATCACCCGGTGGCGCGGACCGACCAACAAGCGCGCCAGGTGGGGGCAGACCAGGCCGACAAAGCCCAGCGGCCCGGCCAGCATGACCGCGGCGCCGGCCGTGGCCGTGGCGATAAGAAACAGGGCCACGCGAAGACGCTCGAGGCGGACGCCCAGCGAAACGGCTTCCAGATCACTGAAAGCGGCCGCATCCATGGCACGGCTGAGCTTGATCAGCACCAGCCCGGCCACGATCACCACGCTCCCGGCCACCATCACTTCCGTCCAGCCCGCCGTTTCATCCAGCCGACCCATCAGCCAGAAGCTGATGTCCTCGCGCTTCTGCAGTGGAAGCATGTAGCGGATGACCATGATGATCGCGCCATTGATCATCGAGACCACCACACCCACCAGCAGCAGGGTCAGCGGTTCGAGGGCTCCGTTTCGGCGGCCGGCCAACATCACGATGCTCATGGTCACCGCGCTGCCCAGAAGCGCTCCGATGTCGCCACGCCAGAGCAGCCCGCCGGGATTGCCCACATCCAACCGGCTCTGCAAGAGGTACTGCACCATCAGCCCCGCCGCCGCGCCGCTGGAAAGGCCGAGGATGAACGGCTCGGCCAGGACATTGCGCAGCAGCGATTGCAGCGCCACGCCGCTCATGGCCAGCGCAGCGCCGACCAGCGCCGCCTTGACGATCAGGAGCACATGGGTTTCCAGGACGATACCCGAGGGCCAGCGGAACTTATCCAATCCCGGCAGATCACCGGTGTACAGCCGCGCAAGAACCAATGCGCCCAGCAGGATGACCAGGGATGCGAACAGCAGCGCGTTTCGAAGGGACCGTTGCCTCATGCTTGTGCCCCGGATCGACGGCGAAATGCATCGCGGGCTTGAGGCATCACGGTTCATCGAGTGGGGAAGGGGTTTGCTGTTCCTCGGGATCAGGAAGATCGTTGATCCGGAAACGAACCGAATCCGTCAGCAAGCTGATGTCCGGCGCGAGTTGGGGATAGATCGCCTTGGCCATCCGATTGGCGATTCGAACAATCGAGGTGCTGGGCAGCTTGGCCAGCGGATCATCGATCAGAACGATGCGGTTGTTGGTCACGGCGGGGATGGGGAGATTGCGGAAGATCGCCAGCCGCGGGTCATCCATGATGTCGCGCAAGGGTTCTCGGTCATCCAGGAACAGCAGGATGACATCGGCCTGAGTGGCGACCAGCAACTCGCGGCTGAGGATCGGCGCTGGGCCGGTGATCGATCGCTTGAGTTGAACCTTGTCGTTGTCGGTGCGGATCATGTCCGATGGGTCATCCGATTCACCATTCGCATCGTTGTCGGTCTCATCGGCGTTGTCGGGCTTCGCTGTCACGGCATTGACCGCGCCCAGCCAACGGGTCAACACGTCGTCATGCAGTGTTCCGGTGCCGCTGACCATCGGTCCCTCCAGGCCGATGACCATCAGGACGCGTGGCCGGGGTTCGGGCATGTGGCGGGTCAGGCGTTGAAGTTCATCTCCATGTTGCAGCAGTTGCACCTTGACCGGCACGGCGTAGTGACCCGCCTCCAGCACTCCGCCAAGACCCTGGGCGGTGAGCTCGCCGGGGCGATCGGATGGGGGCACGTGGTAGAGAAGCTCGGAAAGCGATTCGATGCTGCGCGGCGAATCGAACGACACCAGGGTGAAGCCACCCCGCTCGCGATCGGCGAGGCCGCGAAGCGCGCTGGGGATCGGCCCCTCGATAAAGACATGCGTCGGCCGCGCGTTGAGCAATGCTTCGGTGCGGATGTCGAGCCGGCCGGTGGCGAAGGTGGCCACCACGGGAACTTCGCGCGGCAACGTCTGGTCGTAGTCGTTGCGGCCGACAATCCGGTTGCCCATATTCATATCGATAAGCGCCTGGCTGATCGCCGGACTGGTCGAAACGATCCGTGGACCGCGAAGCTCGCCCTGTTCGGGCGTGTCGGTTGGTGGTGCTTCATCGGAGCACGCCATCGTGAGACCCATGCACACGACCAGAACAAGGCCCACGAGCAGCCTTGCAGGTTGCCCACGGTGGCGGCTGACGGAAACATTCATCGATCGGATCATTCAGAGTCGTTCCTTGCTTGCGGATTCGGAAAGGGGGCGGCCCGTCTGTCATCTTATGCTGACATTGCCGCGATCACCGGGTTGCGCAGGGTTCCGATCCCCTCCGCTTAAACCTCGACCTCATCACCCGGGCTCAGAAAGACCGGCGGTTTGCGGGCAAAGCCGACGCCGCTGGGGGTGCCGGTGAGGATGACCGAACCGGGCTTCAACGTGGTATCGCGCGAGATAAAGGCGATCAGCTTGCTGACACTGAAAATCATTTCGGAGGTATGTCCATCCTGCATGAGATTGCCGTTGAGCCTCGTGCGGACCGCCAGGGCCTGGGGATCGGGAATATCCGCCGCCGTGACCATAATCGGCCCGATCGGGCAGAATGTGTCAAAGCTCTTGCCGCGCACCCACTGCTCGGCTCCGCCGTGCTTCTGCCAGCGGCGGGCCGTGATATCGTTGGCCACGGTGTACCCAAAGACATAATTCAAGGCTTGGTCTTCGCTTATATCTCTAACCGGATTGGGGCCGATAATCACGGCCAGCTCGACTTCGTAATCGACCTCCGGGCCGCGATCGCAGGCGGCGGGGATGATGATCGGCTCCTGCTCGCCGATGACCGATGAGGTTGGCTTCATGAACAGAATGGGGTTTTCGGGCAGACTTGAGCCGAATTCACGGGCATGCTCGGCGTAGTTCTTCCCCACAGCCCAGATGTCCACCGGCTCGATCGGTGGCAGCCACCGCTGAACTTCGATCTGCCTGTCCGTCGGCTCCCAGCGCCACGGCTCGACCTGTCGAGCCTCGACCCAGGTGCCGCTGTCCAATCCGATCGCCGACGCGGCTCGCCCGGACCCATTCACATATCGACCTATCCTCATTGGCAAAGCTCCGGTTCAATCGACTCCTGACGCTATAATGACGGGATATTCGGGCGACGCAACGTGAACAGGTCCGATGGTCTGAATTGAGGAAAAACGCTCTTGGCCATCCCCCAATCTGGACAAGTCGAGAATTCGGCCGCCCCGCCCGGGTCATCCACCCATGCCCCAGGAAGTGGTCCTGCCGCCGGAAACGCCGCAAACCCGGCCAGCCCGGTTGCCGCAAACCCCGCCTCATCCGGAAACGTTCCCGGGGGTAGCCCCGAGCCGCCCGCCGGTCCGGCGTCGCCGCCGGCTGACGGTCCAAGCCGAACCTGGGTCAATCTCAAGGATACCGAACGCAAGACCGAGATCGCGCCGGGACTCTGGCTCCGCTGTCCATCATGCTCGGCCATGCTCTATCGCAAGAGCGTCGAGAACAATCTGAGCGTCTGTCCGGAATGTGACCATCACTTTCGCATCGATGCCGATGAGCGAACGCGCCAGTTGTGTGATCCTGGCAGTTTCGAGCCTTTATGGGAAGACCTCAAGCCGGTCGATCCCCTGGAATTCGTGGACCTCAAGCCTTACGCCCGCCGCCTTGTCGATGAGCGGAACAAGAGCGGCCACAGCGATGCGGTCGTCTGCGGCAAGGGGTTCATCAAGGGGCGCGGCGTCGTGCTCTGCTGCATGAATCACCGCTTCATGATGGGCTCGATGGGATCGGTGGTCGGGGAGAAGATCGCCCGCGCCATCGATCTGGCTCTGGAGACCGATCGGCCACTGGTGATTGTCAGTTGCTCGGGCGGTGCCCGAATGCAGGAGAGCGCGCTCTCGCTGATGCAGATGGCCAAGACCTCGGCGGCGCTGGCGCGGCTTGATGATGCCGGCGGGCTGTTCATCAGCATTCTGACCGACCCGACGACCGGAGGGGTCACGGCCAGCTTCGCCATGCTGGGCGATGTGATCCTGGCCGAGCCCAAGGCTCTGATCGGCTTTGCCGGCCCAAGGGTGATTGCCAACACCGTGCGACAGGCCCTTCCCGAAGGCTTTCAAACCTCTGAGCATCTTTTGAGCAAGGGTTTTGTCGATCGTGTCGTTCATCGACGGGATCTTCGCAGTGAGATCAGCCGATTGATTGATTATGCCGACAAGTGATCGGCCTCCGACGATGGCTCCATTGCATTGAACCTGAGGGCTTTGATGGATCAGCAATCCACGGTCGCGATTCCCCGTGTCCGAGCCGCACGGTCGCCCGGTTCTCAATTGGGCCTCGGTGTCCTGATCGTGGCCTTGCTGTTGCTGGCGGGTCTGATCGTCGGTGTCGATCTGACGACCAGCGCATCGGGCGGTCGAGCCGGCTCGGGTGTGGCTACGGCTGCGCCCGGCGACCGAGACCAGCGCCCGCCTCGGCTGAACCGGTATCAAAGCCGGCACTACACCATCTTCAGCGACCTTTCGGCCGAGCAGGTGCGTCCTCTGGGGGCGCACATGGACATTGTGTTCAATGAGTACTCCACGCGGTTCGCCAACTTCCGCGCCCGGCAGCCCGGGCGGATGCCCCTTTATGTATTCGATCGCCGCGAGGATTACATCCGCCACCTGGCCGATTTTGACATCAACGCGACCAATTCCGCAGGCATGTTCGTTTCCGGCAACAGAACCGAGGGGCTGTTCGTCTGGACCCGCGATCGTGAACCATCCGAGGTGCTTAAGACGCTTCAGCACGAAGGCTTCCACCAGTTTGCCTGGGTCTACATCGGGCCGGGACTGCCGATCTGGGCCAACGAGGGCATCGCCGAATATTTCGAAGATGGACTGCTGACGGGCAATCGCCTGACGATCGGTCTGGTCAGCGGTCAGCGTGTTCATGCCCTGCGACAGGCCATCGCACAGCAACGGATTCTCCGTTTTGATGAGATGCTCGGCCTGAGTTATGCCGATTGGTCCAACACATTGGCGCGTGACCCAGCGCGTGCCAGGGTGATGTACAACCAGGTGTGGTCCATGGTGCATTTCCTCGTCCACGCCTCCGACGGTCGATACCGCGATGCGTTCGAGCGTTACCTGGGGCTGATCGCCCAGGGCCGCACGCACCAGCAGGCGTTTGAGGCCGCTTTCGGCACCGCTGATACCGCCGCCTTCGAGCAGAGATGGCTGGAGTACGTGCGTGATCTGGAACCGGATCACATCTTCACGGCCGTGGATCGCATGCAGTTCCTGGCGATGGGCCTTCGGGCCTTGATGGATCGCGGCGAGCCCATGCCGGAAAATCTGGAGCAACTCCGCACCCGTTTACGAGCGCTGGGCTATCGGGCGGTGCGGGTTGTTCAGGGTCAGCGGCTTGAATTCGATGCCCGTGATGATGCGGTGTTCGAGTTTGAGCCGGCCGCCGGCGGCACTGCCCAATTCCGGCTGCTTGCGCCGACACGCAACCACTTTCCCCCTCGCGTCGCCGCGCCGGGTCTGCGCCCGGAACCGACGCTCGTCTGGGACACCAACCCCCAGACCCGTGAATTGGAGTATCGCATCACTTACCGTTGATCGTCGGCGGTTCGATCGCATGGCTCCTGGTCGGCTGGCCGGCGCGCCCGACCACGGCTCCGCTCGAAGTGCGGAAATCTGGATTCACCGTTGGTCTTGCCGATCTTCATCCGCTTCGGCGTCATCCATCAGATCCACATCCGGCTCATCATCCCCATCATCGAATCCGCCTGAATCAGCCTGCTCATCGTCAGGCTCGCGTTCCGATTCCGCCTGCTTGAGGGCCTCGGCCTTCTTGCCCGCATAGGTCTGGCGAAGCTTTGCCCGCCGCTCGGCGCGAAGCCGCTCCCGCTCACTGGGCCAGTCGTACTGAATCGTCCCGGTCGCCGGATCGACCCAACGGTCCTCAACGTTCTGGTCCTGGATCACCCGGTCTTCCTCCGGCCTCATATGCATGACAAAGTCATCGCCATCCTCTTCAAACCTGATCATTCGCCGGCGAACCAGTTCCAACATCGCCACGAACAGACCGACCATCTCGGTACGCTGCCGGCCCTGCATCACCTCCCGAAAGCGGAGCGTTCCCCGGCGCTCAAGCTGATCGACCAGGTCGGCCTGATGCAGGGCGGTCGGCGTGTCATCGTCGATGACCTCATGGCCACTGGGCCCATCGCCGATGGTGCTCAGGATTTTGGCAAAGGCGCGGCAGAGATCGAACAGGTTGACCTCATCAAGATCGATCGGAACCGAAGTCTCTGAATCCTCATCGTCTTCGCCCTGGCCCGCGATCGGAATCGGACGGCTGGCGAATCGTCGCTCCCACTCCATCAGCCTCGCTTCCAGTGCCTGGCTGACCTGCTTGATCCGCCGATATTCCAGGAGTTGCTGAACCAGCTCATACCGGGGGTCGCGCGGCGAGAGGCCCTCCTTTTCGCTGGTGGGCTGCTCCTTTTCTTCTTCATCCCCGGACTCGGGCACGATCATCCGGCTCTTGATCTCCAGCAGCGTCGCCGCCATGACCAGAAACTCGCCGGCCACGTTGATGTCGATCCGCTTGAGGCCATCCAGCCAATGCAGATACTGATCCGTCAGCCGCGCGATGGGGATGTCGTTCAGATCGATCTCATCCCGCTTGACCAGGAACATCAAAAGGTCCAGCGGTCCACAATAGTGCTCAAGTTCGACGCGGTACTCAGCCATCGCCCGCTAGTGTAACCCGGCCGCCCAATCCGCCCGCCTGGCGCTGTGGATGAACCCCCGGTCTAACCCCCGGTTTTGCCCGCCCGCCGCAACCGGAGGCAGCATGGCCTTAAACTGCAAACGCCGGTCTAACCCCCGGTTTTGCCCGCCCGCCGCAACGGTTGCCGCGCCGGGCGAGCGCGTCTGATCCAGCCGGTACAGGCGGCATGGACGGTGAATCCAGCGCTGGGGCGGATCGTTTCACGTCCGGAGATCGACGGTGACGTTGCCCGTCGAAAATGAGCGGGTAACCTTATCTTGATAGATTCCCGACTGAACCGGTCGGCTTACTTCCGGGTCCAAGTTACTTTCTGGAGTGGAACTATTCCCGGAGGGGCGGGATTTCCGGGTGTGAGGCTGCTTCCGGGGGCGGGGGCGGCGAGTGTTGCCCGCTCGGGTGGCTGGCCGTTGGACCCTTGAGGTGGAAGGAACAAGGACAATGTCGATCGCCACATCTGACCGATGTTCGCCCGGCTTCCGTCGGTTGTTTTTGCTGTGGCTTTTGCCATTGTTCGCGGGAGTTTTCGCGGTCCCGCTCTCCGCCGCGCCGTTGACCATTTACGTGACGCCCGAAGGCATCGCCCAAATGGTCGTGGGTGCCGACCCGATCAACGGCTTTATTCTTCAAGACCCCGACGGCCGCATGACCGAGACCGCCTCGCTGCCGGACGGACTTTTTCAGACCAACACCTCAACCCTCGTGGCCAGCCAGATCCTCGACCCCACGCTCGAGCCCGGCGATTTGCACTTCTTCGGCCCGCTGTTCGAACCCCTGCCCACGCCCGAGCCCGGCGGTTACGACTTTTCCAATGTCTTGCTGGAGTACACCATCCCACTGACCCCCGGCGTGTTCATCGGCCAGGTGCTCAACGCGATTCCCGGCGACACCAACCTCGATGGCTGGGTGGATGATGTTGACCTTGCTGTGGTGCAGGCCAACCTCGGCCAGAGCGGCATGGACTGGTTTGGTGGTGATTTCACCGGCGACGGCCGGGTGGGGCTCCGCGATGCCTTTCTGCTGGTCGAGAACTACCAACCGGCCCCCCAACCGATGGCGATATCTACACCTGAACCGGGCAGTCTGGCGATTCTCGTGCTGTCAGGCCTGCTGCTGGCCGCGCGGCGGATTGACAGACTTTGCTGATGTCATTGGGGTGAACTGCCTGAGAATTTGGTGCAAACCCCATGAGAGTCGATCGATGCACGATCGCTCCCGCTGATTCAATACGCCCGTTGCAAGACCGCCTGGGGGTAGTAGTAGCCGAGGATGGCTTGTGCGGTGAGGCCGCGTTGGGCCAGGTGCTGGGCACCGTGTTGGGACATGCCCACACCGTGCCCGAAGCCGTGGCCGCGGATCAGCACTTGGGTGCCTTCGATGCTGACTTGGATATCGCTGCTCCTGAGCCGCTGATTCGCGGAGAGGTTGGGCAGCCCCGATCCGGAAGCCTGGAAATTGGCGGCGAAGCGCATCTGCTCGGCGTTCAGGCCGAAGCTCCGGTTCCGGCCGTCGGTGATGCGGAAGGAGACCGGCCGTCCCTGGCTGTTGTTCCTGTCCGGCTCGATGCCGTTCAGGCCGCTCAGGTTGGCGATCTCGTGGCGGTTCTGGCGGCCCCATGCGGCCAGTCGTCGGGCCAGTTCATCACGGTTGAAGGTGATCGGGCCCCAGGAATAGTGGGGGCTGACCGGCCCGATCGAGGCATGATTACGTCCCCGGAGGGGAGGCATATCGCGCTCGTTGGGGAAGATCATCGCCGCATCCTGGCCGCGCTGGCCGGCGCAACTGGAGTAATAGGCCGGGACGATCCGCCCCTGGTGGACCAGCACCACGCCGCGTGTCCGCTCGACGGCTTCCACGGCCCTGGCCAGTGTGGCTCGGCCGATATAGGCCTGGCTGGCCACGGTGGATTCCATGTCCCAGGGGCGTCGGGCCGAACGCGCTGCCATGACGATGGCGTATGACCGCGCGGCAATCGCCTGAGCTTCGAACGTTGTCGGATGCCAGTGGTTATAGAGCTCCCGCTGCAGCACGCCCGGCAGATACGTCTCAAGTTTCACATCGTTAATCACATCCAGGGACGAATCATTGCGACGCACCCGCAGTGTGCCGGGGTATGCCTGCGATCCCACCCGAAGATCGCCGCGCTCCGCGGTAATGGACAGTTCAGGGTGAGGCCAGCGATATGCCTGTCCCCCGCGGGTGGGGCTGATGGCCATCGCCTCGCCCGCCAAGCTGATTCTGACCGCTGATCCGAAGGTCAAGCGCGACCGATCGGATGGGCTGGAGGCACTGCCCGAAACCACCAGCGACCCGGATACCGGCGCAATGACCACTTCCTGGGTCTTCCGCATGATGCGGATGCGCATCTCCGGCTCGGCATCGAGGCGTGCCTCGGGGAGCATGGCCCACGGGGTTTGCTCGCGGATGGATGGCCGCGAGGAGCAACTGCTCGAGGCCAGGAGAAACCCGGCCAGCCCCATGCTCACGACCACAAGCAGCTTGAGCACGCCCAGTGGGCTGGGGTGCAGAAAACGCCAAAGGTTTGTGGCTCCCGAGCCCGATCGCGACCTGGTGCCCGACCGCCCCGGCCAGGGCATGCCTGCCAGTCTTCGCCGCGCTCGTCGAAACCATATCCGCAATCTTCGACGCTGGATCATCCTTGATCCCTTTCCTTGTGTTCACCGTGGGCCACGGCCGCGGTTGCGGGGGCCGAATATCTCAGTCAAGGTGTCCACAGTATAGACGTCAATCACACCGGCCCGACGGTCGAACGCCCGATTGAACCCGTTGAATCGCCCCCGTCCCGCCCCGGCGACTGCGACCAGCCCGCTAGGCGACCTCCGACTCCGCATGGCCGGCAAGCAGCCGGCTTCGCCCATGGAGCCATTGACTGAGCGCTGGCTGATTCAAGTTGTCCGCCGCCTCCGCTGCCAGTTCACAGAATTTCGAAGCCTCACGCCAGCGCATCAGCCCGCAGAGCGTCATCTTCCGCTCAAGATCGAACAAGCAGGCATCCCAGCGTCCGATCCCCGATTCGTAGCGCATCTGCAGCATGGCCTGATGCAGGCGGTCATCCAGCCGCAGTGGCAGGGTTTCCAGCGCCGCCAGCGACTGCCAGGCGGTCCAGTGATCGTCCAGAGCCAGCGATGTTTCGGTCAGCCCGAGCAAGAGGTCGATCCGTGGCCGTGGCTCACCGGGCAGTTTCATCGTCAGCAGGGTTCGCGCGATCGATCCGGCTTCGACCAGCTTCCCTTCGGCCATGCGAAGCTGAACCAGCAGGACATAGCCCATCATGCGGACACTTCGCTGCAACCCCCAGCGGCGCAGGACGCGGCTGAGGATTCTGTCCACTTCCGCCGATCGCGCGGCGACCATCGCGCGGGCGGTTTCCAGTTCATAGGCGGACCGCGAATTGGTGAGATTGAGTCGAATCCACACCACCAGCACCATGACGATCAGCAGCACCGCGACCATTTCACCGCCCGGCAGTGCTGAGCCGAACAGCACGATGAGAATCAGCAAGCCGATCAGCCCGCCGCGCAACCACGCGTCCCGATTCAACTCCCGCAGCATCAACGACGCCTCGAAGACCCGTGGAAGCGCCCCGCGCGAAGCGGAGCGGCCGGCGGGGGAGATATCGACCCGGTCTGAATCATTCACCGGTCACCCCCGATCGGTGAGGGCTGCGCTTCGAGCGCCTCATGAACCCCGGCGATCAATGGCTCGCGTTCCATGAGCGATTCAGGCGCCATGAGGGTCGTCGCCCGCTTCCACCATCGCTGCGCGATCGTGCGGCAATCGGTGATCTCGGCCTCGGCGCTGTCCTCCTGATGCTTGCCCAGCGATAGCGCGGCCAGGGCGATCAATCCATAGCCGAACGCCGATTCATGCCCCATCTTGTGCAGTCGGGTAAGCCATGCCTGGTCATCCAGCTTCAGAACATCGCGATAATGAAGCGTGCGAACCTGCTGGTTCAGACGCAGACATTCATAGGATGCCCAGGCCCATTCCAGTTCGGTCTCGGGAATCGTCTGCTTTCCATCTTCATCGGCCTTCAGGCTCTCAAGCGTCGATCGCAAAATGTTGAGTTCATCATCGGCATCGCTGAGATATTCGTGCGCCAGCAGCGAGCCGATTCGCAGGATGCGGGTGCGCACCGCCGGCCATGTGCGACGCTCGAACAGCCGAAGGATGAAGTCGAAAGCCACCATCGCCGCTTCGTGCTGGCCCAGGGCCTGTAGCGCTCTGCCCGCTTCGAACACCATGCGCCCGTAACTGAGCGGCAATGCCACGGTCGATTTCAGCCTTCGCCATACCCATTCAAGCGCTTCGAGATAACGACCCGTGGCGACCATCTCGGCGGCCTGAATCGAATGTTCATCAGCGAGCCGAAGCATCTTGATGCGATAACGCACCACAACCACAAGGGCGATCAAGCCGAGCAGGAAAATCAGACCCACGATCTCGGCCTGCCGAATGCCAATGACCAGCAGAAGCCCCAGGGCCAGCAGCGCAACGGGAAGCATCAGCATCGCCCGACGTGGCGAACGCATCGGATGCCGCGCCAGCAATGCCCGCACCTGATCCGCGCTGGGCAACTCCGGCCCCTCGCCCCCGGAAGTATTTCCCCCGGAAGCGTCGCCCCCGGGAGTAACGCCCCTAAAACCAATGGAAGCACCACTTTCTGACTGTTCGGACGAATCGACATCGTCATCGCGCGGACCCGAGTTGGATGGTTCGCTCGGCCCGGAGTTACGTGAATGTGGCCCTGGGTTGGAATCTTTGAGCAACTTCGGCCATGACCTTTCGATGCCGCCCGGTTTGCTGGTGCGGTCCCGCCGCGCTATTCGCGGGGGGAATGGATCAGAGCGGGCGTTCGGCAACGATACAGTCTACCGCCTCAGCCGATACTGCCGCCGCGCCATCCTTGCAGGGCTCGGGCCACCGCCGAAGCGGTAGGCTGTTCGCCTTCGACGGCGGGCGTCAGGCCAAGCTCGCGCAGCCGCGCGGAGGTCGTCGGCCCGATCGAGGCGATGGGTGGGAGCTCGCTCGGTTCTCCCGATGCCTCGATCGCCCGGGCCAAACCCTCTGCCATGGAAGGGCTCTTGACCAGAATCCAATCCACGCGTTTCTGCCGGAGCAAGGTGAGCTTTCGGCCCGAGAGGCGGCCGATGATCTCGGTCCGGTAAAGTGCCACCTCATCCACTTCCGCCCCGGCATCCTGACGCAATGCTGTCCAATCGCTGACGCTCTGTTCGCTTTTGAGCACCAGCACGCGGGTTCCGGGTGCGTGGAACGCCGGCAGGCCCCGCAGTTCCCGGCAAAGTCCGGCCGAGCCGCCATCACGGCCCACCAGATCAGCGGTGATGCCCAGGAGGCGCTTGAGCTCCATGGCGGTCGCCCTGCCGACCGTCGCGATCGCCACGCCGGCCAGTGCGCGGCTGTCCAGTTCCGCCTCGAACAGGATACGGGCCAACTGCCGGACACCGTTGATGCTGCACAGCACCAGCCAGCCGTAGCGGTCCAGTTGCCGGATGGCGGCGGCGGGCTTCTCGGGATGGGGCGGGGGCGCGATACGGATCATCGGCGCGGTGTAGACCTTTGCGCCCCGTCTCCGGAACTCCTCGGCGAAGGAATCGGCCTGACCGGCCGCGCGGAGCACAAGGATCGAGATGCCTTCAAGCTCGCCTTGTCGCCCTCGATCGAGGGTGAATTTCAGCACCTTGTCCACCTGAACGCCGAGCATGAGCATCGCCGGCGGCCCGAGTCCGGCATCCCTGGCGCGTGGACCCAGCGTGCCCGCCGTTGCCCGGACCATGCGCTGCTGATCCCATGTGGCCCATTGGACCATGGCGGCGGGGGTGTGAGCGTCGAGTCCCGCCTCGATCAGCCGCGCCAGGTGCTCGGCCGCATTCCTCGCCGCCATGTAGAGGAGAAGGGTTGTGCCCTCAGCGATGGCACTTGCCCAGAGTTGGTAGCGCGAAGCCGGGATCGGCTGATCGCCGGCGCTCTGGCCGGTGGCCAGCAGAATGCCCGATGCCCCGGTGCGGTGAGTGGGCACGATGCCACCGGCGGCGAACGCGGCCAGTCCGGCGGTCAGCCCGGGCACCACACGGCAGTCGATCCCGTGGGCATTGAGAAACTCGATCTCCTCGGCTCCGCGGGCGAAGACCAGTGGGTCGCCGCCTTTGAGTCGAACGATGCGGCGATACTCGACCGACAGGTCCAGAAGCGTTTTGCATATCTGCTGCTGACTCATGGCGGCCGCGCCGGCGCGCTTACCCGCATCGATCTTCCGGCAGTTTGCCGGGGACTGGTCCAATAATCCGCGGTCCACCAGGGCATCGAACACAATCGCATCCGCTTGCCGAATGACTCTTAAGGCGGCGAGGGTCAAAAATGCCGGATCACCAGGTCCGGCACCAACCAGATATACACGCGATGTCGAGAGATTTTCCGATTCCGGGTGATCCATGATCTTCCCTATCAACACATTGCCCAAGGAAGCCGATAGATGACCACGACGATCGACGCCACACTCCCGGAAG
This sequence comes from Phycisphaeraceae bacterium, assembly GCA_020831765.1. GTDB lineage: Bacteria > Planctomycetota > Phycisphaerae > Phycisphaerales > Phycisphaeraceae > JAFIFY01. The sequence goes on along the minus strand of JAFIFY010000174.1, from coordinate 7,445 downwards.
AGGTCATCATGTCAGAGAACGCCAGCCGACTTCGCCTTGTGGACTTGACCGGCCATCGGGATTCCTATCCCCTGGAACGTCGCGGCGCTCATCGACGCAGGTTGTCGGGAACCGTCACCGCCATCGTCATCACACGCGAAGGCGGATCCACCACGCTCGGCCAGATCGCGCCCATCCAGTTGATGGATATCTCTGAAAGCGGCATCGGAGGCATCAGCGCCGGTCATCTTCCGGAAGATGCCGTTGTTCGATTGCACTTCCCGCCCATGAATCATGAGCCGGGCTTTGAGGCCATCGGTCGCATCGCCCGATGTCGGCAAACCGCGAACGGTTGGTCGATCGGGGTGGCATTCATCAAACAGAGCGTCGCCGCCTGATCGGTTGACCGGCTCATGGCCCGCCGCGATCAGGTTCTCGTCCGCGCGGACCAGAGCAAACCACGTCGCACGATCTCTTTGGCTTCCGGGACATCAAAATCCTTATAGGTGTGGCCCCACGCCGCGACGAACACCTTGCCGCGACCATAAAGGCGCGTCCAGGCATAGGGCATCACCGTATCGCGCGGATACAGGTCCACCGCCCCGTGACCGCCGCTGAAAACCGTGTGACACAAAGCCGCGTTGCCCGGGTCAACATGACAGTAGTATTGCTCGGTGCCGGTCAGCTCAAAATCATCAATCCCCTCGGTGATCGGATGGTCCTGATCGGTCACGATGACCTTGTAGCGCTCGATGCAATTGCCCGGATGCGCGACCCACTGTCCTCCGGTCATCCATTGATATTCAGTGTCCTGGCGGAAGCTGTCGATGATCCCGCCGTGCCAGCCGCCGAGTCCGGCGCCGTTACGCACCGCTTCACGCAGGCCCTTGCTCTGCTCTTTGGTGACCGTGCCCATGGTCCACATCGGGACGATCAGGTCCAGCTCCGCGAGCATCGCGGCATCCAGATAACTGTCCAACGTGTCGGAGATGGTGACCTGATAGCCGGCATCGCCAAGCAGCGGCGCGAAGACATCCACCGATTCCTTGGGCGTGTGACCGCTCCATCCGCCCCAGACCATCAGCGCTTTTTTCGACATCGATTGCTTCCTTTTCGTGTTCGTGGTGGCGGGGCGGCCGGCCAATCCGGCGATCACCCCGCAATGTGGGAGTCCGGCCCGCGCCGGTTCCGCCCGTGATGCTCAGACAGGTATCATAACGATGTGTCGGCCAAGCCATGCCCATCAGGGTGCCAGCGTGGCACCAGGCCGCTGAATTCATCGCTTACGCCCCGGAGAACTGAACGCATGCTCAAGGGTCAACTGCTGCATCCCGGCATTCTCGATGCCCTCGGCCGCGCCGGTCACGGCTCGCAGGTCCTGATCGCCGATGGCAACTACCCCGGCTCGACCACGCTGGGGCCGAACGCGGAATTGATCCACCTCAATCTCGCTCCGGGCTTGGTGTCCTGCACGGATGTACTCAAGGCTCTGCTATCGGCGATTCCCGTCGAAGGCGCGGCGGTGATGGAAACACTCAAAGAAGGGCCCTACGCCATGACCGAAGAGCCCGAAATCTGGAGCGAGTTCCGGGAATTGCTCAAAGACGCGGGCCTTGATGGCAAACTGGACACCATCGAACGTTTCGCTTTCTACGAAGCGGCGCGGCAGCCTTCGGTCGCACTGGTCATCGCCACGGGCGAGAAGCGCATATATGCCAACCTTCTCCTGACGATCGGCGTGGTCAAGTGATCAATAAATCCGCTTAAGGGCACGATAACCGCACGGTTCGGGCCGGCCGGCTGGATCGGGCGGTTATCGGCTTTCGTCCAAGCGTACGCAAAGTTGTTGTTGGCATAGTGTTAGATATCATGCCCGCCCGGTGGCACACCGAGCATCGCTCGGGCCGCCCGTTACAGTCCATTTGCCGTAATCAACCGACGATGCGCCGACCGATGATAGGGCTGGACGTGGGCACGCTCGACTCAGCGCACGCGTGAGTCAACCGGGTATCTGGAACACCCGGCCGTGCGGTCCATCCATTGTTGGCGGCAGCGACTGGAGGTCGGCTCCGCGGTGAAACATTCCGCCGGCGCTATTGATGCGTCGAACAACCTTCCGTCGTGGAGTCAGCTCATGGAAAACTCGAATCTAGTTGATCACCTGTTTATGCTTCTGGCCGCCGGTGACCGCCGCACATCCCGATCGGTGGTCAGCAAACTCCTGGCCCGGAACGTCGCCGCACGCGACGTGATCGAGGAGCTCTTCTGGCCGGTTCTGGATCGCATTCAGACCCTGTACCGCGAAGATCAACTTTCCAATATCGCTCACCACTATGCGACCCGCCTCCTGCGAACCCTGGTCGACCAGGTTCAGCCGATGCTGGAGCAAGGTGAATCCAACGGCCAGACGGTGCTGGTGACCTGCGGTCCGGATGAGCCCGAAGAGATCGCCGGGCAGATGGCATGTGATCTGCTCGAAGCCGAGGGATACCAGGTTTACTTTTGCGGAGGCGGCGTGGCCAACGATGAAATCATCGAGCAGATCAGTACGACCAACGCCCATGTGCTGCTGGTCTTCGGCGCGGCGGCGGCCAGCATTCCGCCCACCCGACTGCTGATCGATGAACTGCACAACCGCGGCGTCTGCCCGAAGCTGCAAGTCGGTGTCGGGGGCGGAGTCTTCAACCGCGCGGCGGGACTGGCCGAAGAGATCGGCGCGGATATCTGGGCCTACTCGCCCCAGGAAATGGTCCAGGTTCTGCAAACGCACGCCGATCGGCGGATGGCACTCTCCCAGCGGACGGTCGGACGTCGGCGAAAGGCCCGCAAAGTTCAAAATGAAGCCGCCTGAGCCCTCCAAAGATCGGCGCCCAATGGCGACGGCTTGGATGAAAGAACAGGGGATTGGGAATCGAACCCACCTTGTCCCTCGGGACCGGGTGGGTTCTGCTATCATTTTTCGTGGCTCAGCCGTTGCGTTTGCTCAACTCAGGCATGATCAACACTTGTGCCGTCGCATCGCGCCGATCCGCATGGGGCCTTTCGATGATGAACCAATCGCAGGGAGTTGTGGCTCGGATGTTGTGTCTGTGGCTGCTTCTGTCGGCCGCCGTTTCCCCCGTCCGTGCCGATGAGGTGCCCGAACCGAACAGGATTGAACCGCCCGCGACTGGACACTTCGGCCCCGCGCCGGACGGCCGCGTGTCGATCAGCCTCGCCATCACGCATGAGGGGCAGTTATTCCGCTCAGTCTTCCCCGGTCAGTTCGAACCGACGGTCTCAACGACCGACCTGGGCGTGCTCAACCGCATTGGGCATGCGACCCAGGGCGGTGACGCAAGCCCTGGCCCGGTCTATCTCATGGCGGACCGCCGGGCCACGTTCGGTCAGATGCGGCCGTGGCTTGATCTGCTTCACGCTCATGGACTTCGCACCCTTGTGTTGGTCGTTGATGCCGACGCGCAGGAGGTACGGCCCGCTGGCCAAGCGCAGGTGGAAAATGCCCGGCCATTCAACATTGGCGGGATCCATCGAATGATCGAGCCTCGGGTCTGGGTGCATCTGGATGAGCAGGGTCGAACTTCACTTCGCACCCAGTCCGATGATGCGGAGAAACAGAATATCGAGATTCGCGCATTATCCGGTGATGCCTTGATCGAAGCAATGACCCGGGCGATGAAGGAGCATCGACAGCCGAATGCGGCGCTGATGATTGATCCGAAGGCGGGTTACAGTGGCCTGATCCAGGTACTGAGTTTGTTACATAGTCATCAGGTCGACCAATTGTTGCTCAACGGACGGGGATTCGATCTCTATATCGTCAGTCGCTCCGGTGTGCCAGAGTCCGAGCCGATTCCTGAGGCATGGCTGCCGGATCGCGATGCCTTGCTCGGAATGATTCAAACTCAACTGGGGAACTGGGAGCGTGTTCATCGTGTCCGCCTGCAAATGCTGGAGCTGCTTGAGGTCAATCGCGGGTTGCTTGATGTGAGGCCCGCGGAACTGCCTCTGCGGATTGATGCGAATCGGATTGTCGAGGTTGATCGGGCCGCGATTCCGGCCATCGTACGGGAGATCGACCGCAACGTCGCACGGCACTGGCGGGATATTCATAACATGCATATGGCCCTCTTGAGCCAATCGCCGGTGAGTGAGGTTTCGCTTCGTCTGGAAGATTCCTTAGCGAAGGATGCCGTTGTCGTGCTTCGGGATGATCACGCTTTCTCCGCAGTGGATGAACCGTTAGATCGAACTCGACTTCTCGCCGAAGCCGCCGCTTCAGCCTTGCAGCAGGCGCAGCAAGTGATCAGGCTGAGAGCGAAGGACCAAGGCCAACCGCCACCGAAGCGTGATGAACCCGATGACCCCTTGGGCGGATTTATTGGACCGGCGCTGGAGTTGGATGTTCCCCAGGTACAGATCGTCGATACGTTGCGCGGCAAGTCGGAAGGCTGGCCACTTTGGGGGCAAGTTGTGCCGAACCTGAGCCGGCCGGACGCTCTGCCCGATCGCGAGTGGATGTCGATTGATCTCTGGCATATCCTCGGGCCGCTCCCAGCTCCACGCGAGGTGGGGGACCGTCGGAATGCCGAACGACTGATGACCTCGATGATGATGGGACCGCTGTCGGTCAGGGAGCGATTGGTCGATCGGTTGGGCCGCTCAGTGGGCTGGAATGAAGTGCGCATCGATCCCCGCACGCGCGATGCCAAGATCAGGCCCCCTGTTTCAAGCAAGGGCGGTGTATATCTCGCCATGACAACCATCGATTCGGCCATCGATCAGGAAGTCTGGCTGGTTGCTGGCATTGCCGGCACCGGCGGCATCTGGATCGGAGATGAACAGACGTTGGAGACGCCCGACACCGCCCGGCCCTTCAGGGAGGATGAGTATATTCAGATGGTTCAACTTCGGCAGGGTTTGAACACGATCCGAATTCGGTGGACCTCGACGGAAGATGACACCGGTTTCTCGCTGCGCATACGTGGAAGCCAGGAATAATGTTGGTCAGGATGTGAGGCGGTACTGTTTGCGGTATCGCCCCGGGCTGTTGCCGACAAATGCGCCGAACACACTGATGAAGCGCGTGTAGTCGGAGAAACCGCATCGCCTGGCGACTTCGGGCACGGGTATATCCGTATCCTGAAGCAGGCTTCGAGCCAGGCGCATCTGGACGCGGCGGATTTCTTCGTGCAGCGTGTGGCCGAAACGCTTCTTGAACCTCAACTCAAGCGTGCGCCGCGAAACTTCCAGATCCTTGACCAGGTCCGAGATCGTCATCCTGCGGCAGGCGTTCTCCTGGATGTATTCCATCGTCTTGGCCAGCAGCGGGTCTTCCAGCGCCATGATCTGTGTGCTCATCCGCTCGACCACTCCAGCGGGCGGAACGCGGATGGGCTCAGTCGGCGGGGATTGCTCGCCTTCGATGAGCCGGTGCAGCAACGCAGCCGCCTCGTAGCCGATGCGCTCGCCACCCGGATCAACACTGCTCAGGGGAACCTCGGCCAGATCGCAGAGCAGATCGTCGTTGTCCACGCCGATGACCGCCATGTCATGTGGAACCCGTCTGTCCGCGGCGATCAGCCGATGAATGACGCGCATCGCCAGCGAGTCGGTCACGACGAACACGCCCATCGGCGGTTCGAGTTTCCTGACCTCGTCAAAATCTTCGAGCCTGATGCGGTCGATGAATCGGATCGGAATATCCAGCGGCCCGATCCGATCACTGAATCCTTCCAGTCGTTCGCGACTGAACCGAAGCGAGTTGAATCCGACCACCGTGAATCGCGTGAAGCCGCGCTCCAGCAGGTGTTCGGCCGCCAGGTGCCCGATGGCGTGATTGTCCTGGATCACACTTGGAAACAGCAGGGTCTCAGCGCGGGAAGATACGTTGACCACCGGAATATCAAGGCTCAGCATTGCTTCGGTCGTCCGTCCGCCACCGGCCAGCCCGATGATCCCATCACAGCGTTCGGTCGCCCAGGTTCGCTGGGGATCAACATCACGCATTCTTGAGAGAAACAACTCCCAGCCACTTCCATGGGTCGCGAACTTGCGGATGCCTTTGACAATGTCGCGGCAGTAGCCGTAGTCCGGCTCCATGATCAGCCGAATGCGATGGGTTTTGAGGGTTCCGCCCATGAGCGAGCCCGGACCTTCCGCAGCGTGCCCGCCGCGCAACTTAGACACACGATGCGCGGCCGGAAGAATCTCCTTCCGACCGAAAGAGGAATCAGTAGTGCGCATTCGAAGATAATGTCTTGCGTCCATCGCAGCAAGTCAGGGGCAAGAAGATATTGTTAATTGCGCAAGAGTCGTGTCAATGGGCGAATAGCGGCTGATCAAACACCCGGCCCGAGCGACCTCGGGACTGGGCAAATACGGGTGAAGAATCTTGTGCTTCAGGCACTGTCGCGATCGATCACGCGATAGGTTTCCCGCTCGCCTCGGCCCTTCACCGGGTAGTCCTTGCGAAGCGGGTGGGCCGGGAAGCTTTCCCAGGTCAGGATGCGCCGAAGGTCTGGATGGTTGCGGAATCGGATGCCGAACATGTCGAAACACTCGCGCTCCATCCACTCCGCTCCCGGCCACAGGTCGGTCACACTGTCCACCTCCAGGGCCGGGTCTTCTTCGATCCCCGAGGTGTCCCGTGTAGGGTTGAGCATGACCTTGACCGCCAGACGTCGGTTATGCGGGTAACTCACCAGCAGGTAGACCACGGCGAAGCGGCCCTCCGGTGAGCTGTTTTCCGCCCCTTTGCCCGGGTAGTTCAGATAATCAATGCCCACCACATCCGAGAGAAAATCGTAGCGGCAATCGGGATCATCTCGCAGAAATGCCATAACCTTATGCAGGTGCTCAGCGGGAACCACCAGCGTGGTATCACCGCGGAACTCCGTAGCCAGCAGTCGGGTACCGCCGAAGGCTTTTTTGACCAGGGGCAAGGAGGGATGATCGAGATTCGGCTTGGGCATGGTTTTAGTCGGCTCGCCAGGTCCACGTTTCGGCGCGATTGTAGCCTCATTGCCTCGTCATCGCACCGCCAGCCGGCAATCGCCCCAAGGCGCGGCAGACCGGCCCGATCCAGGCGATAATGGTGGCGACACGCTGGCGACAATCGCTTGACATCCCGCCGGGACGCATCTAGTCTGCTGCGTTCCCGAATCGATGGTGACCGTAGCTCAGTCGGTTAGAGCACCTGGTTGTGGTCCAGGGGGTCGGGGGTTCGAATCCCCTCGGTCACCCTTATTTTGCGTCACGAAGCCAGGTGAATTTAGGCGCAAGTCAACGCAAGATAATGGATTAGGAGATTGGACGTTTTCCGACCTTTTTCCTATTTTTGCGACAATTCGGCCCTCTGCGCTGCGCGCGCGCTGCGCCTGGCGCAGCGCGCTGGCGGCAGAATCGCCCTCAGAGGCGTCCATTTCAGCCTCGTCCAGCCCCGCCGCACGATCGAACAGTTCGTC
>JAFIFY010000190.1 GCA_020831765.1 Phycisphaeraceae bacterium | reverse complement strand
CCATCATCCAGATAACGAGTCAGCGTTTCGGTCTGGTTGAGCACGCAATGGACCGCCTCGCCCAAGCCGCTTTCGGGCAATGCATCGGCCGCCTGCACCTCGCCCCACTCGATCAGCGCTTCGACGATCGGCCGACTCCGCTGGCCGCGCATCGCCCGAGGGCCCTGATGCATCTCCATCGGATAGCGAATGATCAAGTGGGGTATTCACTACCCCAGCACGACAACGTGGCCAACTGATTGGAAGGCGGGGTTCATGGCACGGACGCCCCCCAATCTGACGCGCGGGACACCCATTTCCAGAATCCACCCCCTGTCAAACAAGGACTTATGAACGCGTCTCAGCCGTGTGTTGAAGTCAGGAGTCGTTGATACCGCCGCGCGGCTGGAAGCCGGCGCGCTGGAGATCGGCCAGGGTCAGGCCGCCCGCGGGTGTCTGCGCCCCGCCCCCGGAAGCGCCCCCGCCCCCGGAAGTGCCCGCGCCCCCGGAGTGTTCACCCGCGGCGCCGAAGCGCAGTTCCAGCCACTGGACCACCGTCTTGGCCATGGAATCGGCCTCCAGATTCACCGTACCGCCCACCTTACGCGTGCCAAGCGTGGTGATCTGTAGCGTCGTGGGGATCAGGGCGATTTCGAACCCGAAGGTTGAGCTCGCACCGGCACCGGATGGATCATCCAGGGCCGCCACGGTGAGGCTGACGCCATCGACGGCGATCGAACCTTTGGGAATGACGTAAGGGCGAAGGCTCGCGGGCGCTTCGATTCGCATGCGCCATTCCTCGGGCGACTGGGTGATGTCAACGATTGTGCCCCAGGCATCGACATGGCCCTGGACGAAATGGCCGGCGATCAGGCTGTCGGCTCGAAGTGAAGGCTCGATATTGACATGGTCGCCCTGTTGGAGTGAACCGAGCATGGAACGGTCGAGGGTTTCGCGGATCACATCAAAGGCCAGTACCTGTGGATCCTCGGCACGGCCGGATTCCGGTTTATCGGCTTCCGGGGCGTGCGTGAGGCAGACACCGCTGATGCAGATACTCTCGCCCGGTTGAGCGCGATGGTTCCAGTTTTCGGGGCGGATCAGCAGCCGCACGCCTCCGGGCCGTTCGATGCGCTGTTCGATCCTGCCGACGGTCTGTACGATGCCGGTGAACATGCCGACAGTGTAAACTCCAACCCGTATGGCCGCGCGGCGGCGGCGAAATTTTCCCTGTTCGCGGGCCATCGAAGGGCCGTCGAGATGGGGCGGCAGGGGCTGGATTCTGCAAATGGTCATCCAAGATCTGACATCGGATCGGCCCCTGATCGGCATCACCATGCAGATCGCATCAAGCGAAAGCGGCCGCCGTCGATTCGAGCTTTCCCAGACGTATCTCGATGCGATCGATGCGGCGGGGGGCATCGGTGTGCCGGTTCCGCCGATCGAGGCGAATCTGGATGCGTGGCTTGCGATCTGTGATGGATGGCTACTCAGCGGTGGCAACGATCCGCGGATGGAGCCGTTCGGCGTGACGACGCACCCGGAAGCGAAGCTGGTCGATCCACAGCGCCAGGCGTTCGAAATGGCGTTGCTCGGGCGGCTGGACGCTTGTGATTCGCGCCCGGTTCTGGGGGTTTGTCTCGGGGCCCAGTTCATGGCGTTGCACGCCGGCGGCATGATCGATCAGCATCTGCCCGATCGCCTGCCCACGGCACCGACGCACCAGGATGACCGCCGCCATGGCATCCGGCTCGAACACCGGCCGGCATGGCTTGAAGCCGCGGCTGAACCCTCAACGTTTGAGGTGATTTCGAATCATCATCAGGGCATCAGCGATGTCGGGCGGCTTCGCATCGTGGGCCGGGCCGAAGACGGGGTGATCGAAATGCTGGACGATCCCGATCGCGATTTTTACATCGGCGTGCAGTGGCATCCCGAGCGCGGCGGCGAGGGGCCGCTCAATCTTGGGCTGCTGCGCGCTTTCGTGCTTGCCGGTCGGCGTGCCAGGAATAGACCAGCAGGATCGCCACGCCGGCCAGAAGCGCAACATCGGCGACATTGAATATCCAGGGATAAAGCTCCGTGGAGCCGCGCGGCCAGGAAAGGCCGAACGGCAGGTGAACGCCCGGAAACAGGTGGAACATGTCGCGAACGCCGGCGTAGGCCATGCGGTCATAGAGATTGCCCCACGCTCCGGCCATCAGCAGCCCCAGCCCCAGGTGAACCCATCGCTCATTGGCCCGGCTTCGGTAGAAGAACCAGCCGATCACCGCCGTGGCCACGATGCTCATCATGATGAACAGGCCCTGGCGACCCTGGCCGATGCCGAAAACCGCGCCGGTGTTGATCATCAGGTGCAGGTCGAGCACATAGGGGATCACGTTGCGGCCGCGATGCGTGGGCAGGGCCGTGCCGGGATGATCCGCGGCATAGGGTGGTGAGACGACCCACTGGCCGTCGGCCTTCTGGATCTCGATGACCGGTTGGCGGTCGGGCGTGGGCGTTCCCATGCGGACGGGAACCGGCGCGACCCAGCGGAAGGAGAGATACTTGCTGACCATGTCCGCGGCGAACACGATCACGGTCACGGTCGCGAACAGCAACAGCGCATTGCGGCTTCGCCAGGCTGGAGGCGAGTCGGTCTTCATCGGCTTGTGCTCCATGGGAACCATAGCGCGGTACCCTCGGTTGGCGGGCGAGGCCTGGATTCAGGGCGGTTGGCCGGCCGCCGGGCGGCTAGATCAGCCCCCGGCGTTCCTTCTCGCGGACCACCTCGATGCAGTACTTGGCCCAGGGCTTGGCATCGAGCCGCGCCCGGGCGATCGGCTTGCCCGTCTCCACACACACGCCGTAGTAGCCCTTGTCCATGCGGATCAGGGCGTCCTCGATCTCGGCCAGCAGCTTCTTCTCGGATTCGAGCAGTCCCATGGTGAACTCCTGCTCAAAATTGTCCGAGCCGACATCCGCCATGTGGAACGGCAGGTTCGACAGATTTCCCCCGCGGTTGTTCTGGTCTTCGGTCACCGCCGCGACATCGCCGACAATCTCGGCGCGATGCTCCTGGAGGACGGTGCGGTAGTTTTCCAAATCCGCCTTGGACAACCCGGTCTTGACCTTCTTGAGTTGCTCCTCGGTGGGCGGTTCCTCGGGAATGATGGACTCGGGCCGCTGAACCGGGGCGACGATCGCCGGCTGGGGTCTGGTCTTGGCGGTCTTCCGTCGCGAGGTCTTGGGCTTGGGCGAATCGGTTGCCTTTTTCTCTTCGGCGGGCTTGGCGGTGGCGGCGGCCGGCCTTGAAGCCTGAGCTTTCTTGCGGGTCGTCTTCTTGGCGGCCTTTTTGGTGGCCGATGCCTTGGCCGCCTTGGAGGTGGCGGATTTCTTCTTGCTCGCCGATGTCCCGGTCGTCGTCGGGGACTTGGGGGCCCGCTTGGCCGCGCTGGACGCGGCGGTGGATTTCGCCTTGACTGAGGAAGTCGTTCCGGACTTGGCGGCGGCCTTCTTCTTGGCGGCCTTCTTCTTGGTCTTCTTCGTACCGGAGGTCGCGGGCGACCGGGATTTCTTAGCGGCCACAGGTATACTCCATGGAGAGCGAACGCAACGCATTCGAACGAGTGCGCGATGCGATCCCGGGGAACCGAACCGGAAAGATCGCCCCGCTTTGGAATGCGGAATCGAACAGTGTAGGATCGGATCGGCCGGTATTCAACCGCCTGCAAGCCCCTGAAGTGGGGCTGGTGCGCTAAATTACCCTTGCCGACACACTTGCGGGGTGGCTCCGGGTTGAAATCATCGGGCCGGATACTCCGTTTCGGCTCAAAAGGATTGCATTGTCCGCCGATCGGGATTCCCGGCGGTGAGCGGAAATTGCGGGCCTGGCGTCGCACCCCGGGCGATGGATGCCGGGCTTGGGGACGACGCCCGGACACGCGGCGGCGCAAGCGATTCGGAGCTGCACCAATGAAGACTTTCAACTGTATCTGTGGTAATCGCCTCTATTTCGAGAACAGCCAGTGCCTTGGCTGCGGCCGGCACTCGGGATGGTGCCCCGGTTGCCGCGCGATCGTCGGACTGGAGCCGGCGGGACCGGACCTCTGGCGGTGCGGCAATGCCCGGTGTGGCACGATGCTGGCCAAGTGCCACAACTACGCCGTCCGGAATGTCTGCAATCGGTGTCTGGTTGTGGTGACGGGGCCGGATGGAACCGCCGCGCCGATGGCGGGGGATGCGTTGTGTGATTACTGCGCGTTGACGGTGACGATTCCCGACCTGTCCAAGCCCGGCAATCATGAGAAGTGGTATCGGCTGGAGGTGGCCAAACGCCGATTGCTTTACAGCATGGACCTGATCGGCGTGCCCTATGGCGGCCCGGGCAGTGCTTGCCCACTGCCGCTGTCGTTCGATTTTCTGGAAGATGAGGTGGTCACCGATCGGACGTGGCAATCCATGGGCGAAGTGGAGCGGGTCTTTACCGGCCACGACAATGGCAGAATCACCATCAACATCCGTGAAGCCGATGATGTCGAGCGCGAACGGCTTCGTGTGGACTTCCAGGAAGCGCATCGAACCCTGATCGGGCACTTGCGTCACGAGATCGGCCATTACTTCTGGCAATTACTCGTCTATAACCACGATGAAGACAGGTGCGCTCGGGTCTTTGGTGATCATCGCGCGGTGGATTACGGCCAGGCGATGCAGTGGTATTACCAGAACGGCCCGATGGCGGACTGGCGTGGCGCGTACGTTTCGGCCTATGCGACGATGCATCCCTGGGAGGATTTCGCCGAGACATTCGCCACCTATCTGGACATGATCAGCGTGCTGGACACCGCATCGAACATGGGCCTGGGCGGCCCGGGCGTGGCCGGTGACTTCGACCTGATGATCGAGCATTACCGCCACCTGGGTTTGGTCATGAACGAGATGAACCGCTCCATGGGCCTGACCGATCTGGTGCCCGAGGTCATCACCGACGCCATCGCCCGAAAGATTCACTACATCCACGAACTGGTTCGCAGCGGGGCGTGCGTTGGTGGTGTGTCTTGAGGTGTTCCTCGGCGAATGTGGCTCAGGGGGCGCCGGCATCGCCTGACTTCAACACGGTCCAAGAACCGGCCCGTCCCGACTTTGGCACGGCACTTTAGGTCGCTGGCAACTTTTCAGTTGAGCAGGGATGAATTTTGTGAATGGGTGTTCCGTGCGTTGAATCGGGGGAAGCTGACTTTTGTACTTGGCCCAACTGCCTTGTTGTGATGCCTCCCGTCAATGAGACAACGCCACGCCCCATCCTCCGGGGTGTTGTCATGGAGTTACCAGCAAGCACCAGCGGCTATCCTTGCTCGCATCATGACCCCGCGGATCGTCCAAGGTGACCTGCTCGATCAGGACGTTGAGGTCATCGTCAACGCATGGAATCGCAATGTCATCCCGTGGTGGCTGCTCCTGCCTCAGGGTGTTTCCGGTGCCATCAAGCGAAAAGCCGGCACCGCACCGTTTCGTGAGTTGGCGAAACATGGGCCAATCCCGCTGGGTGGAGCAGTGCTGACTGGTTCCGGACTGCTTCCTCAAAAGGCGATTATCCACGTGGCCGGCATCAACCTGCTGTGGTTTGCCACCGGACGGTCGATCAGCGGTTCGGTTCACTCGGCCATGACTCTGGTGAATCAGCATCGTTTCGAGTCGGTGGCTTTTCCGATCCTTGGATCCGGTTCAGGCAATCGTAGCCGCGGCCGCGCCCTTGAGATAATGTTGGAGGCCTTCAAGTCGGTGCAATCTTCGGCAAGCGTTCGGATTGTCGAGTACCGGAAATTCATTCAAACTTCCACCGGCTGAACTTCTCTCATCGCTCGATGTCCGGCTCCATGCCGCACCGGCCATTGGGGCGGGTTCTATTGTTCGCTCTTCTTGGAAATCACCACGCGATCCTCGACGTATCGGATGCGTTGCCCGCCCATCTCGATGTTTGAGTTCAACCCCTTACCGGAGATGGTCACATCCGGGGCCTTGCCATCCTGATTGACGGCCATGACGATGAAAAAATCATCGCCGCCGGTGATTTCGATGGCCCGGGTTTCCTGGCCGGGGCCGAAGTTGATGGTGAACTCCGAGGGCGCGAGCACCCAGGCCCGCATTCTTGCGCCGTCGCGGCCGCGAATCGAGAAGCCGTCGGTCTCGCGCTGGGGCTGGCCGCCGGTGTGCATGACCCAGGTCTTCTCGCCCGGCCCCACGAACCGATCGGTCACCACATATAAGCCATCGGCCCCGCTTTGCCCGGAGTAATCCACGGCGAAGCCGCGGACGGCCTTGACATCACCGGGCTGGGCATCGACCAGACGCTGGCCACGACTGTAAGCCGCGGAGATATCCACGCTCAGGACGCCGCCGTGCTCGTTGAGTTCAGCGGCGATGCGCCGACCGCCGGGCCAGCCATTGGTATCGGGAATCTGGACCACGTTTTCCATGGCACGGTTGATACCGGATTCGCGCGACCAGTCGCGATCCTTGCGGCTGGCCTGCTCGGCCCAACGGGTGCCGAAGCTGTAGATGCGGAAGCTTCCGGCATCCTGAAACGAATAGGTGGCGCGGCGGGGCCGGAGATTCATCTGGAACGCCGCGACCGAATCGTTCGAATCCCGCCATCGGTTCCGGAAGACGTAGTAGCCCATTTCATCATCCGCCATCATGCGCGGCAGAACCTCGCCCGGATTCCGCGAATCGACATCGGCGTAACGGGCCAGGTTGGCCATGGCGTAGATGGCATCGGCGGGCTTGTAAATATCGAACGTGCGGTCGCCTTCGAGGCCGACGACATTGCGAATCGTCCAGAGCGCTGCCGGACGGTATTGTGCCGAGGCGGATCCCAGGGCCATGACCGTGTCGCCGCTCCGCCATCGCGTGCGTTCGTAGAGCATTTCGAATCCGGTCACATCCCGGCCGGTGAAGCGATAGCTCAGGCCGAAGAAGGGCAGGTAGGGGGGATCATCGGCGGTGATCGGCGGCACGAGGTGGGTGATGTACAGTGGCATGATCCATTGGGCGTGATTGCCCCGGACCACATCCCGGCGCTCGGAGAGGGTCAGTGCCTGAAGATACTGAAAGCCGCTGGTCGTCATGGGGTAGCGGAGGTAATTGAATCCTTCCTGAGGCCAGCCGCGCGTGCCGAATGCCTGGCTGACCCATCCGAAGAACTCCCGTCGCGCCCGGTTGGCCACGGCGTTGATCTGTTCATCCACACCCGGATCGCCTCGCACCGCCAGCGCCAGAAATCCACCCGCCGCCTTGGTGTTGCCGACCCAGTTGCTCGATGGCTGGCGATTGAATCCCTCGCCCCCGCCCCGAAGAAACTCGGCGGCCAGCCGGGCCAGCTCGCCGGCGACCTTTTGGCGGAAGTCCTCGGGCCACGCGTCGTAGCAGAGGTCATAAGCAAGGGCGACATCGACCGCCGCCTTGGTGCGGTAGATCATCTTGAAGTTGCTGGCGTTCCACAGTGGCGGAGTCTGGTTGTGCGGTACACCGGCCATGGCGCGCTCGACGATCGCCCGGGACCGCCGGGCATGCTCGACATCGCCGGTCAGGACAAACAGAAGGGCTTCACCGGCGGCATGGGAACCGATGACGATGCCATCATCCTGTTCGATCGTCAGGGCATGGTCGAGCGCTTGGCGAATCACCCGTCCTTCTTCGGTTTGGGCGAAGCGTCGAATGGCGGGAATCTCCTCGGCGGTAAAGACCAGTCGAGGATGCGGCCGGGCCTGCGCGGCGGGTTGCTGCTGACCTCTGCGCTGGTCGGCGGGCTGTTGCTGGCTTCGGGGCTGCTGGTCGGGCGGGGCGCTGCGGCCGCGCCGCGGTGGGTCGGCCATGGTCAGGGAGCAGACGCAACCGATCAGCAGCATGCAGACGGTGATGGCCAGGGGCAGGGCATGGGAGTTCATGGATTACCTCGTTCAATCGGGTTGGGGAAAGCTCAGGTCGCTGGGTGAAGCGTGTGAAACGGTCAGTGAAGGATCGCTGCGTTGGATGATCTCCTGGAGCAGCTCGCAGTTTCGGGCCTGCAAGGCCGGGTCTTCGTATATTTCCTGCTTGAGGTAGTACTACAACGCTAAAAAAGCTCAAGTTTTCGCATCTTCCTGTCCGAAGGCAACTTGTGGGAGTTCCCCCGCAAGGAGACCTTCGGCATGGATGCTGACACGATTCTTCAACTCAAGCCCGCTTTGACCCGCTTCCTGC
>JAFIFY010000187.1 GCA_020831765.1 Phycisphaeraceae bacterium | reverse complement strand
GGCTGATTCATAGCGTGCGCGCGAACCAGCAGTTGACCAACCTGGGCACGATCGAAAGCGGGACGTCCAGCCGGACGCTGAGCGTCACTACGGACCTGGTCAACGAAGGCACGCTGATCGCGCGGGATGGGGGCAGGCTGAAGCTTCCGGCGACCTTCGAGCAGACCGGCGACCTTCGTGTCGGCAGTCTGGGGCGGGTCGTTCACCCGGGCACCTACAGGCAACTGGCCGGCGAACTGATCCTCAAAGGCGGTACGCTTGAAGCCGGGACGGTCAGCCTCGAAGGCGGCAGCCTGCGCGGTTTCGGCACGGTTGATGGTGCCCTCATCAACCATACTCTGATCGAGATCGGGGAGGGATCGGACTTCGGCCGCGTCGTCGTGACCGGCGATTACACGCAGGCCGCGGATGCAGCACTGAATATCCGGCTTGGCGGCACAGAGGCCGGCGCGGAGCACGATGTCCTCGAAGTCAACGGCACGGCCGTGCTCGGGGGTCTGCTGGATGTGGCCGTTGTGGATGGGTTTATCCCCCTTGAAGGTGATGTGTTCCGGGTGGTCGAGTACGGGGACCTGGAGGGGCTTTTCGCGGAGGTGAGGGGGATCGAGCAGGCGTTCGGGCGGTCGTTCGACCTGCGCTACGGGCTGGCGGGGCTGACCCTCGAGACGGTGGTGGATGCGGATGCCGGCCCGCTGGTGGTGACCAGTTCGCCGGCGGGTTTGTGGAACGAGCCGGTGACCCGGCTCGAGCTGCGGTTCGACAAGCCGATCGATCCGGCATCGTTCACCGTGGATGATGTCCACTTCACGGGTCCGCAGGGCGCGGTCGATCCGCAGCAGATGGCCATCGAGCAGGTGGATGTGCTCTCGTTCGCGGTGGTGCTGCCGGAGGTGCACGTCGATGGGGATTACACGTTCGTGATCGGTCCAACCATCACCGATCCGAACGGCAACGAGCTGCAGGTCCAGCATGTGGGCAGGTTCACGCTCGACCTGACCGGTCCGCGCGTGACCTCGGGCCAGCCGATGGGCGAGGTGGACCCGCCGCTGTCGAGGTTTGAAGTCACGTTCAGCGAGCCGATCGATGCATCGACGTTCACCACCGATGATGCGGTGCTGGTGCGGCCGGACGGCAGTGAGGTGGCGGCGGTGTGGATCGTGGCGCTGGCTGACGATCGATTCGAGGTCCGGTTCAACGACCAGCACGTGCACGGGACGTACACCCTGCGCATCGGGCCGAACATCCGCGACCTGGCCGGCAACGCCATGGACCAGTTGCAGGATGGAGCGCACGGAACGGAAGCCGATGTCTTCAGCATGGATGTGGATGTGCGCGCCGTGGACCTGACGGTGCAGGATCTTGCGGTGACGGCGGAACCGGGGTTCGAATCGGGCGCTGCGGTCACGGTGAGCTGGGCCAACGTCAACATCGGCAGCGGCACGACGGGAGCAAGCTGGCATGACCGGGTGACCGTGGTGCATGAGGATACCGGTGAAACCCTGCTCGACCAGGTCCTCGCGTACGATGCGGATCAACTGGGGGCCCTGGGGCCGGGCGAGCAGCGCCATCGGCAGTTCACCTTCGAGCTGCCCGATGGGCCGGCGGGCGTCGGTCAGTGGGAGGTCCGGGTGACGGTCGATGCGTTCGGCGCGATCCCCGAACACAATGAGGAGGGCACATCCGCACAGAACAACATCGCCAAGCGGGAAATGACCACCACGCTGGCCGATTACCCGGACCTGGTGCTCAGTGCCCTTGAGGTGGGGCCGACGGCGCTGCATTCGGGCCAGGAGGTCGAGGTCACCTGGACGGTGAGCAACGAGGGCGAGGCGGCGGTGGCCGTCGATTGGGACGACCGGGTGCTTGTGCGGAACCTGGACACGGGCCAGTTGCTGGTGAGCGAACTGCACCCCTATGAAGGCTCGCTCCAGCCCCTGGCACCCGGCCAGACGGTCCAGCGCAGCGCGATCGTGCGGTTGCCCGATGGCGAGGCCGGTGTGGGCCAGATCGAGTTTGAGGTGATTGCCGATGCCGGCGACCGCGTGTTCGAGCACAACGCGGAGGGCACAGCGGCCGACAACAATGCCGCCAGCACGGTGGTGACATCCAGCCTGGCGCCGTATCCCGATCTGGCCATCGCCGAGCTGACCTGGCCCGATGCGATCGACGATGGGGCGACGGTCCCGCTTCGCGCGTGGATCACGAACACCGGTCCGGTCGCGGCCGGTGGGTTCGATGTGCGGTTTGAGATCGGTGGGGAAGCGATCGGCCAGCAGCGCATCGAGGAGTTGGCGGCGGGTGCATCCATCGAGGTGGTCCAGGAATGGATCGCCACGCCGGGAGTGCATGAACTGCGTGTGATCGCCGACCCGGCGGGTGAGGTTTTCGAGCTGGATGAGGACAACAATGTCCTCAGTGCCACGTTGCCCCTGATCATTGACACGACCCCGCCGCAGATGATCCACCTGCATCCGGTGTCGGGGCTCAGGATCGGAGCGTCGACAACGCTGTCGGCCCTGGCCGAGGACAACGTGGGTGTCAGCGACTACGTGTTCGAGTATTCCGCGGACGGCGAAGTGTGGGCCGCATTGGGCAGCAATGCCAGTGGCGAGCTGACTTGGGATACGACAGCGCTGGAGGATGGACCGTATTGGGTTCGCATCACCGCGCAGGATGCGGCGGGCAATGTCAGCGAGCCGCTGGTTCAGCAATACGTGGTGGACAACACACCGCCCGAAGCCGTGACGCTGACCGGTGAAGGCATCGAGTTCAGCGCGGCCCTCTCGTGGGCGGCATCGCCATCAGCGGATACAAGTCATTACCGGGTCTTTCGCAGCATCGAGGCCGGGGGGGCGTACGAGCCGGTCAGCGGGGCACTGACCCAGACGACGTTTGTGGATTCGCAGGTTGAGCCCGGTGAGACGTACCACTACGTGGTGGCGGCGTTCGATCAGGTTGGCAACCGAAGCGCGTTTTCGAACGAGGTCGTGATCTCGCCGCTGGGGGATGTCACGCCCCCGCAGGTGCTCTGGATGCAGCCGGGGGCGGATTACCGATCGGCGACGGTGATCGAACTGTCGGCTTCGGCGACGGACAACGTGGGCGTGGTGGCCTACGCGTTCGAATACCGCCCCGCCGGCGAGACCGACTGGCAGTCGATCGGCGAGGGGCCGTCGGTCACATGGGATGTGAGCGGGCTGCCCGGCGGCGACTATGTGGTTCGGGTGACTGCTTACGATGCGGCGGGGAATGCGGGTTCGATGGAGCGAAACTACCGTGTGAACCACGAGGCCCCGGCGACGCCCGAGGCGCTGCGCATCCGGCCGGAAGAGGGTGCGCTGGTGGTCGCATGGAACGCGGTGGTCGCGGCGGACTTCGATCACTACGAGCTGAGCCGCATCGAGGATGGCGGGGCGTGGACCGTACTGATTCCGCAGACCACCTCGACGGTCCATATCGATGCTGATGTCGCGCTGGGGCGGAGCTACGGCTACCGGGTCGTGGCGGTGGATGATCTGGGCAATCGGAGCGAACCCACCGAGGTGCTGTGGGGCGAGCCCCTGGCCGACACCACCGCCCCGACTGTTCAGGCGATCTCTCCGGCGGAGGGCACGCGTTTTCGGGAGCAGATCACGCTCCGCGCCACCGCCTGGGACAACGTGCAGGTGGAGCAGTTGCACTTCGAGGCGGCGCTGCTGGGCACGGGGGATTTCGAGCTCATCGGCACCGATGCATCCCCGCAGCGCGTGGTGGACAATCGGTGGGAGGGGACGGTGACCTGGGATGCGGCGGGCCTGCCCGACGGCATCTATGTGGTCCAGGTGACGGCGGTGGATGGGGCCGGGCACACCGCCAGCGCCGAGCAGACCTACACCATCGACCGCCAACCGCCGGCAGCGCCGAGTGCACCGGTGGTGGAGAATCCCCGCCGCGGTGGCACGCTCGACCTGAGCTGGATAGCCAACACCGAGACCGACCTCGCCGGGTACAACATCTACCGCTCGACGTATCCTGCGGCGGACGGAGCGCTGGTGGGCTCCACAGGCGTGCCCAGCTTCCGCGATGTGGGTCTGGAAGATGGCGTGAGCTATTTTTACCGCATCACTGCCGTGGACCAGGCCGGCAACGAATCCGGGGCTTCGCCGCTGGGATCGAACGTGGCCACGGCCGAGGCGGACCTGTCCGTGGAGACGATCCATGTCGAGCCCGCATCGCCGGTCTTGGGACGGGCAACGCAGGTGCGGGTCGGGATCGCCAACGCCGGTCCGGCCAGTGCCGAAGCGGTCGTCTACCTCTACCTGGATGGTCCGGAAGGTCAGTTGCTCGCCACCCAGACGATCGGCCTGGCGGCCGGGCAGATGGATGAGGTTGCGTTCTCGTGGACACCCCAGGAGGCGGGCGAACAGCGGCTGACGGCGGTGTTGGGCGATGTGACGCCCGTGGATGTCAATCCGGACAACCAACAGGCTGACCTGGACGTGATCGTGAACATTCCGCCCGTGGCCGTTGCGGGCGAACCTCGCGAGGGCGACTGGAACACGGCGATCGCATTTGACGCCGCCGCCTCGCACGATGCCGATGGCGTGATTGTCGGCTACCACTGGGATTTCGGGGATGGGGCGTCGTCCGAACGGGCAGCCACCACGCACGCCTACCAGGAACCGGGAACGTATCTGGCCACCCTGACCGTTACCGACAACCGCGGAGCGACGGCGGCCGACACGGTCGAGGTTGTCGTTCACGATACACGGGCCGACCTGGTGGTAAGCGACGTGACCTGGACGCCGCTGGATCCGCAGGAACGGGACGAACTGACGATCACGGGCACGATCGCCAACATGGGCAATGGTCCGACCGGCCAGGGCTTCTTTGTCGGATTCTACATCGACGGCCAGTACCGTGGCTATCAGCGCATCAACGAGCTGCTGGCGCCGGGCGACAGCGTCGAGGTCGCGTTCAACTGGACCGCCACCAAGGGGCAGCACACGCTGGAGGTGGTGGCCGATGACATCCAGAATAACGTGATCGAAATCGATGAGACGAACAATCGCCGCCAGGTCACGCTGACACTTCAGCAGACCTATTTCCCCGATCTTGCGATCGAGAACCTCGCGGTCGACCTGAACGGAACGGTGGTCAGCAGCCAACAGCCGATTGAGGCAACGGCGACACTGGTCAACGACGGCACGGCCGATGCCGCGGACTTCTGGGTAACGCTGTATCTGGGTGAGGAGATGGTCACGCGTCAGCACGTCGCCCATCTGGGGGCCGGCACGAGCCGGGAGCTGACGTTCCATTTCCTGCCGCGCGCCGGTGAACAGACGCTGCGGGTCGTGGCCGATGGGCCGGTCAGCCGTGTGGTTGAGCTCAACAAAGCGAATAATGAGCAGACCCTCCCCCTGCCCGCGCTGGAGCTGCTGTATCCCGACCTCGAGGTGACAGACGTCACGGTACATCCTGACCAGTCGGTGGTTTCCGATGGCACGCTTCTGGACATCGCCGCAACGATCCGCAACAGCTCCGATGTACCGGTGGATCAGCGGTTCGAGGTGAGTTTCTACCTCAATGGTGAGTTCATCGGTTCGCGCGAGCTGTCGCACCTGGGTGCGAACGCAACCCGGACCGTGACCATGAAGACCCCGGCCACTCCCGGCTCCCACGTGGCAACCGTGGTCGTGGATGAAGCCGGTGCCGTGCTTGAAGCCGACAGGAGCAACAACAGCCTTGCGGTCGATGTGCCGGAGCTGACCATTCTTTACCCGGATCTGGTCGTCAGCGATGTCCAGTTTGCGCCCGTCGACCCGAAGTACGGGGATACGGTGTATTTCACCGCCACGGTGTCCAATCTTTCCGCGGTGACCACACTCGACACCTTCGTCTTCGCCCTTTACATGAACGGCGACACGATCGCCGTTCAGGAGCTGCCCCGACTCACCGGCCACGCATCGCATACATTTGCGCTGCCCTGGCGTGTCGACGTTGAACCCGGTGTCGGCCACACACTCACCGCGGCGGTGGACATCCACAACCAGGTTCGCGAGGAGAATGAAGACAACAACCAGTTGACCGTGGCGGATGGCACGTTCTATGTCGGCGACAACTTCGTTCTTTCGGTCGATACACCGGGCGCCGGCCTGGACGAGTTCGGTCTGCTCGTGTACACCAGCCGGCAGGTGGCCGAGATGGTCGCCACCGTCACCCGGGGCAGCTTCGCCGGCCAGCCCGTCGGACCGCAGACAGGGCTGGAGACGCTGGTCAGCGTGAGCCGCGATGGCCAGTCGATCCTGGACGACGAGCCGATGACGTTCCGCGCCGCGGACGGCACATTCCATGCCTCCATCGACCTGATGGATTTCGGCACGGGCAATTACACGGTCTCGATCACGGCGACCGATGGGGTGGACACGGCCACGAAGATGCTGGTACTGACCGTGATCGAGGAGGTCAACTTCTCGCTGACGACCGATCGGGACGTTTACCTGCGGGGCGAGCCGATCACCATCACCGGGCAGCTCGAAACGCTCGGCGGCGAACCCATGCCCTTTGCGCAGGTCCATCTGCTGGTCGGCGAAGGCACGCAGGCCGTGCCGGGTCTGGGTCTGGTCGGCAGCCTCTTCGACCAGAACACGCGACGATTCACCACTTTCACGGATGCCTGGGGCAACTTCAGCCACACCTTCCATCCGTTGCGCGGGGATGTGGGTACCTTCAACGTCGAGGCCTTCACGACCTCGCGGACCGTCGGCACATCAGGCTATGCCGAGTTCTCGATCCTGGCGGCGGACCTCACGCCGCGACGGATGAGCGTGGAGACGATCACCAATCAGACGTTCCGCAAGACCCTGACGCTCCGCAATCCCTCCGATGACCCGCTGCATGGCGGCACGGTGACCGTTATCGATGACACGGGCAACGGTGTGCCGGTGACGCTGAGCGCCGCCATCCCGGACGCGCTGCTGCCGGGCGCATCGGTCCCGCTGCGTCTTGAGTGGCAGATTCCGGAGGATGCCCCCGACACGGCGAGTTATCGAATCCGCTTCGAGTCGGTCGAGGGGGTCGCCGAGGAGGCCACGATCTCCTTCAGGTTCCGGGAGGCGGTGCCCGCGCCGCGTTTCGACAGGAGCGAAGTGCAGGTCGCCGTCCGGCCCGGGGAGCGCTTGACCACGCAGATGACGCTGACCAATACAGGGCTGGGGACGATGGCGGCAATCGATCTTGTGCCGCCACAGATCCTTCCCTGGGTCAGCCTCAGCGCGCCGGCCAAGGATACCCTGGCGCCGGGTGAGGTGACGACGATTGACATCACGGTGAGCCCCCCGGCGGAGTTGAGCCCCGGCCTTTACGCGGATCGTATCGTGGCCAGCGATGGCACGAGTCACGCGGAAATGATTCTCTCGGTGGAGGTGAGCACGGCCCAGATCGGGACCGTCGTGTTCGCTGTGGTCAATGATATCGGCGAGGCGGTGCCGAACGCCGAGATTCGCCTGGTCGGGCAGGATGAGTTGCTGGCTGTCTTCGGTGACGGGACGACGGCGAGCTACCGCAACACGTTGTTTGCCACCAGCGATCATCAGGGGTTCGCGACGTTTGAGAACATCTCCATCGGCAAGTACGACTATTCGATCGCGGCGCCGGGCCACAAGCGGCTGGATGGCAGCCTGCAGGTGATGCCGCAGACTGAGCGGCAGATCGCTGCGGTGACCATGACGGCAGCGCCCCTCACGTACACGTGGACGGTCGAGCCGGTCATCATTGAGGACCGATATGAGATCACGTTGGACCTGGATTTCGCCACTGACATCCCCAAGCCCCAGTTCGTGTTCCTGCCCCCTTGGGTGACGGTGCCGCACGAGATGCAGGCCCCGCGGTCCGATCAACTCATCATCGTGAATCCCAACCTGATCGAGCTCCAGGACGTCACCGTTGAGGTAGTCGGCGTCGATGGGGTGACCGTCTTTTCCTTCGGCGACATCGGCGACATGGCGCCTCAGAGTACGGCCACGGTGGGATTCGGCATTGCCGAAGGTGACTACGAGGTGCTTGACGGCAGGACCACGTACTTCCGCGTCCTGGGGCGTTACGTGCAGTTCGACCCGCAGACGAACGAGCGTATCGCCGATGGTGAGATTGAGGGGAAGATTCCCCTTGTCAACCCCTCGCCCGCCCGAGCGCAGGTTCGCCATGGCGATCTGACGCTCAGCATCAACCTCCCGGTGGGCGCTGACGAAGAGTTGCCGAACTTCCCCAATCTGCCCCCGCGACCCTCCGAAGGGGTCCGTGAGGTCGTGAGCCTCCGGATCGATCAGACCGCGACGCTCGAACGGGAGGGGTTCGATGCCCGCCTGGAGCTGACCAACGGGCGCCACGAACCCCTGACCGGCCTCTCGATCCATCCCCGTGTCATGGATGACCAGGGCCGTGATGTGACCGATCGCTTCTTCATCGTCCCACCGGACCTGTCGGGAATCGGGGCGGTCGACGGTAGCCAGAGTCTGCCGGCGCTTGCGTCGATGGACGGCAGATGGATTCTGATCCCCGGTGACGGTCTGGGGGGAACCGAACTCTCAGGTCAGTCGTATTGGGTCCGGGCCGTAATGACCTACTACGTCGACGGCCGCCTGCGGCAGACACAGACCAACGCGGTCGAGATCACCGTCCATCCTCAGCCTGAACTGCACCTGCACTACTACGTGCCTGAACAGGTCCAGGCCGGCGAGCCCTTCCGGCTGGGCCTGTGGGTAGAAAATGCCGGCCATGGCGTGGCCAGAAACCTGACCATCGACTCGGCTCAGCCCCGGATCGTGGAGAATGAATCCGGCCTGCTCGTGGATTTTGCCATCATCGACAGCTCATTCGGTGGGCATGACGGCGACACGTTCCGGCTTGCGCTGGGCGATATCGGGCCGCAGGACACCGCGCACGGCTACTGGCTGATGACCTCGACTCTGGACGGTGCGTTCGTCGACTTTTCAGCCGAGATGACGCACCTGAGTTACAGGGGCATCGACCTCAATCCGCTGATCCGTGAGGTGAGCACGCACATCATCCAGCAGGATGGGCTCTTCCCGGATGCCGACGATCCTGATGATGCTTACAGTCTGATCGACCGGAACGGGGACGGCTTTCCGGACTATCTGATCAACTTCTCAACGGGTCTCCGGCTGCCGGTCGAGACTCCCGACAACATCACGATCACGCGGCCGGTCACGGATCAGGACCGGACCATGGACCTGGTGGTACCGGAGACCGCGGGTTATGCCGTGATCATGCTGCCGGATCCCGTGCCCGATGCCAACGTGCGTGGCGTGCTCCGGCGCGGTGCCGATGCGGATTCGGGTGTCTCGCTCAGCGGCGGCAATTTCTGGAGAGATGGCGGACTTCTCTATATTGTCGATCGGCTGGGCCATATCGATGCGGATGGAATCCACCAGCCTCAATCGGCGACCTACACGGTGGATTTCCGCTCGGCCCTGAAGCTTGAGGACCTTCAGGTAATTCCGACCGAATTCAGCATCATCTACAGCGGCGACATTGAGGGTTCGGTCCTGACCAACCTGGGCGCATACACGATCAACGCGCCGGATGGCGACTCCCTTCTGACCACGTATGAGCTCAACGAGCCACTGTTCTTCCTCGATCTTCCGCCAACCGAGGGCCAGCGTGCGGCGATCGGTGCTTCTGTCAGGAATGCGGGTGCCGCGCCGGAGAGCGTGGCGATGGAGGTCCGTATCCTTCAGCCCGACGGCACCGAGGTGCTCCTCGATGTCATCGCGATCGATGAGATGCGTGGATTCGGGACCGAGACGATTATCACATCCTGGACGCCGCTGAGTTGGGGCGAGCATACCGTGACCGTCCGGCTGCTGTCAGATGCCCCCGAAAGTGAGCTCAGTTTGCCGCTGTGGGTCAACGCCCTGCCCATGGCACATGCCGGCGGCGACTTCACTTCGTCAGTCGGACAGCCCACGCGCTTCGATGCCAACCGCTCGTGGAATCCGGATGGCTTCATTCACAGCTATACCTGGGACATGGGCGATGGTCACTGGATCGGCGGCATGACGCCGATCCACGTATACGACGCAGCCGGCACTTACGAGGTGCGCGTGATTGTTCGGGACGATATCGGAGCGATGAGCGAAGATACCGTCGTTGTGACCATTGAGGACGCTCGTCCTGATCTGATCGTGAGCCATATCGAGACGATGCCATCAACACCGGCCGAAGGCGAGGAGGTGACCGTCATCGGCACCGTCAGGAACATCGGCCAGGGCGCTGTGGAGGAGGCATTCTACGTTGGCTTCTACGTGAATGGGCACTATCATGCCTCGGTGCGAATACCCGATCCGATCGGTCCGGGCGAAGAGAAGGACGTGCTGTTCACTTGGTCGGCCAAGCCGGGCAATCGTCTTTTCACCATTGTTGCCAATGATCTGGATAACCGCGTTGATGAGGTGAATCGGGATAACAACAGCCTTACCGTCGCGCTCAATCCGGAGCAGATGCACTTCCCGGACTTGACGGTTGACCAGATCACGCTTTCGGTTGAAGAGGGCGAGCAGGTACCTTGGGGCGACCCGGTCACGATCACGGCTGATGTCAAGAACATCGGCACCGCTCCGGCCGGTCGCTTTCGGGTGAACTTCTATGCCGACGGTGTGTTTCTGGGCTATACGACGATCGATGCCCTGTCGGCGACGCCGGGCGAGAACATGGCGCCGGCGACGTTGCAGTGGGTGCCGACGAGCGGTGTTCGAAAACTCACGGTCACGGTCGATGAGCCGCTGAACCACATCGTCGAGCTGAACGAGGACAACAACCGGCTTTCGGTCGCGATGCCGGTGATCGAGTTCATCTACCCGCAACTGACGGTGACGGACTTCAGTGTCTGGCCGCCGGATGGACGGGTTCAGGCGGGCCAACCAGCCATCGTCTATGCGTCCATCCGGAACCAGAGCGAGGTCGATCTTCCGGTTCCCGTGCCGGTCTCGCTCTACATCGGGCAGCATCAGGTTGCCACGGCCGTGCTGGACGGCCTCGCGGGGGGTGCAGAAGCGACGCTTCAGTTCAAGTGGTTCGCTGTCGATGGAACGGCAGACCTGACGCTCCGGATCGACCCGAAGCAGCCGGTGCCCGAGGAGATCACACTTCATGGTACCGCCACGATTCCCGATTTCACCATCAAGACCCTGGTCCCGGATCTGGTGATCGGGGATGTGGTGCTGCTGGATGAACCACGGGTGGGTGAGACGGTGACGCTGGGAATCCGGATCGACAACCAAGGCTCCGGCTATACGGGGACCCCATTCAATGTGGGCCTCTGGATCAATGACCATTTGATCGATGTGCGGCGAATCACCCGGAACCTGATGGGTGGCAGCAACACCTACTGGTTCGTGCCCTGGGAGGTGGAGGCGGCAGAAGGCGGGCAGTTCACGGTGCGCGTGACGGCCGATGTTCACAACGAGGTCAGCGAACTCAGCGTGACCAACAACACGCGCATCGAGACCTTTGATGTGCTGCCGAGCTACGATGTCGTGTTGCGGCCGACACAGGAGGTATGGCTAAGCGGTGAGCCGCTGGAGCTTGAAGTGGAGGTTCGCGATCCGCATAGCCCCGCGGCCCCGCTTGGCCCGGGCGATGATGTCTCCGTGCAAGTGCAGATCCGCGATGATGATGGCCAGGTCGTCTGGTCGGCCACGGCGGCGTTCGATGCGGCGGCCGGGCATTATGCCGTCGGGGTGGATACCGGTGCGCTGGAGGCCGGGGCTTACCTGGCAGAAGCATTGGTTACCGGCCCCCGACAGAGCCGTACGGTCGCCTCGCCGCTGGTCATTGCCGAGGACTTCAGCCTGTCCCTGGCGACGGATCGCTCCATGTACGGCCCCGGTGACACGGTGCGGATCACCGGCGAGGTTGAGACACGCGATCTCAGCCGCATCGCGGGTGAAGCCGTATCGCTGACGCTGATGCACGGGGGGACCGTCCGCCGCTTCGAGTCGCCGATATCGTCCGAGGGGACCTTCAGCTACGAGTTCACGCCGCTCCGCGGCGAAAGAGGCACCTTCACGGTTGAGGCAGAAGCCACGATCGGTGGACTCACGCGCATCCGGTCCGTGGAAGCGAGTGTCGAGGGGCTCTTGATCGAGCCCGAGCATCCGGCGTTTGTCATGTCGGACGGCGCAAGCCAGCAACTGCTCCTGCACGTGACCAACTCCGGTACGGCTGTTCAAGAGCAGATCGCCCTGGCTGTCACGGGGGCCCTTCCCGACCACCTGGTGGCAGAGTTTGACACGTCATCGCTGCCCGCCAGCCTGGCCCCGGGAGAGGCGGCGGAGGTGACGGTACTGCTGATCTCTGACAGCTTCATCGGCGATGCGGTGTTGAACCTGGCGGCCACCTCGACCGCCGCCGGCCAGACGTTCGACACGGCCTTGTCCCTCCATGTGGCTGTTCATGCGGCGGTGCCCCAGTACGCCGCGGACCCGAAGCGCCTTGACATCGGCGTGCTGCCCGGGGTGACGATCGATCGCACGATCACCGTCACCAATGCGGGTTACGCGCCCATGACCGACCTTGTTGTCGGGGAACCATCGCTGCCCTGGGTTGATGTCATTTCGCGGGGTGACGCAACGCTCGCTCCCGGCCAGAGCACGGAACTGGTTGTGCGGATCACAGCGCACGCGGCCGCGAGTCCGGGGGCCTATGGCGATGCGCTGTCCATCATCAGCAACGCTGGCGAACTGCGGATCCCCATCCACATCGAGGTGGCCAGTTCATCACTGCCGGTGACGGAGATGGCTTTCGCCGTCGACAACCACCTCGGCCTCGACGTGCCCGGTGCAACGCTCATGCTCTGGCTTGAAGAAAGCCTCTTTGCCGCGAGCATCACCCGGGACCAGTTGGACCGCTACCGTAACGTCGTCGCGACGGCCGACGGTGAGGGGCAGGTGGATGTCGAACTGCTGGCCGGCCGGTACATATACACGGTCATGGCACCGGGACACGAGCCGGATTCCGGGACCATCGAGATCGATCCCCGGCTGTCCCGCGGCGAACATCGCTTCACGCTCCAGTTGAACCCGCTCGCCCTGAGCATCGGCCATGAGGTGTCCAGCGAGCCGATGAACCTCGGGCAGGTGCAGTTGGGTCTTGTCATGCACGATGGACAGCGTGGCCCGCTGGTGACTGACCGCCCCGGCGCCGAGTACCTGGTGCTCCCGGATGGCGTTCCCTATGGGCCGACGGCACCGGGTGATCTGAACCTGGAGTACCTTCGCATCGGCGGTGGGGGCCGTGACAATCAGAGCTTCAGCATCAACAATACCAGTGGCGGCAGTGTCGACGGTGTGACGTTGTCCGTGCATGGCGACATCGCGCCCTACCTGCGGCTGTCTTCCAGCAATGTCGGCCAGATCCCCGCCGGTGGCTCGGCGATCGTGGGTTACGCGCTTTTCGACATCGAGTTCCTCGAACCGGATCAGATCGTCGACGGGCACATCGAGATCAAATCGCAGGAGCATCTCCTCAAGTTCCCCGTGCGAATCCGTATCGCGGAACAGCCGCATGAACACGATGCCGCCCCGTACCGCTATGTGGCCTATCGCGGGCCATGGCCCACGGGGCCCGTGGTCTACGGCGAGGACTTCATCGACCGGTGGTTCGAAGGGATCGCATTCAACGGGGTCCGGGCGACCGGCCACAGCCTGAGCAATCTGCGGCTGTCCCAGGATGTCATCGCGGAAGGGGACGCTACGCTTCTGACCCTCTCTGTGAAGAACATCCTCGACGAGCGGGCGCTCGCGATCGCCGACGGCCGCATCACGATCACGGCACCAGATGGCAGCGATGTAACCCGGCACTTTGACATCACACCCCTGATGTCACTCGGCTCGGACCTTGCTCCGGCGGCCGAGACCGTGGCGCAATGGCGCATCCGTCCGGAATCCGGCCACGAGCTCGGTGGGACCGGGCCCGCTGGCGTGGCGTACCGGGTGGACATCGATATTCACTACGAGATCGCAGGGCAGCCGGGCGTCGTCGCCGCGGCGTCCCAGGTGATCACGGTCAGACCGCAGCCGCGCCTGGACGTGCGCTATGAGGTACGACCCGTGCCGGACGCTGCCGACCAGGTCGATGTGAAGCTGACCGTGACCAACAGCGGCTTCGGAGCCGCCGAGGGGCTGAGGGTCGCCCTGCCGACCCTCGATGGGGTGGCCTACACCCTCGTGCCGACCGCACCCCGCGGCGATGCGGAGTTGAGCGGTTCGTCCCTGCTGTTCCATGACGTTGCGCCCGATGAGACGGTGGACGGCTACTGGCGGCTGCAACTGCCCGGCCCGGTCGACATCGGTGCCATCGCAACGCAACTGATCCCTGCCCAGACTTCATGGAGCCGCGGCGACCTGGTGCTGGGGGCGCCGGTCGACCATGTGTTCGTGAGCCAGCATACGGTTGAAGATGTCCAGCGATTGCTGGGTGAACTGCTCGAAGTGTCCAAGACAAAGATTGAAAACGAGCTTCAGAGGTTGGGCCAGCATTATCACTCTCTGCAGGGTCTTGTGCAGGAGCACCAGGATCTGATTGCGGGCGAACTCGATGCATTGCTGATGAACAGTAGAGCCAGAATGATCACTACGATCCACAGTCTGTTCTCCGGGATGACGAAGATGGTAAAAATTTTGGCTACAGGATTCCCGATAGACGGGGTTTTCGCTCCCGTCAAGATTGGCTTCGCGCTTGGCGCGATCGCAGCCGAACCTCATAGGGTCATGGCTTATTACGCCCTTGCGCGGAGCCAGCAGGCTGAGCTTGAGGAGCTTTTCAATGCCCTGGGTGAAGGGTTCATCGCCGGAGAGTTCAACGCGGATGACTATGTGTCTATGCTCTCGGAAAGCATAAACTACGGACGATTCAGCCCGACGCTGCTGTGGGAGGAGCTGCAACGGCTGGAAGCGGACCTCACTCACGATCAAAGCGTGAGAATGTTGGACGAGGTTGTGAAACAGGGTTCGGTGGGAAGTCAGGGCGGGCTCGCTCCGCTCTTTGCGGAGCTGGACCATCTTTACGAAGAAGCCATCGGCATGTTGTCGTTTCCCAAGGCAACGGCGATATTCCCCGTCGATGTCCTCCATGAGCAGCTCTCGCGTCTGATATCGGTCATGAAGCGTCTCGAACGAGGGACGGGGGCGCCTGAGAGTGCTCGTGAGCAAGTCCGTCACGATGCGCGCTGGTATAGCGTGGGGGAACGACATCAGTGGCTGCCGGTGTTCCAGCAGCAGTGGGAGTTTGGTGCGCTTCAGGGAAGTTATCTGAACCTTCTGAAATGGGAATCCATTCAATGGGATAACTTTGCACAACACTGGGGTATTATTTCCGAAGTACACAACGTTGCATTGGTGGGCGCAAGTGTATCAATGATCCCATTGCCCGAACCCGATGGCTTGTTGTGGAATCAGGGCGTTGCCAAACCCTGGTGGGATCGTCTTTTGGCGAGTTATACCGATGCTCTTGAGTCGATGCGTCAAGCGGAAATGATGACCTACGAGGTGATCAACCGGTATTCGAACGAGTTCATGCTGACCCACATACAGGAAACGGCCGGCGTCTGGCAGATGTTCTCCGACTTCGGCAATCACCTGGCCTACATTCTCGAGGAGAATCCGATCGATCCCGAGGTGTCGGTCCATGTGGACAGTATGGGCTTTATCACCCCTGCCGTCTCGGATGCGGGCAGTGCGGGCCTCACACTGGGTAACTTTGTGGTCACCAACACGAGCGAGTTCGACCTGCGGATACGGCCCGTCATCAGCGTGACGGCCGGCGAGCAGTCGTATGGCATGTTGCATGCGACAGAAATTGCTCTGGCTCCCGGTGAAAGCGGCCGTACGGGGGCGGTGATGCTCCTGCCCAAGTCCATCCTGACCGGTGCCAGTGGCTATGAGGTTGAAGTCACCTTCGATGCCTATGACCCTGTGACGCTCAGCCGCGCGGCTATCGGGCCGTACTATGGGCACTTGTACGTAGGCACTGACGAACAGTTGATGTGGCTGAATCAGCAGCAGCATTCGCACCTGCTGGGCGGGCCCGTGGGCCAGGAGACACGCTTCCAGCGCAAGGTGGAACTTGACCAGGACACCGAGCGGTTCCGCCTCCTCCTGATCCACGCGCCGGACACGGATTTCGACCTGCACCTGTACGATGAGCAGGGACGCCATGTTGGGCACTCGGCCGTCCTGGACGTCGATGAGATCGAGATCCCCGGCGCCAGCTACAATGGGTCGGATTCGCGGTGGCAGGTGATCGAGGTCGCCGGCGGTGAGAGCCGGACATACACGGTCGAGGTGCGTGTCAACGACGCTTCGCCGACCGACCGGTTCGAGGTGGCCATGCTGGAGACACCTCGTTTCCCGGCGCTCCTGGCGACCAGCACCGAGCGCATCAGGATCGTCACCGATGATCCCGAGCTCAACTTCACCCTCGATGCCCTCGAATGGGGTGGGTTCACGGGCGTGGTGGACATCGAAGCCGAACTGGGAGCTTTCACGGATGGCGATGGAGTTGAAATCGTGCTCGGCGGTTCCAACGTCGATCTGGCCGAGACGATGATTGCGGCTGGCGACGTGCGGGGCCTAACTGTCCAGTTGAGCTTCGATCCGGACGCACTGGACGATACCTACCTGGGTGATCTCGTGATTCGTGGGCGAGATGCTCTGAGTGACAAGGAGCTGTCCAGGCGTGTGGCCATCGAGATCGAACTGGACCGCCAGCCGCCCGAGCCACCGCAGTTGATGGCGGTCGAGGAACCGGCCAAGGTCGCCTCCGTGCCGATCCACGGCACCGCCGAACCGATGGCTCGGATCGCGTTCTACCTCGATGAACAGCTGGTGGGCCAGACTTCTGCCGATGCGGAAGGCGAGTTCGAATTCTTCCTGGTGCCGCCCGGCATCGGCGACTTTGTCGTGACCGCCCGGGCAACTGACGAGGCTGGCAACGAGAGCGGACTGTCCCAGCCGCTGACGATCACCTCGCTGGTGGATCCTGTGGCGCCGAACACCCGCGCCACACTTGCCGGCGAAGAGGCAGAATCCGGCTGGTTCCGGTCCGATGTGTGGATCACACTGTCCGCCGAGGATCCCGGCGGATCGGGTGTCGAGCAGACGTGGTACGCGATCGGCGATGGCCCCTGGCGTATATACGAAGAACCCGTCCTGATTTCTGAGGAAGGCACCACCCGTGTGCGTTATCGGTCGACCGATGCGGCCGGCAATGAGGAGGTGTCACGTGTCATCCATGCGAATATCGACCGCACACCACCGGTCAGCGCCGTACACGCTTTACCTGCCTTCACCAACTCGGCGGATATCCGTGTCGAGTGGTCGGGCCGCGATGACGCCATGGGCGTTCCCGGCTCCGGCATCGCCCGTTACGACGTCTTTGTGTCGGAGGACGGCGGGCCCTGGACTGAATGGAAGAGCGGAACAAGCCAGACCCTCGGTATCTTCAATGGCGAGGAAGGAACCAGCTATGCCTTCTACAGCCAAGCGACCGACCACGCGGGAAATGTGGAGGAGAAGGCTCCCGTGGCAGAGGCGTCGACGACGGTACAGCTTGAAGCCGCAGTGCTTGGTCGGCATGTGTTTTACTACGGTTCGGGCTTCGATGCTGGCGACCCCGGCCCCGGCCCCCACAACGATGATGCGATTGCGTCGGACAAGCAGGCATTGCTCCCCGGTGAAGTAGCCGACTCGATGCACCTGACGGGGTATACCGACGGCATCAACGGCGTCATGATCGACATCGCGGGCTTGGTCGATCCGGCCGCGGTTGACTTCGCGGACTTTGCACTCCGTGTGGGAACGAATGACGATCCGACGACCTGGTCGGCGGCCCCCGATCCGCTGCACCTGAGCGTCCGCGAGGGTGATGGCATCGACGGCAGCGATCGTGTCGAGATCATCTGGGCGGACAACGCCATCCAGGACACGTGGCTTCAGATCACCATCCTCGCGACCGACAATACGGGCTTGGCCGAGCCCGATGTCTTCTACTTCGGGAACCTGCGCGGCGATACCAATGGCGACGGTGTGGTCAATAACGTGGACCTGCTGCGCGTGACCCTGAACATGCGGAAGGCCGCCGATGATCCGACCATCAATCTTGCGACCGACCTGACCGGCGATGGCCTGGTGACCGCGGCTGATCGCGAAGTGGTTCGGGACAACTACCACAAGACCCTGCCCATGATCAGCGTGCCGGTGGAGGAATGGATGAGTGAATCTTCTGATCCACTGGTGGCCGAGGCACTGTCCGCGGACACGTCGAGTTCACTGTCAGCGCTTTCGGCCGGCAGTGAAGCGATGTTTGTCCGGCCGCGCGGCCCCGCGATCCCGCTGGGCACGCCGATTGCGCCTTCGAAGGCCACAGAGAGCAGACCTGTCTACGGTCCCATGCCCATCATCGCAGCGCAGTCCGCACCACCCGCCTCGCTGCGGGCCGCATCGGTCGCGCCTGCCGACCTTCGTGCCGCAGGGGTAGCTGTCCCGGCGCGGCCGTTGCCGGATGCGATGTTCTCAGCACCGGCGATTCGGCCGGGAACCGGACTGCCCGGCGGCATCCTGGGCTTCGATGAAGATGACGACGAAGATGCGAACCTGATTTCGGCAGTCCCCGGCGGTCTGCTGGGTCTTTGGAGCGAAGATGTTTGATGAGCGAGGCCTTGCGCGGCGTAGCGCAAGGCTTCAGCCCATCGGGATGAAGAGAGAAAGAGAGGGATAGACGTGCAGAGACGACAATTCTGGTGTTTCGGGACAGGGCTTCTGGTCGGCGTGCTGGTCATGCCGATTTCGGCCCCGGCCGCGGTGGTGGATGTCTGGGTCACGGTCGATAAGGACACGATTGATCTTGGCGAGACCGGCACGCTGACGGCCTGGGTACAGGTCAAGCCAGAGGAAGTGGAACCGGCCGGGGGCATCTTCGCGTGGAACGTCAACGCGAGGGTGGATGATCCTGATGTGGCCATGCTCCTCGCGGCCACGGTCGATCGCAGCGGCTGGGACAACGAACCAATCTTTTCCAGCGATGGAACACCGATGCCTTGGGGCATCTCATCGATCTTTGATGGCTCGCAGGATGACACCGAAAAGGGCCTCAACGTCCCGGTGGTCCTGTTCACCGTGCAGTACCAGGGCCTTGAACCGGGCGTGGTCACCTTCAGCTTGGAGCCGGGCGATGCGCCGGATGAAGATTTCCTCACCTGGACCTTCGGCACCGGCGGCGATTACAGCCAAGCCAGCGCTCTGGTCACCGTGATCCCCGAACCCGGTTCGCTGATGCTGCTTGGTCTGGGTGGATTGCTGCTAAGGCGACAGCGCGTTAGGGATTGATGCTGCGCCGAAGAGATCAGACCAGCGCTCGCCATCGGCAGGTCACGTGCAGTCCAGCAACAAGCGATGCGAGACACGAACCATCCTGACTTCCTCAGTGGGCGCAAGGTCGCCAGCAGGTGTTTCTTCGTTGTGATTCGCGGTTGATTTGAGTACCCCCAGGAACACAGGCGGGAGAAGCTCAGTTCCGGATCGAATCGCATTTCAACCCACAACCGCGACCCCAATAGAAAAACACCGGCGCGATCCTCGGGTGGGATGGTCGCCGGTGATTCTTCGTTCCAGCTCTGGGATTTCGGGGATGGGAGCCCAGATCAGATTGGCGGTCCTTCCTCCGGCTCATCATCGCCTGCCTGGAACAACTCGCCAAACGCATCGAGCGAGACCGCATCCAGCCGTCCGGGATGACCGAATCCCCAACCGGAGCTTGGGATTGATGAGTTGGGGAATGGAGAGTTGGCCGCGCAAGGGTCAGATGGGTTCTCTTGACTGGTTTCAGAACTTCCGGGGGCCGTGGCTTCCCTGCTTCGCGTAGAGCTTCGCAGGGCAGAGCCGGGTGCGGGTAGTTCCAGGTCTTCGGGCATGAGGAAGCGTGTGGTCTGGCCATCGGAAACAGCGGCGATGACCAGGGCGGGAATCAGTTCCGGCTGGTCAATGTTGATCGCCATGGTCTCACAGTCGATGGCGATGTGAGGGGCATCGGCGAACAGGGCGCCCTCGGAATGTTGCCAGCGTCGATAGGCACGCTTGGCCTGGTCATCGTAAACGAGGAACGAATCCGTTGAAGCACAATCGGTCGAAATAACATCATTATTCATGGTAATTCTCCTAAATAAATCGAATCACGCAGCAAGGTCCGCGTGCTTGAATAAATGCGGACGG
Source organism: Phycisphaeraceae bacterium (assembly GCA_020831765.1). GTDB lineage: Bacteria > Planctomycetota > Phycisphaerae > Phycisphaerales > Phycisphaeraceae > JAFIFY01. The sequence goes on along the minus strand of JAFIFY010000187.1, from coordinate 451 downwards.
CTGCTCGAAACATGGCTTCGACCCGCAACAGCGCAAAACAATCGCGCAGTCCCAGACAGTCAAAGCCGCAAAACAAAGGCCCCGGCCCCCCGGAAGCACTCGCCCCACAATCCCGAGAAGCCCGCTCCTTACCACCCCGGCATCGGGCCAGGCCAACTACCGTTGCCTCCAAAAGATCCGGAATACCAAAAACTTCCGGGGGTTCCGGGGGCACTTCCGGGGGCACTTCCGGGGGCGGGGGTGGAGAGGTCGGGTGTGATGTGCAGGGCGTAGACCCGTTTGCGGCCGCGCTGGGTGCGTTGCTTCAGGCTGACCTTGAACCATTCGCCATCGCCTGAGGCATCTGCTGCGGCATTGTTCGCCTCATTGGGGTTGCTTCCGTTGCCCGGGTTCAGCAGCACATTCACTTCCCGGTCCACCCACTGACTGAGTTGTCTGCCCAGTGTGCTGA
>JAFIFY010000179.1 GCA_020831765.1 Phycisphaeraceae bacterium | reverse complement strand
CCATGATGCGCTCCTTTGTCGGTTCGCGGTATTGCTGCGTGGCCACGCGTGTAACTGAGGTGAGGTGTAGCCGATGCGCCCGGGGAGCGCAAACGACTATCAAGTCCTTTTATGCGCCGGGCCTACATGCGTTCGCCCTGGACCCCAGATCTCGGACAGCCGGTCGGCCTGAATAAGGTGGGTGGCATGGGTCATGGTTACGCTGCCGCGGGCCGCCCGGCTGTCCAAGATCCTCAACCATCCTCTTTCATCGCCAGTTCTCCTCAATCCATTTCACCGGGATCGTGTGCTTGTACAGTTTCTTTTACCATCGCTCGACCGGCCAGCGTCCGACGGCGGCATCCGGAGGATTCGGATCGCCCGGAAAGGCCACCACCTTCGTTCCGGGCGGACACTTCGGGGCGACGAACCATCGTAGCGGCACGCGCCAAGCCACAAGAACTTCATCGATTTCCGCCATACGCCGCGCACAGACAGTCGCTCAGCCGGCTTGCTCACGAGGCCGGGGACCAGGCCAGAGCGAATGCCATTGAGACAAGCGCGGGTTCATGGCAGGCCCGAGTCAGATTTTTCTCATTTGCAGCGTTTTCTCTTGCATTACCCGCCATAGCAGGTCATACTACATTTCGCCTAGCCGGCACGGCCCATAACGGGCCGTTCGTCGAAATCGCCCGCGTTGGTTCGAAGTTGATTTGGGTCGCTTTGCCGTTACGACAGATTGGATCGAGGGCGATCCATGTTGTATCGGGTCAAGCCTGTGGGAATCGGCTTCTGGCTGCGGAAAGGAGGTGTTTCTCATGTCTGTCGAAATGCCCGTCGCCGCGGTCCGAGGAGGCGGGGAAAGCATCCAGGGCGGGCAAATCATCCCGTAATCGAATGTGGCATCAGCGTTTATCGTCACTGTTGCGGGTTTGTGAGCAAACCAATCAGTAACGGAGGGTCGTGGTAGTCATGAAACCGCAATCGGCCTCTACAACATCCAGCAACCGTCTGGAGAATCACACCCCCTCGAGGTCAATGACCTCAGAGCGGAATGAACCCGAAAGGAAAATTTCAATGAAGCGAATCGGATACTTATCCATCCCTGTTTGTGCGCTGGCGATGGCGCTGGGGCCTGCCAATGAGTCGCTGGCGGTCAATGTTGCGATCATCAATGGCGCCAGTGCCACCACGGAAGTCGGCACGACCGCCAGTGTCACAAACCAGCTTGTGACGCTCCACACGGCGGCGGGTAACACCCCGGTGGTCCTCGACACCATTCCAGTTGACCTCTCGCCCTACACGCAGGTCTGGGACGTCCGCTTTTTCAACGCGGCGGCACTGTCGGCCGCCGATCGCGCGCAGTATGTGAATTACCTGGCCGCGGGTGGTGGCATGTTTGTGATGGGCGAGAACTCATTCTTCATGACCCGCAACAACTCGGTACTCGCCCTGATCGATGAGGCGGGTGGCGGATCGCTGACGTTCCAGGCCTCGGGGAACTCGACACAAACAGTTCTTCCACCGTTCGACCAGCCTAACCCCGTGACGAGCTTCACCTATCCAGCGCCCGGATGGGTAACCAGTTCGGGCACGGGCAGCTTCATGACCATCGATCCCATCACCGGGCACGGCTCGGGCATTGCCTGGTCCGTCGGTGACTTGGCAAACGCTCCGTTGGGCGCCCTGACTGTGGTTTTCGATGTCAATTTCATGCAGGACAATGCCAGTGCGGCCGAGCAGGCGTTCACCGCGAACCTGGTCAGGTTCGTCCGCGAGCAGGTTGACCCGGACCCGGACCCCGATCCCAGCGCCATCCCCGAGCCGGCCACCGCCGGCCTGGCCTTGCTGGCCATGGGCGGACTCGGTGGTGCGTTCCTGCGCCGCCGCCGTCACGCATAAACCCCTCAGCCACCGTCAACTCGACGGTCACAACAAAGTCTCGCACCAAGGGCCCGCCCGGCCAGGCGGGCCCTTTCTCATGCCGCTTCGTAGTTTCCGTGGGTTGCGGCTTAGGTGTGCGAGGGCGTGTAAGGGAGCGTGCCCATGCCCTGGCCGACATGAAAACCATGTGCCAGCTTGAATGAGCGTCGGTTAAGTGATGGCTGAGCGGTATCCGTACCCTACGTAGCGCGGGTAAGGTCGAGCCGCTTCTTTGCGTGGTACAATTGTCACCGTCCCCACCATGGACTTGATGGCCGTACACCAGCGAAGGTGAGCGGAACCGTCACGATTCGCGGTCGACGACTCCCCCTTGATCAACCCCCGGCGCACCAAGGGCATCGGGAGCACCTCGAATTTGCTGGACGATACGCTGGTGGCGATCGGCACGGTGAAGACGTGATGACTGATACCCGCCGCACGTACTACGACCACGAGCCGGCGTATCGGCGAATCCTGCAGGCGGGCGGTCGTGGCTGGGATGATCTCAACGGTATGGCGTCTGCATCCGGTTCGTATTGCGCCCTAAAATCGTTTCTCAGATCGGAATGGTTTTGTTCACTGCCGCGACCGGTTCACGTACTGGATCTCGGCTGCGGCGGGGGACAGGCAACGCTTTTGCTAGCGCGCCATGGATGCCGGGCGCATGGCGTGGACTTCTCCGAGTCGGCGATCGTGCTCGCGCGCGGAAACGCGGCGGATGCCAGCGTCGATGCGATTTTTGTCGTCGATGATGCGTTGGTGTTGCGAGGCTTCGGTGCTGAGCAATTCGACCTGGTCATCGACAATCACATGCTTCATTGCATTCTGGGTGACCGCGATCGCCGGGCGGTTCTCGGCTCGGCCTGCCGTGTACTGCGGTCCGGCGGCCTGCTCTTTTCTGAAACGATGTCGGCGGAGGGCACAATGGACATGGACGCGCTGGGAGTTGATCCGGAGACGAGACAAAACGCAGACCGCACCCGGTTCTGGACGACGCTCGGGGAACTTCGTGACCTGTTTGAGACGAGCGCTTTGACCATTCTCGCCCAGGAACGCCGGCCGCAGACCGATGTACCCGCACCGGGCGAGACGATCATCACGATTGCCCGGAAAGAGGTCCAACGCCATTGAATGCGGTCTGTGCCTGGCAGGTTTGATCGAATTGCGTTCCGTGTACGATATCGCCATGACACAGGCAGTTTCTTCGCACATTGATGAAGTGGATTCCGGGCTCCAGAGTGAGAAGTCTCAGGCCATTCGCTTGCTTGTCGCGGGCAAGTAGACCCGTTATCCCCCGAATCCCATGATGCCAGCCCACCTGGAATCAACTCCCGACGCAAAACTTCCGCCGCTCGCCCCTCGCACCAGCACATTCTTCCGCAGCATGTCCAGGCTCAGGCTTTCAGGTTCACCGCGGCACCGTATCGCCACAATGATGTCCGGCGCAAGGCTGGTCAGGCGGGGCATCCGTCCGACATAGGAGCGGTCGCAGCCGACGGCGTGGGCCAAGCCTTGGAGGCTGAGTTCTCACCCGATACGAGCTGGGTCTGCCAGCGGTGCCCCTTGGAGCGTCCGCCGCCAATCCGGACCTTTTCTGTCCAGAAGCCACATGACCAAATCGGTGCACGGTGAAACCGTCGGCCATGTTTTACTGTTTATACAGGGTAGAGGAGGCGTCTATTGGATGGCCGACTTGCGGAAGATCTGCTCGAAGGGCTCAACGATGATGTGCTAATGCAGCGCTTCATCGACGGCGAGACTGATGCGTTTGACGTGCTGTTCCGGCGGCACCATCGGCGCATTTATCACTTCGCCAGGCTGATGCTGGGGGATGCGGGCGTGGCGGAGGATATTCTGCAGGAGACGTTCATGGCGGTGGCGCGTGCCGGGCGTCCGGGGGCGGCAAGATTTCTGGCACAGGGGAGGTTCGTGCCGTGGCTGATTCGGATCGCGCGGAACCGCTGCATCAACCGAGCGTCATCATCGCAGATGCGGCGCAGATCGCAGTCGGTGGGGGCTACGATGCAGACCGAATCGCCAGCACCGTCGCCGGCACAGCAGGCCGCAGTGCGGGATGAACTGCAGCTAGTGCAGGATGCGCTTCTCCTGCTGCCGCCGAGCCAGCGCCAGGCGATCCTTCTCTATGCGTGCGAGCAGATGACGTATCAGGAAGTTGCCAGCGTGATGCAGGTGCCGGTGAATACGGTACGAACGCTGATTCACCGGGGGCGCGAGACATTGGGGCGGTCAACTGGAGGTAAACGATGAGCGAGACGATGCGCGATTGGCAAGACGCCCTTCGGAGGCTGCTGGATTCGCCCGTTGCGGCGGATGTGGTGCAGCGGGTGCGGGAGAGATTGCTGACCGCCACGGTCATGCCGGATGAGCGTGAGATGCTGACGCTGGACGAGGTGGCAGAGTTGCTGCGGTTGGATGAGCAGCAGCTGGATCTGGTTCTAGATGAGTTGCCTGCGTTTGAATTGGCTGGCGTGGTGCGTGTGCGACGTGCGCGGCTGAATGAGTGGATTGAGCAGCGCGAACGGCAATACATCGCCCAGTGTCTGCAGAGCCAGGCGGCGCGGGTTCTGAAGATCGGGCTGTCGAAGGGAGTGGCGTAACGGACCGTCATGACAAGGCCCCGTGTGTGCAGGATGGGCGAGGCGTCCAATACGGAGCGATGAGTCAGGAATTCACCATAAAGAGGAGCCACCAATGAACACTGGACAACCGGCAGATGTGGAGACAACGGACGCGGCGGCCGCGATTGTGAACCTGGTGCTTCTGCAGGCGCTACGCGACGGGGGCCACGACATTCACTTTGAGCCGCTGGCCCAGGGCGGCCGACTGCGATTTCGGGTGGATGGCGTGCTCCATGAGATGATGCCGCCGACGCCGGAGTTGTTCCCCAAGGTCATCGAGCACCTGAAGCAGATGACGGAGATGAGCACAAGCGAGCGTCGGCTGCCGCAGCAGGGACGGGCGGATCTGCGCCTCGGCGAACGGGACGTGACGCTGTTGGCCAGTTCGGTTCCGGTCATGCACGGCGAGCGGGTGTGCGTGAAGATTCTCGATCGCGGGGCTGGCCGGCTGGGGCTGGATATGCTGGATCTGAGTTCGGAAAACCTGCAGCTCATCGAGCGGATGCTGGGACGGCGGACGGGATTGATCCTGGTAAGCGGGCAGTCAGGTAGCGGCACGACGACATTACTCTACTCAATGCTCATGCGGCTGGTCGATCCCAAGCGGGCGATCGTGTCGGTTGAGGATCCGGTCGAAGTGTTGCTGGATGGCGTGTCGCAGGTGGCGATCCGGCCGCAGATCGGGTTGACGTTTGCCCAGGCGATCAAGTCAGCGCTGCGTCAGTGTCCGGACGTGCTCATGGTCGGCGATATCCGGAACGCCGAGACCATGGAGCTGGCGCTGACGGCCGCGATGACCTACCATCTGGTGCTGGCGCGGTTTGACTCGGGGCCGGCGGTAAATGCGCTGTTGCGGATGATGGATCTGGGCGCTGATCCATACCGGATCAACTCCGCACTGCTGGCGATCGTCCACCAGCGCCTGCCAAGGCGGCTGTGCGCCGCCTGTCGCCAGCCGGCCGAGCCGGCACTGCATCTGCTGCCACCGGAAGCGCGCCAGATCATAGCGAATATGAAGGATGCAACGTTCCATGCGCCGGGCGGATGCGCTGCGTGCAAAAACACAGGCTATCGAGGGCGGGTGGCGCTACAGGAAGTGCTGGTGATGGACGAGTCGATGCGCCGGGCGCTGGCGTGCGGCAAGGATCTCGCGGCGACCGCCCGCGCGGCGGGATTGCGGTCGCTGCTGCTGGACGGACTGACCAAGGCGGGGAGCGGACTGACGAGCATCGAGGATGTAGCGGTGGCGTTGGGAGAAACCATCGACTGAAGCGGCCGTGCGACAGGCACCGGGGCCAAGAAGAACTCGGTGGTCATGGCCTCTCACCCTTGAGGATGATCGGGCAAGAGGCAATGGCTCACTCCACCGCCAAGGGTGACGCAGTTTACCGGTCCATGCCCATTCTCCTGTTGCATCATGCCGCTTTTCGCTCGCAATGGTTGATCAGCCCGACGAGGCACGCAATTGGTCGATGGCCAACCAGTGGATTATTGCAGCATCCGGAATTCCGGGGGTTCCGGGTGGTTCCAAACTTCCGGGGGTGGGGTGGAAATGATGTATTCCTGAGGCTGTACAATTGAGGGATGTCGCTGGGGATGCGGCGATGGGCGGCCGGGCGTGCGCAATGTCGGCATTGATTGTCGCTCAGAGCGGTGGCGATTCTTCGTCGGCCAAGTATCCTTGATCGCGGTTCTGGACTCCCCGGCTGGCGATGCGGATCACGCCTCAGCGCCGGTCGCGCCGGATCGTCCGCCCAAGGTGCGCCCAGCGCATGGGGAGCACCGCAGAGCAAAGCGAATTTTGTTGGCCCAGCCAGTGGCACCATGACCGTTCTCCAACAATTCACCAGGAACGCCCGCTAACAGGAATCAAACATGTCGAGCACCCCCGCCTTCCGGCCCAGGAAGTTTTTTCGAAGCCTATTGGCCCTGCTGGCGATCGGTCTGCTGGCGCCGGCCGCGTGGTCCCAACCGCTCTCGTCGATCACCGACCGTGATGGTGGCGATGGGGGGTTGGTGGTCCTGCTGAACCCGGGCGCGACGGGCTTGGCGACCGAGCTTGCCAAGACCCAGCGGCACCTTGTCCTTGCTCTGCACACCGATCGCGATCGCACTAAAGCCCAAGCCCAGGCTTTTCGAGATGCGGAGGTATACCCCATCGCCCATGCCAGGCAGTGGCTGGAGCCTGGCGTCCTTCCATTCCAAAGCCACACGGTCAACGTGCTGATTCTCGATCAGGCCACGGCCAACCGTCTGGGTGAAAATGAGATCAAGCGCGTGCTCGCGCCCGGCCACGGCTTTGCCCTGGTCGATGGCACGGAGCTGCGCAAGCCTCGATCCGAAGACATGGATGTCTGGCTGGGCTGGAACAAGGGTCCGACGGGCAACCGCATGAGCAACGATACGGTCCTGCAACCTGTCAACAGCATCCGCTGGCTGACCGGCCCGCGAACCGGCGGCCAGCACATCGCCACCGACCGGGTGCATTACATCGAAGCGGCCTTCTCCCCAGGCCGCTACCACTACGATGCGATCTACGGAAGGATGCCGTTTGTCGGCCATGCCCGCGATGCCTTTTCCGGCGTGCATCTCTGGAAGCAGCGCTACGATGGCGACCCCACCCTGCTTCCCTGGAACAACATCAACTTCAGCGATGGCAAGCGGCTGTTCCTGCCGGCTGATGGCGCCGGTCGGGCACGCCGGGGCCAGCCGCCGGAGCATGTGGAGATGCAGATGCGCGATGTGCGCAGCGGGGAAGTGCTGGCCGACCGGCTGCCCAATATTCAGTGGGCCCAGCGTATCCGCGCCGGAGAGATTCGTACCGGCGACTGGGGGATGGCGTTTTCCTGGTATCACCGCTTGATCAGCGATGGCACCCGCATCTATCAGGCTGATGGCGGCCACACCGTCCGCGCCTTGAGCGCCGATGGCAGCAGGGTCATCTGGGAGAAATCGGTCCAGGACGATGGCTATGCCGATATGGTCGCCACCGATGGCAACGTACTGGCCGTGGTCATTTCCTCAACGGACAACTTCCCCGCGCCGAGCTTCCGCAACTTCAACCGCAACGCCAACCTCGCCAAGCTCATCGTCGGCCTCGATCCGGCGACCGGCGAGGAACGCTGGCGCTATGAAGGGGTCGAAGGCTATCCGCTGGCCTTCCTGATTGTCGATCACGGAGTCGTGGCCGCGGCCAGTCACCTGATCGGCCCGCGGCACACCAGCGAACGGGCCACCTCCATGCGCTCCACGCCGCAAGTGGCCGACAGCAGCTTCCTGGTGTCGCTCGACGCGGCGACCGGACGCGAGCATTTCCGGCGCGCCGGGGGCCGGGCCTTCTCCGAACTCAACAACCGGGGCGATCGCGCCGGGCTCAATGTCCGAGCCGATCGGATCATCTTCAATGAATCCATGTACGCCTATTCCTACGACATTCGCACCGGCGACCTACTCGGCGAGGTCGATTGGAGCACCCGATTCACCGGCTGGAGCGCCACGACGCGGAACTTCCTGCTCAACGGGACACGGTTCATTTCCCACGATGGCCAAGTGGATGAAGAAAGCGGCATCAGCCATTCGGACTACGGCAGCTTTAATCGGCCCGCCAACGGCGCGTTGTACATCGCCGGCGGATTCCGCACGACTTCAAATCGGCGCAGCGTCGGTGAGACCATGGCACTGGCCCACGAGGCCCGCTTCCCCGAGGTGATCCCCGATGACCGGCGTCTGCTGGTGCGCGGCCGCGCTGAAGGCGTGCGCGCCGCCGCGCCCGAGGATTGGCCCACCTTCCGGGGCGACTTTGCCCGACGCGCCTGGCGAGCCGCCGATGGACCGGCCACCCTCAGCCCCGCATGGCAGGTCCAGATTGAGAACCTGCCGGTCAGCCAGGACGGCGATCTCCGTTACGACTGGGAACAGAACAGCGACAGCCCGGGTGTGATCTCCCAAGCGGTGGCCGATGGTCAGCGGGTGGTGATCAGCATCCCCGACACCCACGAGCTGGTCTGTCTCGCCCTGACCGACGGCCGTCAGCTCTGGCGTACGCGCCTGAGCGGGCGCACCACCGCCCCGCCCACGTTGGCCGGTGATGTCGCCTTTGTCGGGCTGAACGATGGAACGGTCTCGGCGATCAATCTCAGCGACGGCTCGGTCATCTGGACGTTCCTCGCCGCGCCCTACGAGCGGTATCACAACGCCCACCAGCAGATCGAAAGCACCCACCCGGTGCGCTCCAGCCCTGTGCTGCACAACGGTGTGCTTTACGTCGCCGCCGGCAGGCACGGTCGCAGCGACAACGGCATCTTCGTCTGGGCACTCGACCCGGCCACCGGCCAGCCGCGCCAGCGAAGCGTGATCACCGCTCAGCACGTCAACGACCTCATCCAGTTGGTCGGTGACCGGTTGTGGATCGCCTATACCGCCCTTGATCCGACCACCCTGGCCGGAAGTGAGCGTGATCGAAGTACCCGCCGCGTCATCGTGCCCGATGAAACCGGCCACGATGGCGGCATGGGCTGGACCGGGCCCTACCTGCTTTGGCGCGGCTATCGCGTACACGGCGCTGATGGCAGCATGCAGCGCGCAGGGCCGGCGATCCAGACGGACTCGGCGTTCTGGCGCTTCATCGCCAGCGCGTTCGCGGAAATGCCGTTCGACGATGTCGGCAATCATCGCACCGTCATCCGCACCGACGAGCAACACTTCGCCGACCGCCGAGGCCCGCGCAGTATGCAAACCTTCCTGGCCGGCGCCGGCCGCCATCAATACGCCGTCACCCGGGCCGCCGGCAACATTCGAATCGCCGTCGCCGACACCGAAGCGCAAACCCAGCGAACCTACAACTTCGAAATCGCCCAGGGCCGCGAACTGGTCATCCCCGACAGCATCGCCATCGCCCACGGCCACCTGATCCTCACCACCACCACCGGCCGAGTCCTCGCCTTCCGAGCGGAGTAGCGCGCGGGGGTGGGGTGGTGGCGCGGCACACAACAGGCCGCCAGCCACTACCCCTGCTCAAAATAATCCGAATCGATGCGCTTCACCTCGAAGGTGCTTACCGTGGTCACACCAAGATCGAAATCGATCATGTACTCGGCAAGTTGCTGACCTGCGATCGAGTCAGCGGCTGGTCCAGCAGGGCTGTGATCTGGTCGCCCTCGATGATGCAGGGGCGGAGGACCAGTTCACGGAACTTGTAGCCCGGTCGCAGATAGCGGCACCAGACGTGGTAATCCCGGCCGCGCCAATGGAAGAAGCTGCCGTGGGCATATTCGCTCAAGCCCTCGCCTTCACCCACTGAACCGCGACATTCATACGGCCCTTCGATCCGCTCGCTGACGGCGTAGTCCCGGCCCCAACTGAGAAAATAAAGCCCGTTGCGTTTGAACAGGTAGTTCTTATCCATCCACCGGGGCGCCTTTGCCCACGCCTCCCCGTGGATTTCCACCGGGCGCGGCTCATCGGCCAGTGAGGTCATGTCGGGATTCAGCCGCACCAAGTGATAGCCATGGCTCTTTTCCCCATACAACATCCAGGGCGTACGCTGGGCATCATCGTCGATCAGGATCGTTGGATCGTGCATCGGCGCAACCAGTGGGCGGCCGAGCGGGTCGCGGAACGGCCCTTCCGGTCGCTCGGCGACCATGACGCCGATGCCGCGGGTACGGTCGGAGAAGTAGAAGAAATAGCGGCCATCGCGCTCGGCCGCATCACCGGCCCAGCAGTCGGTGCTCCCGGCGCCCATGTAGTTGTCCGCCGGCCAGATCACCCCCTCCTCTTGCCAGTCGATCAGGTCAACCGATGAAAAGATTCGCCAGTCGCGCATCACCCACTCTCGGTCATCGGGATGGCCATCGTGGCCGGTATAGAGGTAAACACGGCCATTGAATATGCGGGCGTGGGGATCGCTGAGCCCGGAAGCGGGGGCGAATGGATTCATGGCCCCAGTTTACTCCGCCCAGGGGTACGTCGCGATTCGGCACCACAGGCGCGCGAATCAGGCGAGACGGCATCCATCCTCTCACGCCTCAGGCTTCTTGGCGGTCAACTCCGCCCAAGCCTCAAAGGCCGTCTGGGCGTTCTCGATGCGTGTATCGCCCTCGAAGGAGAACTGGGCGATGGTGCCGCCCTCGGGCCGGTAGAGATGATCGACCACGCGCTTCACCGCCGCACGAACCTCATCGGCGCTGCCCTCGGGCAGAATGTACTGGCGGTCGATCTCGCCCCAGAAGCACAGCCGCCCGGCAAAGCGACGGCCGATCTCCTCGATATCCATGCAGAATAGCTGGCTGTTGATCGCATCCACGCCGATCTCGACAAGGTCCTCGAATATCTCGCTGATATGGCCATCACTGTGCATGAAGAATTTCTTGCCCGACTCGTGCGCGATCGCGGCGTAGGCGGCGTACCTCGGCTTGAAGATCGCACGCCACACCGCCGGCGCGATCAGCAGCGACTGCTGCCCGCCCCAGTCATCCATCAGCACCAGCGCATCGACCTCGGTCCTGGCCCATTGCTGATACTGGCGGAGAAAGAAAGCATCGACCAGATCGAGCAACTCGAAGAACTCGGTCGATTGCTCGGCGATGTCCATCAACAGGTTCTCACTGCCTCGCAGGAACTGCATTCGTTCGAAAAGTCGGCCCCAGCCACTGGCGAAGACGAACTGATTCGAAGCGCGGCAGAAAGCATTGACGACATCCACATCGACTTCCAGCAGTTCCTCAGGCGGTTGGATGCCGCCCATGGCCGACCAGTCATCGAGCAGCGGCTGCTTCACCTCGCCGTGAACGCCGGGGATGATGTTCTCGAACACGCATCCCCAATCATCTATGGATTCGCCAGCCTCATAGGGATTGCCGCGCGGCCGTTGGGCCGATGGTCGGCCGGCGGCACACTGAGTGATGTCCAGCGGCCAGCGATGGCAGAAGGCGTCGATGGCCTCATCACCGTAATGCAGCCGCGCTGCGGGCAACAACCACAAGTCGCGAGGAACACGATCGGGTCCGGTCATGTCGATGGTGGCGTGTACACGCTGGCGACTGGTCATCATGGCGAAAGCTCCACATCGCATTCGGCGTCGCGCGGCGCCCGCTCGGCGGGTAAAGGGTTCGGGGCGCCAGGGGGTCAGACACGTGTCGATGGTTCGGTGCGATGCAGGTAGGCGAGCGCCTTGCCCTCCGCGGCGATGTCGTTGCACGTCCCGGTGAAATGGCCGCGCAGTTGTCCACCGCATCGTGTCAACGTCAGGTCGTAGCGGCCCTGGCCTTCCTGGAAGGTGTACATGCCAGGGTGCATCTCGATCTCGATGGACAGGTGCATCAGGTCGCCATCGCGGCGCTGCCGCGTGACCCGGCCTCGCACGCCGTTGCCGTGGACGCGTGGCTCCCAGGTGCCATCGCGGCAGACCAAGCCCAGGTACAGGGCATCGTGGCGGATGCGCTGGCTGGGCCGGTCGCCCTCGCGCGGCGCGGGCAAGGACTCGACTTCGACCAGGCCGCTCTGCAGGGAGAGGAACACCTGGCCGGTCAGCGATCCGCTGTCCCGGTCCACCGGGGCCGTCGCCACCAGCTCGGCGCGGTGGTTGGCGTGCCACAGCAGGCGGACCTTATCGTCGCCTGGCTTACTACCACCCCACTTATAGAGGGTGTAGCCGATGATCGACCGGTGGGCGAAGGTCTGGTCCATGCAGTCAACGGCGCGGATGGCCTGGCGCTCCTCGGCGTCACGATAACCGCCGGGCGGTTCAATCGGGTTGGGCACATACCACAGCGAATCGATCGTCGTCTGAAACTCACCGATCAGCATCGGCAGATCGACTTGCTCGGTGGTGTATTCCAATCGCCAGGCCATCTCGGCGCGATAGTTATTCTGCGAGACCGCATCCGTCCACTTCGCCTCCTGCTCGAGCACGACACTGCCTGGAGTCCCCGCCCAGCGCACACCCAGGATCAGGTGGTTGGGGTCGAACTCCCGCACCGCTTCAATAGTGACCTTGAAGTACTGATCCACCCAGATGCGCAGGAAGTCCTGCTCGTCCTTGAGGTAGGCCGGGCTGATCAATCGCAGACCGTTGACGGTCAGCTCGTTGATGGCCAGCTTCGAGGAGAGTTCAATACCCCAGGCGCGTCCCGCGGCCGCGACGCCGCCGTGCCGCTCAAGCAGGAACCGCCATGCACGTGCCGCACCGGGCAGCGATTCATCCAAGCTCAGGCAGAACTGCAGCAGGCCCAGCCGCTTGGCGTTGAGGATCGGCTCGGCGGCATTGACCACCTGGCGCGGCTCGGCCACGTGGTCGGCGACATAAACCGGGCCGTTGGCGACGATCTCCACCCCGCGCCCGACCGTCTCCATGAAGCCTCGTTCATTCTCGAGGAAATAGCCGATCAAGGCGCGGCTGTCGCGCTGCGGCTCGCAGATCGCCCGGCACTTGTCGCGCAGGTTCCGTCGCCATTGCGGGTCGAATACATCGGGAAACTTGTACTGCAGGAACGGCTCGATGTAGAAGGTGTCGATCATCTCCGTGTGCGGCACCCCGCGTTCGAAGAACTCGGGCGTGGTCCAACATCCAAGGGCATTGAAGCCCCACTGACCGAGCGTGGCCAGCCAGTCGTCAACCGTCTCATCAGGCAGGGGCGGCTTGAGCATGCGGCGCCCGCCGATGCCACCACGATTGAGCGCACATATCCCTTTGTAATAGAAGGGCCGGCCGTCGGGGTCGATCAACCACCAGCGCCCATCGGTGTCCTTGCCGACACGGAAAAAACCTTCATGGCCGCGCAGCGTCGCCGGGTCGATGCGGACCTTATCAAGCAATGGGCCGATGTCGGTATCAGCGGCGTCGCGCGTCCGCCGCCACCATCCAAGTCGGCAAGCGTATTCGGCATCGATCTCCCGTTGTGTCACCTCGGTGAATCGCGTGGCCAGATTGCGCCCTTTCCACTGCCAGGGACGATCGCGGTTGCCCACTTGCACGAAGACGACCAGGGGATAAGCCCCCGGCTTGAGTCGAGCATAATCGCCATGGGCCAGTTCGTGACCGGCCAGCCACAGCCGCGCGGCAACACCCTCACCCGTCGCTCCCACGCACGCGCGAACCAGGCGGGGGCGGTCGTTCTCGACGATGGTCAGCATCAGAAGGCCAGCGCGCTGGCGGTCGCCGATGATGGCGTTGATGTCGATCGCCCGGATGAAGTCGGGATAGCAGTCATCGACCCAGGCGCTTGGGGGCAACGGCCCCATGTGCTGGATGATTCGGTGGATGGCCGCCTTCCAAGCCGGATCGCACGTGTTGGCTCCAAGGGCCGCGGGCCAGTCGCCCTGCGGAGGACAGATATAGACCCAGTCGGCCGGCACCTGGTCATCGATCAGGGGCGAGCGTGGCGCTGTGACCCCGCCGGGCCGACCGGGGCAGAGCGGTGTGCCCGAGAATAGCCGGTCGGTGTCGCTGACAACGCCGCCGCCGTCGTTGGCGAACGCCGCATGATCGGTACAGGGCTCGATCTCGATCACTTGCGGGGGTTGGGGGCGCGGCGGGAGCCCACGGTCGTCCGTGGGAACGGTGGCCGCACGGGCGTGCGGCGGAGTATTCGAGGCCATGAGGGGCTCCAATCGAGGATCAGTTATGGGCGACAAAAGCCGGGCAAGGCAGCCCATGCGGCCACGTCACAAGCGACATGTTAAGAACTTCAGTCCAGCGCGTATTTTTGACCCCGGATTCAGCGATTTTCAGTGCCCGATCGCCCGTGTCGCGAGCCGGGCGATGCCCCGGGGGCGATCACGCCGCCTTCGTGATTGAGCGTGCCGGTACCGCCATCACCACCGCCATCCAGCGCCGTGCCGGGCGGATCCCCAGCGAGCGGAGAAAAGGGGAAGTCTGATTCATGCTCGCTTCAGCCGCCAGACCGCCGCGCCCATGGCCAGGAGGATTCCGGCCGCGATCGCCATGCCCCTCCAGTCGCCTTCCAGGACCGACTCGCCCATCACGACGAAGCTGAAGGCGTACACGCCGCTGATCAGCATGGAGCAAACCAGGTACAACCCGAACGGCACCCCGGCCAGACTGAGGATGTAGTTCTTGACAAAGGCCGGCACACCCGGCGCGAACTTGACCAGCAACACGAACCGCAAGGCCCGGTCGCGGCGTTTCTCGAAGTTCGGAAGCCCCAGACGATAACGCGACGGCAAGGCACTGATCTTCCGGCGCAGGCCGCCCTGGGTGATCCAATAGCACAAGGTGAAATTGATCAGAAGGGCCGCCATCGATCCAATCATGCCCACCTTGGCGCCGAACGTCGCGCCCGCAATCACAAAAAACGGCGTCACGGGAAAACCGATCGCCGGCAGGATCGCCATCGCCCCGAAGAACGGCAACGGCCCGACCTGCCGTTTCCACTCCAGAAACGCCGCATGATTCCAGTTCGACCAGAGCAGCCACAGCATCAGCACCAGCGCGGCCAGTCCGACGATGCGAATAGGACGAAAGAGAGGACCAAACCTGCGGTGCTCCCGGACAATCACTTCGACCGGGTCGGCCACATCGGCCGATTCCGGGGAATCGGCCGATGTCGATCCCGGGGATGGAGCCGTGTCAAGGTCGCCATCCATCGTCGAGGCTTCTGAATCGCCCGAGGCGATTTGAGACTCCCTGTCTGTGCTTTCAGGTATCACCATGCCGCGGAGCCAATCAGGTCTAAAGCAGGAGTCAGCGGATGCGGCCAACGGAGCCAACGGCCAAGCCGCCCGGGCATGGATAGGCATTCATCGTACCTCACCGATACCGACGGCCGGGCCAGGCGTCTCATACAACCCGGCCGAACACCCTTCCATGGTAGCGCATCAACAGGCGGCCAGACGTCGGGATCGCTGTTGCGTCTTGCCGGACACGGGATTGGATTGTGTCCGTCGGAACCGGGACTGGCCGCGCAGTGGGAAACCTGGTGGATGACTGATTTCCCTGGCAAACCACTGAACCGATACCCGCTCAGAGCCCGACACTCCAGCACAAGGCGGATGATCCGCAAGAGCCGGGCGTGCGGGAATTACCCCGAACGCCCGGTTCGTCGGATTCACCAGTGTCGGCCTACCCCCCATCAATAAGTCGTGGCGGTTTCACCCATCGCCTCTTCCAGCGCGGCCAGCCACTGCGGGATGTCCTCCGGGAGCCGTGAGGTGATCAGATGACCATCGCGGACGACGGCTTCATCGCGGTAATCCGCGCCCGCCTCGCGAAGCTCATCAGCCACGCCCGCGATGCAGGTCATCTCGCGATCCTGGACGACCTCCGCGGTGATCAATATCTGCGGGCCATGGCAGATCGCGGCGATTGGCCGGCCAAGGCCATAGAAATCTCGAGCGAAGGCAACAACATCCTCGTTCTGGCGGATGCGGTCCGGCGCCTGTCCGCCGGGCAGCACCAAGGCATCAAAATCGGCGGCCCTGACATCCGAGACAGCTTGGTGAACATGAAGATGCACATCGTTGTTGTACGCCGTGATGCGACCGGTTTCCGGCCCGATCACAGTGACCTGAGCCCCACGGTTGACCAGGAACGCGATCGGCATCATCGTCTCGCCATCGTGGAATCCTTCGCCGGTCAGCACGGCGACGCGCATGCCGGCAAAGGGCATGTCAGCGGTCGTTATCGCCGGGGCGACACCGTGACGCTGTTCGGCTGGGCCACACGAAGCGGACAGTGCCGCCGCCAAGACGATGGCAACGGGCAGGAATGCATGCAGATTGAGTGTGCGCATTGCAGGTCTCCTTCGCTAGGAATCTTGCGTCCGTCCCCACACGACCCCGGCTCCGCCGCCAGGGGGGGACCTCCTGGTCCGGAATAATCCGGACGATTCGCAGCCGACGACGACCGTCGGCCCTTCCAATGAACCCTATTGGCGCTGGCACCCGACATCAACATGGACATGGAAAATTGCGCGCCGGCTCCTGCCCGGGAAGCGATGAATTCCGCCCGATGTAATGCCACGCCCGCCATCGCGCGTCCCGGCGGTGCTCAATGTTTATCGGTAAAGGCAGCAAAGGCTCACGCACAACGGATCGAACAACGCGCCACCGCTGACCGTGTACAATGCTCGACGATCCGATCGGGACACAGCCCTCCATGATCACTATTGCGAATCTTGAATGTCGGGCCGCGACCCCCCTTCCCCCCGCAGACAAAGCCGAGCCAGCGACCAACCGCGTTCGAGTTTCGGCGACGGTGAATATTGATGGCCACGACAAAGAGTTGTGGTTCGAATTCGACCTGCCTCCGGATGAGCAGCCGGATGATCGGCTCCAGGAGGCGAATCGCCCACATTACGGCCCATTTCTCGTCGCCACCACGTTCCTCGCCATGCAGCATGGTCAGGACATCCACATCAGTGGATCGGTGCCTGGTGTCCTGATCCGGAACGTCGAGAAGGCATCACGGATATGGTCCTCGTGGCTGCCACGCCTCTATCAGCCCATCCGAATCACCGCGGACCGGGTCACGCACGATCAGCCCCCCAGCCGCCCTCCTCCGCGACATGCGCTTCTGGCTTACAGCGGCGGTGTTGATTCGGCGTACTCAGCGCTGGCATCGGCTTCCCAACTGGACCCCGGGATCGACTCGCTTGATGCCCTGTTGGTCCATGGGATGGATATCCCACTGGCCAATGCGTCGGGATTTCGCGATGCACTGCTCGCCCAGCGCCCCATGCTTGAACAGAGGGGTGTGCGCCTGTGGAGCGCGGCGACGAATTATCGCGAAGTCTTCAGCGAAGTGAGCTGGGAATACAGCTACATGACCTGCCTGGTCGCCATCATGAGCGTGGTGTCGATGGGGCGACGACGGCTGATCGTATCCGCCGATGGAAGCTACCCGAATATGGTCACACGGGGCCCGTGGGCCCAGAACCTGATCACCGATGCACTCTGGGTCGAGTGGCCCGAGATGCTCGAGATCGTGGGTCTTCTGGAATCGCGGCGGGAGAAACTCACGGCACTGCGCGATGCTGGATGGGATATGGCCAGCCTGCGAGTATGCTGGAAGCATGGTTTGGCTCATAACTGCGGCGATTGTGAGAAATGCCTGCGAAACATGCTGCTATACGAGACGCTCGGCCTGGATCCAGTCCCCACGTTCGGCCGTCGCCCGACCGCATGGGCAATCTTGCGCCGAGTTCGCATCAAGTCAAGGGTTCACCTGAGCGCATGGCAGAAAGTCTACCACACGTTGTCGCGCCGGCAGGTGTTGTACCGACTGGCGCTGAAGCTCCGATTGATCAAGTATCACCTCAGGAGACTCGTGCGCCGTTGACCACATCCGTCCACGATTTCACGGAGCTGGAAACCCGACTCACCGCAACCTGTCGAAACGCGGGCGTTCACCTTTGGCCCAATCCGGGAAACGCCGGCGATGCGGTCATCGCCGCGGCGACCTGGCGGATGCTGGCCGACCTGGATATCACACCGAAGAACGGCGACATCGCGAACGGGGATGTCGTCCTGCTCGGCGGTGGAGGCAACCTCATCCCACACTACCGCGACATGCGCACATTTCTACAGAGGGCACTGGATTCACCGGCGGCACACATCATCCTTCTGCCTCACACGGTGGGTGGGCATGAAGACCTGTTAACGCGGCTCGACGACCGCTGTGTGTTGTATTGCCGCGATCGTGTTTCCCTCGAGCATACCCGCCGCCACGCCACGCGGGCCGAAGTGCTTTTTGCCCATGACCTCGCCCTGCGCCTTCGCCCGGCCGAACTGCGGCTTCCATCGGCCCCCGTGCAACTGCTGCGCGCCATGGCCATCTCGCGGCACACCGCGTTTCGCTATGCCAAGTGGATGGTCCGGTTCCCTCTATGGCCCGGTTGCCGCCACGGAACATCCTTCGTGCTGCGAAGTGATATCGAAAGTACCCACGCCACACCATCGCGCCATCGCCGATCGGACATGACCGGTGGTTACCGCTCCCGCTTTCCCGGAGAGGCCGAGGCCATGCTGGTCGCCGCGCGTATCATCCGATGGCTTGATCGACGGCCGGTGGTGGTTACCGACCGGCTGCATGTGGCGCTCGTCGCCGGACTTCTGGGCAAGCAAGTGGAACTGCGCGACAATAGTTATGGCAAAAATCGGAATGTCTTCGAGGCATCCCTCGCCGGATATCTGCCCAATGTTATGATGGGATGATGAGAGTTTACCTGATCACGCATCCCGAATCCGCTTACAGCGCTCGAATCGACATCGAGGCGCACAAGATCGGTCTTCCGGTCACCATCGTTGATGCGGTGTTCATCGATCGCCCCATCCAAGAGATCCCCGATTACGACCATGCCCGGCGAATGTTTCGAGAGGGTTATCCAATGCTGCCGGGCGAGATCGGCTGCTTTTTCGCTCACCGAGCCGCGTGGCAGCGGATCGTCGATGATGGAACCGACACCGCCCTCGTTCTTGAGGACGATGTGGTGTTCAACCCAGGGGTCGAGGAGGATGTGGTTGCCGCCATGGAGTCGCTCGAGGACCGGGAACTGCTGCGACTGTGCGTCCTCCGCGTACGTCAATGTCACCGTGTAAGGTCGATCGGGCGTAACGGCCGATGGATCGGACTGCCCAACAAACCGGCCCTTCTGACGGTCGCCTACGCGCTTCGCGCCAGCACCGCATCGCGCCTGCTCGAAGCTTCGAAGCGGTTCCATTGCCCGGTGGATCATTATGTCAACCGCGGCTGGGAGCATGGCTGTATCGAATTGCATCTCCAGCCCTTCCCATGCCGGCATGCGGATGAGGGCATCACCTACATTGGCGATCGAACCAGGCCGCCGCTGCAATTCCACCGCAAGCTTTGCCGCCGGTGGATGCGATTCGTCGAGAGAGTCCGCTGGAGGTTGTGGCATCGGCAATGCATGTCACACTTGAGAAAGCTCCAGGATTCGGACTGAAATGCTCACGCTGGAGCGGAAACGCGATGTGATGCCTCGACATTCCAAGGTATTGGCGGGATGTTTCCCTGTCGGCCCGGAATCCCGCCACCGGATGGGTCAGCGAAGTTCCGCGAATGGACACAGATTTATCCATCACCAAGGGCATCATCACGCCACGATCCCCGCAATGCATCATCGATCCCACCGATGAGCGCGGCCCGGCTTCCCAGAACTTTTTTCACCTTCTCCCGGTGTCGCCGGTCGGCGATATCGCCGCCAACGCCGCGTGGGCTGAGCGTCTCGCTGGCGTCGCAACCATTGCGGGCTAACTCCGCATGGCAACAACACGAGAACGCACGATGTGATGGTTCAGCCAACGGCAATGCGCTTGACCGGGGCTCGCCCGATTTCGGCGGCAAATACCTTTGGTCAGCATGAAAATGCGTACTGACCGCTCCAGGGCTTGCCCACGCCCGGCAAGTACGCGATCATCGGGGCATGGTCGTCGCGCCGCAACCTCCCCTCCGTTTTCAGCTTGCCCTGGAGTCTTGACATGAACGCCCGGAACATCCTCCTGATCACCACGGACCAGCAGCACTGGCATACGCTCGGCTGCATGGGTGCCCCGGTGAAGACACCCAACCTTGATCGCCTCGCCGCGCAGGGATGCCTCTTCGAGCGCGCGTACTGCCCGAATCCGCTGTGTACCCCGACACGATCATCGATCATTACCGGATTGATGCCAAGCCAGCATGGTGCCTGGACGCTTGGCACACGACTGGATGAGAGTACCCCGACGATCGGAGCGCTTCTTCAATCCCATGGCTACGACAGCGCGCTGATCGGCAAAGCGCACTTCCAGCCACTTGAAAGCGCGCCGGGCTATCCCTCGCTGGAAAGCTATCCGATCCTTCAGGACCTGGATTTCTGGCGTAACTTCGATCAGGACTTTTACGGGTTCAACCATGTCGAGCTGGCCCGCAACCACGTTGATGAGGCCCACGTCGGTCAGCACTACGCGATCTGGATGGAGGAAAAAGGCTGCCGGGATTGGCGTCGATACTTCAGGCCGCCGACCGGCACGCGCAACGCCCCCGGCTTTGTGTGGGAGATTCCGACCGAGCTGCACTACAACACGTGGATCACCGAACGGGCCTCCGAACGGCTGACGGCCAACGCAAAGGATGACAAGCCCTTCTTCTGCTGGGCATCCTATTTCGATCCCCACCCGGCCTACCTTGTGCCCGAGCCGTGGGCGAGCATGTATGACCCGGCGGACATCGAAATCCCCGGCCCGGGCCCGGTCAACTTCGACCGTCTTCCTCCACACTTCGCCATGACGCAGGACCGCGATGCCGACTGGTCGGTCTATCACAACGAACTGCACGGCCACCACATCCACGGCAGTGGCTGTCACCTGAGCGATCCGGAGGATTTGCGCGCCCGGATCGCCATCTACTACGGCATGGTCTCTTTTCTCGACCACGCCATCGGGCAGTTGCTCGAGAAGCTTGATGCCCTGGGCCTTGCCGAGCGTACACTGGTCGTATTCACCTCGGATCACGGCCACTATTTCGGCCAGCACGGGCTTACCCGAAAAGGCCCGTTCCACTTCGAAGATGGGATACGTGTCCCGTTCATGGCCCGAATGCCTGGCGCCATCGCATCTGGATCGCGCAACACCGCGATTCAATCACTGGTCGATCTGGCACCGACTTTCTGCGGCGCTGCCGGCATCGATGTGCCCCACACCATGTCCGGCCTGAACCAGTTGCCCGCCTGGTGCGGCCAGGCCGAACCTCCCCGGGACCACGCCCTGATCGAGAACCGCCATAACCCCACCACGATGCACCTGGTGACCTATGTCGATCGTCAGTACAAGATCACGGTATACCGAGGCCGGACCCATGGAGAGCTGTACGATCTGGAGAATGATCCGCGGGAGACGATCAACCTATGGGACGACCCGCGGGCAGCGGAGCTCAAGTCTGAGCTGCTGCTGCGCTTCGCCCAGGCGCAACTGAAGAAAGACCCCCTGTTCATGCCCCGGATCGCCGGTGCGTGATGCCGTTGATCGGGCGGCGGTTCAACAGGTGCTCGCAAGTCGGCGATGCTCCTCAAGCAGGCTCACCAGTCCATGCTGACGCGAGCATGTTCCGGGGACACACCACCCGCTCCATGAGCATCGAAGCCTCGTCGGCGATGATTCCGGCCGGTTCC
>JAFIFY010000154.1 GCA_020831765.1 Phycisphaeraceae bacterium | reverse complement strand
CCGCCCCCGGAAGTGCCCCCGGCCCCGGAAGTGTCCCCGGCCCCGGAGGTGTCCCCGGCCCCGGAGGTGCCTGAAGAAGCGTCCCCGTCGCCCGACGAGTCCGCCGAGGCATCGAACTGCGATGATGCAGCGCGGCGGGATGGGAGCCAGTCATGACCCCATCGTTCAGCCCCGACCTGGCCGGACAGGTGGCGCTGGTGACCGGTGCCGGCCGGGGCATCGGATGCGCCATCTGCCGAATGCTGCTGGATTGTGGCGCTCTTGTCCATGCCATCTCGCGGAGTCGTGAACCCCTTGAAAAACTGAGTGAGCAGGTCAAGGAACTTCCCGGCCGCTTGATCACGCACATCGCCGATGTGAGTGCCCCGGATGCCATCGCCACAGTCTTCGATCGCGTGGAACGTGAGAGCGGAAGGCTGGACATCCTGATCAACAACGCCGGCATCGGGCGTTTCGGCAAGCTCGAATCGTTCAATCCCGCGGACCTGGATGCCGTCCTGGCCACCAACGTCAAAGGCGCGTTCTTTTGTGCCGCGCGGGCACTCAAGTGCATGATCCCGGTTCGGCGCGGCTGGATCATCAATATCGGCAGCGTGGTCTCATTCAAGGGTTACGCCAATCAATCGATCTACGCCGCCAGCAAGCACGCGCTTCTGGGCATGACGCGCACGCTCGCCGTTGAGGCACAGGAACACGACATCCGGGTCAGCATCGTGATGCCCGGTGGCGTGGACACCGATCTGGTCGCCCAGTCGCGCCCGGACCTGGACCGCCGGAAGATGCTCAAGCCCGAGGATGTGGCCCACACGGTGCGTTTTCTGTTGAGTTTGCCGCCACACGCGGCCATCGATCAGATCTACCTTCGCCGGGCCGCGAGCGTGCCTTTCTGATCCGGCCGTCCTATTCGTTTCCCTCCACAAACACCCGGCAAACTGAACTTCGGCCGTGTCACCAAACGCCTCCTTCGACAGCCATGATGCTGCCCTCAAGGCGCGCCCGCCAATCGTGGGGAAGTCCAACCGAAACCCTCGCCACCGGCGCTCGGTGACCGACTCGGTGCGGGACGCTGGGCAGACGAGGACTCACTGAGGAGCACGCCGCCCTAACCTTGCCACTGGCTGAGTGTGCGTCTATTATGCAGTCATAATGCAAAATGGACGCGACTACTACTTGCGGGAGCTTCGTGATCGCTGGGCCCAAGCGTCCTCCCAGTTTCCGGTGCTCCTGCTGACGGGGCCGCGCCAAGTCGGCAAAACCACATTCCTGCGGCATCACCAGGAGGCGAATCGCCAGTATGTCTCGCTCGACGATCCGAGCGTCCGCGCCTTGGCCCAGGATGATCCCGCCCTTTTCATGCAGCGCTATTCCGCTCCCGTGCTGATCGACGAAATCCAGTACGCCCCGCAACTGCTGCCCTTGATCAAAATGGAGGCGGACCGACGGCGGCAGGCGGGGCTGTTCTGGCTCACCGGGTCGCAGCAATTTCAGATGATGCGGGGCATCAGTGAGACCCTCGCCGGCCGTGTGGCCATGGTCAACCTGCTGGGCTTCTCCAGACGAGAGCGATATCGGTTGAAGTTGGAGATCGAGCCGTTCCTGCCCACCGCCGAGCGCATGAATGCACGGGACGATGCCATGATCGGTCCGACAGTGAACCCGTTGTATCAGGACATCTGGCTGGGCGGCATGCCCGCGCTGGCTTCGGGACGCATCAAGGATCGCGAACTGTTCCACAGTTCCTACCTTCAGACGTATTTGCAGCGTGATGTCAGGGATTTGGCCCAAGTCGGTGATGAGTCGGCCTTTCTTCGCTTCCTGCGAGCGTGTGCGGCTCGAACGGCTCAGATGCTAAGCCTCACCGACCTGGCTCGCGACGCCGATGTGGCTGTGAACACCGCCAAGAAGTGGCTTTCGATTCTGCAGGCCAGCTTCCAGGTCCACCTACTGCAACCTTATCACACGAACCTGAGCAAACGCCTGGTGAAAACCCCCAAGCTTTACTTTCTCGACACCGGTCTCTGCGCGTATTTGACCGCGTGGTCATCCGCAAAATCTCTGGAAGCCGGCGCGATGTCGGGGGCCATCTTTGAAACTTACGTCTTGACCGAATTGCTCAAGAGCTGGTGGCATCGCGGTCGATCGCCCTCACTGTATTACTATCGCGACAAGGATCAGAAGGAGATTGATTTCGTCTTTGTGGAGGACAACACGCTGTACCCCGTGGAAGTGAAGAAAACCGCCTCGCCCAGCCGGGATGACGTGAAGGCGTTCTCGCGACTCGAATCCTTGGGCTTACACGTCGGTCCCGGCGCCCTGGTGTGTCTGCGGGAAGAGGCGTTGCCCCTGAGCAATGCGGTTCAGGCCATTCCGGTCAGCATGATTTGAAGCAGGCGTATACCTTCGCCGGGCCACGAGTGTCCCTATCTGATCCATCCGCTCGTCCGGGCGGTCCGCCGGTGCGTTCGAGGCGATCGGTTATTCTCTTGATCCTGGTTCGCATGCCGGGCCGCTGAACGTTGATCCGCAGGTATCGTCGATTGGGGAAGACTCATGGCCGCGCCTTCATCACGCCTGGTATTCGGCTCGGCGACCTACCTGTCGTTCCTGACGATCGCGCTTTTGTTCGGCGGGATGTGGCTGGCGCATCACGGTCAAATTCTGCCCCCGTTTCCCGAGACTTTCGCTTCAACGGTTCAGTCGCTGGCGGCCTCGCTGCCCATCCTTCTGATCTGGTGGATGGGCGCTGCCGGATGGGGCAGCCTGATCCGCGGTCGGCTGGTGCGTCGATCGGAACTGGGGCTGGTGGTTTCGCTGGCGCTGGGGGCTTCGGCGCAGCTTGGCATGTTCTGGATGCTGGGTGTGCTGGGATTGCTCAGCACCTTGATGGCCTGGGGCGTCTGCATCCTGGGCACACTGGCGGCGATACGTCGGCTGGCCGATCGTGATCGCCTGGCCGAGCTTCGTCCGGTCAACTGGCCTTCGCCGCCATGGACGATTCTTCTGGGCATCCCGGTGTTGGGGCTGGCTCTGGTGGCGACGGTTTGTCCACCGGGCACGCTCTGGTCGGTCGAGGCCCGGGGCTACGATGTGCTGCTGTATCACCTGCAACTGCCACGCGAATGGCTGGCCATGGGCCGTATCGCGGGGCTTGAGCACAACGTCTACAGCTTTCTGCCCAATCTCACCGAATCGGGCTTCCTGTCGATCATGGCCATGCAGGGCGGCGGCCTTGGAGCCATGGCGACCTGTGCGCTGCTGCATCTGGGCTTTGCGGTTCTGACCGCCGCGGCCATATCGAGGGTGGCGCAGCTCTGGGTAACCCCGGTCAGCGCGGCCGTGGGCGGCGTGCTTTTCCTCTTGGTTCCCTGGACGATCATCACCGGCACGCTGGCCTACAACGAGATGGTGATGCTGGCCATGGGCGTTTGCGCGCTGGGGCTTCTGATCGAGGAATCGCGGCCGACGCGAGGCCGGCTGGTGGCCGTGGGGATGTTGCTTGGCATGTCGATCCTGGCCAAGCCCAGCGCCCTGGCGCTGTGGGTGGCGCCGCTTTTGATTCTGGTGCCGTGGATGCTCAGCGGGCGTGAATCTTCATCGAATGAGGCCGGCGAGCCTGAACCATCAACCGGCTGGCTGATGCATCGATCTTCATCACGATGGGTGTCCACGTTGGTGATCGTGCTGGTGATGGGGCTGACGGTTTCGCCGTGGCTGGTGCGGAACACGGTCTGGACCTGGCCGGACGGCCGACCGGACCGGGGCGCTGTTAATCCTGTGTTTCCCTTGGGCATCGGCGTTTTCGGCCGCGCCCACTGGAGCCCGGAGCAGGCCGAGCGCTGGAACCGCGCCCACCACTCGCCGCGCCCCCCGGTTGAGATCGGCCATCGGCTGGCGCGTGATGGGCTGTTCAGTGCCGGCTTCGGAGCGCTGGGGGGTCGGCCGGTGACCGATGCCGATGAGGTGGCGCGATTCGATCGGGAGTGGGGCATTCCGCTGGTGTTGATGCTGGCGATATTGGGCGGGGTGGCGATGGTTCGGCGCGGTGGGCGTGTACGGGTTGTTGCGCTGCGGCTTGGCGCGATGGCGGTGCTTCAGATCATCGCGTGGGCGTTATTGACGCATCACCAGGGGCGATTTCTGGTGGTGCTTCTGCCGGCGGTCTGCATCGCCGTGGCGATCGGCTCGCAGGCGCTTCTGGAGAGGCTGACGGCGATGCGATGGGCGTTTGTGTTCTTCGCGGTCGTGATCGCGTTGTCGCTTTCGGTTCATCTGCTGAGCCTGATGCACCGCCAGACACTGCGGCTCTTCGATCCGGCCACGCGTCAGTGGCTTCACGCCGCGCCGGGACAGATCATCGATTCACCGGAGTGGATTCGCCATCCGCTGGACACCCGCGTCGGCCCCAACGCCATCACCCTGATCATCGCCGACAACCAGGGCCTGGCCCACATCCAGAGCCGGGTGATCTATGCCACGGCATGGGACGAAGATCCGCTGGCCGCGCGGCTGCGGGCGCTTGAGCGTGATGGTATTGATGATCCCCGCCAAATCGCCGGAGCGCTTCGGCAAGAGGGAATCACCCATGTCTGGTTCGGCTGGGGCGAGCTGAGGCGGCTGGTCGGCAGCTACGGCTACGATCCCGGGATCGAGGAAGCGGCATTGATCGAGATGTTTCAGCGAGGCGGCTGGCGACCGGTCGAGAGCTACCCCGAACGCGGGGCCATCCTCCTGGCGATCGTGCCTTGAGTACGACGGAGCTCGATGGCTTGCCCGG
Organism: Phycisphaeraceae bacterium; assembly: GCA_020831765.1. Taxonomy (GTDB): domain Bacteria; phylum Planctomycetota; class Phycisphaerae; order Phycisphaerales; family Phycisphaeraceae; genus JAFIFY01. The sequence continues at coordinate 41,038 of JAFIFY010000154.1, read as the reverse complement.
ACCCGTGCCATGGAGACGAGTCTTGGGCGATCGGGAGCCACATGCCGTTGATGACAGGGCCACCCCCGTCCGCTCAGAGCAGTTCGCTCAGGTGCTTTCGGTCGCCGAGGTGAGGGCAGAGGTCGGCGATGTTCACGGATTTGCCCGTGGCGATGCTTTGATTGGCGGCGATTCCGACCAGGATCGAGGCCGCGCCCTGTTCGTGGCCGGCATCTCGTCGGAGCGGATCAACCGGGGCACCGGGATCGAAAATCTGGCGGTGGAGAACCGGGTCAGCGCCGCCGTGGCCGCCTTTGGCCAGCTTCGGCATCTCAAGTTTCTCCGGCTTGCCCCACTGTGGATGGAAATAACACTCACGGGTGTACTTGATGTCCGTCTCCGAGCCTTCGCCGGTGATGATGTGGGGGCTGGCACCGCTGTTGAACGTCAGTCGGCCTTTGGTTCCATTGAACGCGACGTGATAGCCCTCTTTGGGCAGGAAGGTGTTCAGGGCATAGCTGAACAGCACACCCGTGCGGTAGCGGGTCACCAGGCACATCGAATCCTCGATGGTGACGCCGGGCCCGAAGACATTCTGATCGCGCCGGTAGCCATCATATTTTTCGTTATCCAGGTACAGCTTTCGAAGTGACTCCTTGCTGGTCAGATCGAGGGCGAAGGGATCGTTGGCGGCTTCGGGATAACCGGTGTATCGATCATAGCTGTAATGCTCACCCCGCCGCGCCGCGTTCTCCTGCCCGTAAAAGGCCCGTCTGCCGAAGGCGAAGACCGTTTCGGGCACGGCATCCAGCCACCAGTTGACCAGGTCGAAATGATGCGTGGCTTTATGCACCAGAAGCCCGCCGGAGCAATCCTTGAAGCGGTGCCAGCGGCGGTAGTAATCCGCACCGTGACGCACATCAAGCATGTATTCCATGTCCACCGAGATGACCTCGCCGATCAGCCCCTCGTGGAGCTTCCGCCAGATGAAGCTGACATCATTGGCGAATCGATAGTTGAAGGTGACTCGAACAGCGCGGCCGGTGCGTTCAACCGCATCCATAATGGCCCGGCACTTGGCATCATCCGTGGTCATCGGCTTTTCCGTGACCGCATCACAGCCCAGCTCCAAGGCACGGATGATGTACTGGTGGTGCGTTGAATCCATGGTCAGCACCACGACGACATCCGGCTTGGTCTGCTCGATCATCTGGTCGAACTGTTCATCGGTGAAGCCGGGCACATCGGGCCCGGATTGTTCGGCCAGGCGCTGGCGCTGATACTCCACCCGCCCGATATTGCGGTCGCACAGCCCCACGAGTTGGCCGTGTTCGCCGTAGGTATTGACGATCGAATCGATGAATCCGCTTGCGCGGCCGCCGGTTCCGACGATGGCGTAGCGTGTGGTCTTGCCGCGAGTGGCGGTGGGCATGGGTGATGCATCCTTTCCTGATGGTAAATGGGTCTGAATACGCAAGCCCGAGGAAGCCGGCATCTGGGGTGGCCTCGAAGCCCGTTGCGTAGCCGCGCCGGGGGTGGTCAAGCGTTCGAGGGCCGCCGAAATGCTTGGGTTTCCGACGGTTACCGGGAGCTTGGGTCGTTTCCGGAGGTTGGAGTCCGGCTCCGGCGATCAAGTTCCGGGGATGGGGTTCCAGGAATCGACTTTCGGGGGGCGGGCTTCCGGGGGGCGGGGCTTGCCGACCGTAAGGGCGAGTCACGGCCAGTTTACGTTCTGCGCTCCGGGCGGCAAACCGATTATGGCTTGATGGGTTCGGGATCGTATTGGAATGCAGGGTGGATGGATCGGGGTTCAGCCGCCGTGCTGATGGGGTAAGTCGGAAGTGGCGCAGCCCAGTGGAGAAGCTGGGCAAGAACGGGAATCTGGGTGCTATCGAGTTCGCTGGGATACTGAGAAACCTTGGCCTCATCCACCATTGAAGTTGTGATGTTGAGCAGCCGTCTGAGCCCGAATCCTGCCCCGATGCACTGCCAATGGTGGCTGGCCATGATCGACTGGTCATGTCGCTCCGAAGCGATGTCGAGAGAATAGGAATTTCCTTACATGCCGGGTCCGGTGGTGTCGAGATTGCGATCGAGACTCGAACCATGCACCACGCGATGAATCAAAACATTTGACAGGGCGAAGGTTAGATCAGTCGGCGATGAAAGGTCACATGTTGGAATCTCTCGGGAAGCGCGGCGGAAAGTCTGGGGATTGCTGGAATGGGGGATCCAGCGGTTGCTCTTAATTGCTCGTCGATCAGCGAAAAACGACTCGATTGCCTGACGAACGTCACCGTGGAAACGGCCTTGAGATAGGGCGAATTATTCAATTCTCATCTCTTGCGATGGACATGGGGCAAACGCTTGCAGAACGGGAATCCGGTGGCTTGATTGTGGTATGTTGGTTGGGTTGGAATGGGGCCGTGGCTGGACACCCGGCTTCTGATTCCCAACGATAAGTGGTGGCATCGGTCGAGTCGATCGGCTGATTGCCGTGAGGGTGGATGTCCCGGTTGATACAGACCTGCGTTGTGTCTTGTCCGAGACACCCGCGGCGAGGGTCGTTGGGACAATGTCGTCAGGTCGCCCCGGTTCCGCCCTGGCACGTTCGTGATCGACTTCCCGAGCCGTAAGTACGGTTCCGGGACCGACCGGCGTGCAGGTTCGGCACGACCTGGGCCTTGGCCTGGCTGGAGAAAGTAGAAACTGTTGTATGTCGTTGCCCATGACCGACAATCTCAGGCAGTTGATCCGGTGGAACGAGTCGGAGCTTGGCCCGTATTCGGGAAGCTGGCGATGGCGTTGTCGTGTTGATGAGGCCCAGTGCGATGATGTGTTGCGCCGGGTGCTGGAGCTGTCCGATCCCGAGCAGGTGAATCACCTCGAGGCGATACGCCGCCGGATGCATCCTTTGGATCGAACCACCTGGGCCAATACGCTCAATGTTCTGATCGCGGGCCGGGCGACGCTCATTGATCTGCCGCCTTCGCGAATGATCCGACACGATGGGCGGATGATGCGTCTGGTGAGTCGGGGCATCATCCAGCGCGATGACCATGGCCAGGCCACGGAGGTGGAGGTGGCGTTCTTCCGGCAGGATGAAGCGCCCCCCGATGAGCTTTCCTCGCCGGTGACGCCGGTGGCATCGATCTGGAAGACCGCCCGGCTTCGCATGCTCGAAATGGCGGTGGCCGCGGTGGATCAGCCCGTGCTGGTGACGGGAATGCGGCTGGATATTCCTGAACCGGCGGTGCTCTTTGCCAACGCGGCCGTCGTCGAGGTCTTCGGCCGAAGCCCGCTGGATATGCCGGGAATGAATATCGAGGCGCTGCTGGATTCGCGGCATCCGGTTCAGGCGGACAATGAGCAGCTTCTGTCCGCGCTGATTCAAGGTGTCGAGACGGAATTGTTGGTGCGCTGTGGGGCCGCCGAGGGGGCTTCCCGGCTTTGCCGCTGGTCGATGAGGCCGCTTGGGGCTGATTCCGGCGGGGGCGTGACGATGCTCAGTGTGATCACGCCGCTGAATGATGGAGCGGCCGACGATCTGAAAACGGCCTTGCCGACGATCGGCGATTGGCTTCCGGCATCGTTCTACATGATGGACCCCATCACGATGAACGTGGTCTGGCCGGATCGGGAAGCCGAGTCAGGGTCTCGCCGACCGAATCTGGCCGAGGCGCTGCGAAACGCGAATACGCCCGAGCGGATCGCGGCGATCGAAGTCGCCATGGAACAGGTGCTCAAGCTCGCGCCCGGCCAGACGCATGAGTTCGAGCTTCCTCAGGTGCCTGAAGGGCCCATCGATCCGGTGTCCGGTCTGGCCGCGAAGCCGACTTCGATGCTGATCTACCGTCACATGGGCCTGGCCGCCCCGGCCGGCCAATCGACGCGCATTCTGGGCATGGTTCAGGAGCGCCCGATCGCTCCGGCCCAGCCGCGGCCTTCGAGCGCTTCACGTTCGCTCAGCGCTGATCACCTTGCGGCCCTGGTGCGTCTGGCTTCGGGCACGGTGCATCAGATCAACAACAAGCTGGGCTCGATCATGGCGGCCGATTCGCTGGCGATCGAACTGCTCCGCGAGGGCGGCTCGAAGGAGGAGACGCTTGAGCTTCTGGGCGATGTTCGAGAAGAGGCCAAGCGATGCGGTCGCATTGTCTCGGAGTTGTTCGCTTTTCTCGATCCGGATAGCGACCACGGTGCGCGGCCGCGCTTCGATGAAATGGCGATGCATGCCCGGCAGTTGACCCGCCATGATGCCGAACGGCACGGAGCGCGTGTCGTGGTCAGCGAAGCGCCCGCGCTGCCGCCGATGAAGATTCGCCCCCTGCACGCCAAGCTGCTGCTGGCCGAGGTCATGCGCCTGTTGATGACCGCCGGCTCGCAACACATCGACCTGTCGGCGAGGCTGGTCGAGGATGACCGCATCCGCATCGAATTCTTCGGTGAGGCCGGCGATACGCCGATCGATCTGACGCGGGTCGATGGCGATCAGTCAATGATTGCGATCTGCCGGTCCATTGCCGAGGAATACGGCGGTAATGTGTTGGTGGAGTCGGTCGATGAGCGCCAAGCCATCATCGCCATCCTTGTGCCTGTGGAATGATCCGGCAAAAGGATCATGGAGCTTCGGGGGAGGCTAATTCGCCGGTTTCTCGTGCAGAACGGTGAAGAAGGGCACATTCGCGGCGCCACGATCCTGCAACGCCTGGTACGGGGTGAAGCTGATGTCGCCCTCCGACCGCACGTGTCCGGTCACGATGATCCGACTGGTATCGCCGACGCGCCGGATATCTCCTGAAACCACGCGGCCACCCGGGTCCAGCCGGGTCATCACCTCTCGCGAAGTCATGCCCGGGCCCAGCAGAAGGATGTAACCGCCGCCGGTGTAATCACCGGTTTCGGGCGGGGTGAACATCAGAGGAAGGCCGGCCCCCGCGGCACCGCCGGCCAGAACGCGGCCGTTTTCATCAGTCGCCAGGGCACCGTCGACCATTCGCACCGTGTTGGTCCGGCCCGTGTCCAGTCGGCCGGCGAACTGCTGTCCGAGAAGGTATTCGCCGGTCGCCGGGTCGTGACATGCCACAAAGAGTTTGTGTTCGGAGCGGCTGTTGTGCCACTCGAAGAACTGATCGCCTCGCGGCTTCTTGCCGGTGGCCGACGCCCAGTTGCCATTTCGCAGTTGCGGCTCGTACCGAAAGATATGATTGCCGCCGGCGGCCTCGAAACCGGAATAAACTTTCCCATCCCGGCCCATGGCGATGCGATAGCCGCGCGTGTCGGCCATGTTGTTGGTCGGTCGATTAAGAAAGTTCGGGGCATTTCGATCGGTTGACCAGTCATAGAGCGTGTATTTGGTCTGCCCATCAAAGCCCACGCCCCGCATGTAGGCGATTTGCACGGGGAAGGTTCGCGACCCATCGAATGCGTTGGCCTGCCGCCACCCGATCAGCACCACGGTTCGGCTCTCCTGATCGATGGCGATGTCCAGGGTGTGACGATGCCCGCGGAACCGGGTCATCGCACGTCCGTTGGCGTCGAAAAGGTAGATCGTGCCGTTGCCGGGTGTTGAATCGACATCGCGGTCATAGCGTAGCGCGGCGACGGTTCCGTTGGGTGTGACGGCGACGCGCGTGCAGATGCCTTCGGTGGGTCGCTGCCAGATCGGCCGACGGCCCGCCGGGTCCAGTTTCGCCACGCCCTCGCCGCCAAGGGCGACGTAGATGTTGTCGCGGTCATCGATGGCGACATCGCGCACATCCGGCCCGATCCGGGTTGCCGAGAGCACTCGCCGCCCATCCTCGGAAAGCCGCACCACCACCGCTGGCCCGGCCTGCAGGGTCGCCACCCGCGCAACTAGTGGGCCGCCGGTGATCCGGCCGACCAGCACGATCGTCCCGTCGGACTGAATCGCCGAGCCGGTCAGTCGATCGCCCGGGTTGCCCGCGAATGTATTGGTGGTGAAGGTCCAGTCGCCGACGCGCCAGGGCTCCTGCGCGGCGGCGGCCGTCGATGAGCCAGCCATCAGGCCGAGCACCGCGGCCACCATCACGAGAATGGCGTAAAGTGAGCAAGTTGTTCTGCGAAAAGCGGAAGGCATGGGCATGGTCAGTTTCCTCTGAATACCGATCGGTATCGCTGAACGGACATGCCGATGTCGGCATTGCCCATGAAGATACCCTCGGCGCGGCTTGGAGTTTCAGCCGGCCGCAAGACCGCGACCGTCTTGGATGAGCTTTGGCGGCGTCATATCAGGACCATGCGGCCCCGTGCCCGATTGCTTTCGCGAAGCGGGGAACCACCGGCGATCAGGATCGTGCCGATGCGGTTTCGGTCGCATCGTCGAGCACGCGCGGCATGTACTGCTCGCCTTCGCCGATCGGCTGTCCATCGGCTTTGTGGATCACGGGGACCGGGTTCTGGCTCAGGTGCTCTTCCCAAGCCGTTTCGAGCCTCTTTTGCGTGGCTTGGTCCAGTTCCTTGAACGGCTGGCGGCCTCGGCAGGAGGGATACTTGGAGCAACTCAGCCACAGGCCGCGCTTGGAGTCGCGCAGATTCAAAGGTGCCTGGCACTTGGGGCAGGGCAGGTCGGACAGGTGCGGCGGGGCCTTGGGCAGAACGACAAAGCCTTTCTTGGGATCGAGCTTTACGATGCCTTTGCACTCGGGATAGTTCACGCAACTGAGGAACGGGCCGAAGCGGCCGGATCGCTTGGCCGTTTCCGAGCGGCACAACGGGCATTGGATATCGGTGATCTGTGTGCCCTGTGGCTTGCCCTCGCGATCGATGGGCGAGGCGTATTTGCAGTCGGGGTAAGTGGAGCAACTGAGGAATCTGCCGTTGCGGCCGAAACGGTAAACCGTCGCTGCGCCACACTCAGGACACTTGAACGGCGCGGGCTCGGTCTCGGCCTTGGCGTGGGTCATCGCCTCCATGGCGTGATCGAGGCTTTCCCGGAACGGGCCGTAGAAGGCGTGCAGCATTCGGCGCCAGTCGGTGTGTTCGGTCTCGATCTCATCGAGGCTGCTTTCCATCTCCCGCGTGTAGGCCACATCCATGATCCGCGGAAAGGCCTCGATGAGCTTATCGGTGACGACCTTGCCCAGGTCCGTGGCCATGAGCCGTCGATCGCGCGGCGGATCGATCTGCTCGACATACTTCCGGGTCTGAATCGTCTCGATGATCGCCGCGTAGGTTGAAGGCCGGCCGATGCCTTCTTCTTCCAGCTTCTTCTGAAGGGATGCCTCGGTGTATCGAGGCGGAGGCGCGGTGAAATTCTGGCTTGGGTCAAGGTCCAGCGGGGCCAGTTCACCGCCTTCGTCAAGCGCCGGCAGGATGGCTTCTTCGCCGCGCGGCATGCCGGCGATACGATAGAAACCATCAAAGCGAAGCTGCCGCCCGGTGGCGCGGAACAGGGCGCGGGCATCGGGAACCTCGATCATCGCCGTGGTCGAATCCCATCGCGCTGGAAGCATCTGGCAGGCGACGAACCTCCGCCAGATCAGGTCATAAAGTCGGAATTGCTCGTCGGTCAGGCTCGAGCGGATGTTCGATGGGGTGTAGGCCACATCGGTGGGGCGGATGGCTTCGTGGGCTTCCTGAGCCTTCTTGTTGGAGCTGGAGAAGAAATTGGGCTTTTCGGGCAGGTACTCGGGTCCGCATTCCCTCTTGACGAAACCTCGGGCCATGTCGATGGCTTCGGCCGTGAGGTGCGTCGAATCGGTACGCATGTAGGTGATCAGGCCGATCTGACCTTCACCTTTGATGTTGATGCCTTCATAAAGCTGTTGGGCGACCCGCATGGTGCGTGAAAGCGGGAACCCGAGTTGCGTGGAAGCGGCCTGTTGCAGCGTGCTGGTGATGAACGGCGCTGACGGTCGGGAAGTGGTGGGCCGGGTTTCAAGACTCTTGACCACGTACCTGGGCGGCGAAGCGACCATCTCGCCCTTGAGCTCAATGCGGTGCCTGGCCGCGCCCTTGCCTCGCGGATCCTCGGTTCGCACTTCATCAACCAGACGGAACCCCAACGATTGAGCGACCTTCAATGCCTCTTGTGAGCTCGTGGGCCGGAAGTCCTTGTCGGCGACCTTCACCAGCTCGGCCCGGAGGCTCTGATGATCCTTGAGCCACGCCACAATGTCGCGAACGGTCGGCCCCTTGCCGTTGGCCCCGTCCTTGCCCGTCGATGATTGCGTTTTGAACCGGTTCCACGCCCCGGCGAGCTTCCTAACTTCCTCGGCATCGGTCTGCGTGGTCAGCACCACGCCGATTCGCCAGAACTCTTCAGGGTCGAACGCCTCGATCTCGCGCTCGCGCTCGACAACCAATCTTGTCGCCACCGATTGCACGCGCCCGGCACTGAGCCCGCCGGCCACCTTCTTCCACAGCAGGGGCGAGACCTGGTATCCGACGATGCGATCCAGAATTCGCCTCGCCTGCTGAGCATCAACACGGGCCTGGTCGATGGGTCGGGGATGAGCGAATGCGTTTTCGATCTCGTTGCGGGTGATGGCGTTGAACACCACTCGCTTGGCTGAACCCAGCTCCACGTTCAACGCCTGTGCCAGGTGCCAGGCGATGGCTTCCCCTTCGCGGTCAAGGTCGGTGGCGAACCAGACATCGTCCGCCTGCTTGACCGCTTTTTTGAGTTCGGTGATGGTCTTTTTCTTGTCCGGCAGGATTTCGTAGACCGGTTCGAAGTCGCTCTGAAGGTCCACGCCCGGCACGGGTCGCTTTTCACCCTTGGGATTTCGGCTGGGCAGATCGCGGACATGACCGACACTGGCCATCACCACGTAGCCGGACCCGAGGTATTTGTTGATCGTCCGGGCCTTGGTCGGGCTCTCGACGATCACCAGGTGCTTGCCCTGGGCATTGGGTGCCTTCGAGGCCGCGCGGCCGGAGGAGCCGGACTGCTTGGTCGATCGTTTTTTGGTTGTACTGGCAGCTTTTTTCTTGGCCATTTCGAGTGCCTGGAGCGTGGCGAGGGGGCAGGACAAAACCCGATTGCTTCCCGGTTATCTCGGCCGCGCGGGGGTGGATAACTTGAGTCGAGCCGGGGGGTCTTGTCAAGTCCGTGTCATAAATGCTCCATTATCATGGGCTTAGATTTTCTCCAGCCCTGGGGGGGTCAGGTCGGCTCCCGGCTTCGACCTCCCGCAGCCAGTTCCAGATACGCTCCGGCCAGGCCGCCTCGTCCATCCGATCGGCATCGATCCAGCCGACGTATTCGAATCGTTTGAGCCAGGTTCGCTGCTGCTTGGCAAAGCGGCGAGTCTGGATTTTGGTGCGTTCAAATGCATCCTCCATGGTCGATTGGCCGGCCAGAGCATCCAGAACCTGTTTGTAGCCCAGCGCTTCGCGGGCTTGCCGGCCCAGCAGCCCAAGCGCTTCCAGTCGCCGGGTCTCAGCCGGCAGGCTCTCGGGCGGCCATTCCTGCGCGGCGGGCGGTTGAAACATCAGGCCGACGCGGCGGTTGATCCGGCGATTGATCGAGGTCGAAGACCACCGGAGGCCGACCAGCAGGGGATTGTGCCGGTAGGGGACCGTATCGGTCACCTCGTCCGCCTGAGCATCGGTCCACTGGGTTTGCAGTTCGCTGATCGGCTGCCCGGTCAACTCGAAGACTTCGAGGGCTCGGATGAGTCGCCGGCGGTCGTTGGGGTGGATTCGGGCCGCTGCGCGGGAGTCGATCGCGGCCAGTCGCGCGGCAAGATCATCGTTGGACAGATCGCTGAGTTCCTTCCGCAACGCCGAATCAGAGCCCGGGCCCTCGAAGAAACCCTCAAGTAAAGCGCGAAGATAAAAATGCGTGCCCCCGGTCACGATCGGACGAATACCCCGCTCCAGCAGATCGCCGATCACCTGCTCGGTTCGCTCCAGCCATTGGGCCACGGTGAACGGCTCGGTCGGTTCGATGGCATCGATCAGGTGATGCCGAACCCGCTGGCGAACTTCCGGCGAAGGCTTGGCTGTGCCCGCATCCATGTGTCGGTAAATCTGCATCGAGTCCGCCGAGATGATCTGGGGTGGCGCGGCATCCGATTCAGACAGCCGCTGGGCCAGTTGATAAGCCAGATCGCTCTTGCCGCCGGCGGTGGGGCCGAGAATAACCAGAGGACGCACCATAAGTCGTGATCTTACTGCCGCGCATCGCCGATCGCCCCAATCGGAAGCCCCCGTAAGCCACCGGAACCTCCCGGAACCCCCGGAAGGTTGCCCCCCGGAAGGCTGCCCCCGGAACCTTGCCCCCGGAATCCTGCATCTACCCACGGGGGTTGCCTTCGGACTGCGGAATCCGGCTCGCGATTCGCCGCCAGCCGCGATGGAACCTGAGGCGACACGAGCAAAGTGCCGTGCTAAGGTGAATGAAATACCACTCGTGTGCGTTGAACCAAGCCGTGTGCGGAGGCGGCTGCCGGTCGCCTTTTTTCGAGAAACCGTAATCTCTTTTCGGTTTGGTTCATTCGGTCCGATTGCCTGGAGGACAAGATCATCTTGAAGCTCTCAACCCTGCTGAAACTCTCCATCGTGTTCCTGGTCTTTTCATCGGGCCCGGGTTGGTCCACTTTGCCGGTCATGGCCGGCGAGCGCAAGGCACCGGAGCGTCCATTTGTGTTGTGGACGGCCAAGGACATCGCCACGATGCGCGACAAGCTGGAAAATGATCCGGAGTATGCGGCCCGCGTCGAGCGAACCCTGGGCGATCCCATTCCGCTGGAGCGCCATCTCCTGGACCTCTGGCGGTATGTCGTTCAGGATGATGAACAAGCCGGCCAGCGGCAGAAAGCGCGCCTGTTGCAGGTCGCCCGCTCACCGGTTCCGCGCGGCGCGGCCCAGTGGATCACGGTGCTTCGCTACGATCTGCTCTATGACAAGCTCAGCGAAGAAGAGCGCGAGCTGGTCGAGGATTTCTTCCGGACTTACATCGAGCACGCGGTATTCCGCAATTCACTGTTCGATCCGGAGGTGTTCAACGATGAGCGCAATTACAGCCGCTATCACGCCCACTATCACCGGATCGACAACTGGCTGCCCAACATCACCTTTCCCCGTATCCTCAGCGCGAACATCATGGCCGCGGCGCTGGCCGATGAGGAACTGATCCGCCGCACCTGGAACCATTACGGCTCGTGGCGCTGGTACTTCGATGAATACCTGACCGACGGTGGCTTCTACGGCGAAGAAGTCGATAAGCAGCGCGCGCTGCCCGGTGAGATGCTCATTTACTGTATCGCCCTGGACAACCTGGGCCTTTCGGAGCTGGGCTTCAATTATCGAGGTCGCCACGGCGCCACGATGCGGGGTCACATCGAATCGATGATCTGGCTGGCCTTTCCCAAGGTCGAGCTTCACTCCGGCCGGCCGCACATTCCGCGCATGACCACCGGCGATCTGCGCGGCGGTCCCGCCACCATTCGGCCGGTCAACCTCTTTCAGGATGTGGTGATCCAGGGCCATATGCCCGATGGTCGAGGCGGCACCGCCCGCTGGTTGTCACCCGGTGCATGGGGCGGTGAGATTCGCGGAAACCATCCGCAGTGGGATGGATATACCAACTTCACGCCCAAGATGCAGATTCCGCTCTGGTTTGAGATTGCCCACCAGCGATGGCCGGACGCCGGTTTCGATTATTTCCTGGGGTTGGACCGCGCTCCGGACCAGGAGAAGTATCAGCCTTCGCTTTATCTGGGCCTTGACCCGATCGACCCCGCGCAGACCCGCCCGCCGCGCGCCCCGTCCTGGGTGGCGCAGCACCGCGGTTTTCTGATGCTGCGGGCCGAGGAAGGACGCGGGCACTGGGATTCACCGGCACCGGCCGTGGGCATGCGCCTGGCCAACCCATACGCCCACAACGTCTATGACAACTTCGCCATCACCGGGTTCTACGCCTTCAACCGGCCGATTTACCTCAACCGCCATATTCACGGCTACGCCCACGACTGGTCTCGAAGTGTGCTTTCCCACGCCGGTGTGAAGGTCGATGGACACGAGCCGGCGTTCACTGAAGCCACCACCGTGCGGCACAACTTTCAGGATGGACTCAAGTTCGTCGCGGCGCGCTCGCACGAACTCTTTCCCGATATTGATGCGACGCGCGGCCTGATGCTCACCGATCAGTACCTGCTGGACATCTTCAGCCTGATCGGAAAGACCGATCAGGAGCGCACCTTTCGCTGGCTGGTGCATCCGCTCGGCCATGCGGAGCTGAATGAAGAATGGTCCCAGCCGCGGCCGATGACCGGTGAACTGGGCGCTTCGGAACGCGACCAGGCGACGGCGACGCGGCATCGCCTGTTGGCCGAGCCTCAGAAGCTGCTGGATACCTTCCACCAGGCACGCACCCGGCGGATGGATGGTGATTGGCATCTGCGCGTGGTTCAGCGAACCGATATCGATCCGGAGAAGCGTGCGCTGCCCCAAGCGTGGTGGGATCGCAAGATCGGCGTGGACCTTCGCATGGCCGCGGAGCCGGGCACACTGGTGCTGGTGGCCGATACGCCCACATACCACCATGATCCGGAGCGTCGGCCCGACCCGGCCCAGACGCCCGGAGCGTATGAAACCGGCGGCGCGAGCATCATCGCCCAACGCCAGGCATCGGGAACCCTGTTTGCCGCGCTTCACGAGCCATTCGAGGGTGGCGAAGGGGGCATTACGCGGTTCCAGCGGATCGATGGCGGCACGATGTGGGGCGCGTGGCGCATTGGGGGACCGGATCAGTCCGTTGATGACCGTGCGTATCTTCGTTTTGACCATCATCGCGGCCCGATCACCGTGACCGAGGATGATGGCACGGAGGTGACCTTCGCCGATCACGCCCTGGTGCGCAGGAGCGCGGGCAAGGTCGAGATTTTCGGCGATGTACGCGGCGTTCGCATTCGCGTGGGTGATGGCCAGACCCGGCTGTATTTCAACGGTCGGCTGAGTCCGGCCACCATCGAAGACGGCATCATGACCTACCGATCGCCCGGCGGCTGATCGAGCCCGATCGCCGAAGTTCAGTCACCGGCCGTAATGCGATCGCGCGCTTCGACCAGCGCCTGAACACGCGCTGGATCAACGGGCCGATCGACCTGGCCATCCTGCTTGAGCCAACTGCCGGCGATGATGCCGTCCGCCTCGCGATACATTTGGAGATTTTCCGCCGTCACGCCACTGCCGATGAACAGCGGTGTGCCTGGTACGGTATTCTTGAGATGCGCGATGGGCGCGGCATCGGTCTGGCGGCCGGTGCCCGATCCGCTGAGGATCAGGCCATCAGCCAGCCCGCGATGCACGGTATCGCGCGCTTCATCTTCAAGGCTTGACCCCGGCCCCAGCGGTGTGGAGTGCTTGACATCGATGTCCGCCAGAATCCGGATCGAATCAGCGCCCAGCAGGCGGCGCAATCGTTGCAGGTCGGCGGCGCGGCCTTCGATGATGCCCTGATCGGTCAGCCGGGCTGAGGTGAGGATGTTGACCCGGATGAACTGCGCTTCGACGGCGTGGGCGATCGCCAGGGCGCTTAGCGCATCATTGCGGAGCACATTGATGCCCAGGGGAACCTCGACCGCGCTTCGAACCTCGGCGGCGATCCGCGTGATCCAGGCGATGGTCTGGCGGGGCACCTGATCCTTGAAGAAGGGCACGTCGCCGAAATTCTCGATCATCAGCCCATCCACGCCGCCCGCCGCCAGCACACGCGCATCGCTAACCGCCCAGCGGATCAACGATGCCGCATCCAACGTGGCGCGCGGGCTGCCGGGCAGGGCCGGCAGATGCACCATGCCCAGCAGAGGCAAGCGAACGTCCGACCAGGCTTCAAGCATCCTTGCTTTTCCCCGGGCTTCCCTGCTTGCGATCCTGATCAGGGATTGGCGGCGGGCCGCCTTCGCCGGTCCAGTCGTCCAATTGATCCGGCTCCGGCTTGTCATCTTCCCTCGGTTGGTGGGTGCCCTCGGCCGGCTGCCCGCCTTCATCGGTCCACTCGGCCAGCTCCTCCTCGCTTGGTGGCGGCGTTGGCGCATCGGCCGGCGCATCGGGTCTTGACTGTTTCTCGGCCATCACTCGAATCTCCTCTTCAAACTGCTGGCACATCTTCGCGACGGCTTCTTCGGGCATGCCACTGTCCAGCAGCCCTTGTCGCATACGAACCAGATCATCCTCGAACGAGTCGCCCGATTCGACCTTAGGCGCGGGACCCCGCTTTTTCCGCCGAAACCAACTGAGCATGTCGCCTGCTCCTTTCACCTGCTCCTTTGTTTCCGTTGCCGTCCGGGCTGGAATCGTAAACCAAACTTACATCGGCGGCAGCGTGGCGGGGATGGTCTGCCAACTTTGAGCCTCGGTGAACTCTCGGGCGGTGAAGACCCAGATGATCATTTTCTTCCCCTCGAGATTGTCACGCCGAAGCGTCAGGCTTCGACGGCTGGCGGTTGCGCCCGATCCCCTGACGCCCAGAACATCCAGCGGAAAGCCCAGTTGATGGGCCAGATGATCGCCCAGGCCCGCACCGGTGGCGTGCATATCCTGCCCGATGTGGAAGACCAGCAGGTGACTGTCGCCCAGGAGGACGATGGGGCTTTGCCGGTCGCTGATCGGTTGCCGACCCCCGTTGATCAGGCCGATCTGAAGTTGCTCGCGCTCAAGGTCCGGCAAACCCGCCGCATCATAAAGATCGCCGCGAATCTCGATCGTTCGATGTTCGATCGTATGGTCGTTGGTCGTGACATCCTCCATCAACGGGCGCTCCCCCACCTGCTGGGCGATGACCTGCGCGGCAAGCGTAAGGCCCTTGCCCGACCAGTGCGTATCCTGCCGGCAGTAAAGCTCGATCTCCGGATTGCGATCACGCGCGGCCAGGAACACTTCGGTCAGGTCCAGCACGTTCACGCCCCGCTGTCGGAGCAGTTGATAGAACTCCTGATGGTGGGGATCGACGCGCGGCCGCGGCGCGCCGGCTTCCGACTGAACCGAGTCATCGAACTTCTCCGGATAGATCGCGGCCTTGGGCGGCACCGGCACCAGGATCAACTCGATTTCCCGTTCCTTGAGCTGCTCGTGATAATCCACAATGACCGGCAGGGGGTCGCGGCGGTCTTCACGCGCCGCCACCCCGGTTCGGATCGCATCCTCGCCCCAGAAACGGCCGATTCCCAGGTGACGAAGCTCTGCGCTCAGAAACAGCCAGCCCTCGCGGCCGACGACGGTCATGGTGCGACGCTCGGAGGCTTGCGTGGCGGCATCGAGCAAACGCTGCTGAAACGCTTCGAGTTTCTCTCCGCCCAATGTCGGTCGCGTGGGTACGGGGGCATCGGGTGTCGTCGATCCAGCGCCCTTTTCTTCAGCCCGGGCCGGAATCAGCGCGAACGCCGCCAACAGCAGGCTCATGACCAGGCTCGCGGTGAGGATCGTCGGGCATCGATGCGCCCCGATCAGGGTGGTTTCAGTTTTCAAGGGGTTTCTCCTGTGTCTTCGTCCTCGCCGCGCTGAGCTTGAGCACCTCTGATGTTCAGCAATCGCCAGTCGCCCTGGCTAAGCTCGCGCGTGGCGAACTGCCAGATGACCAGTCTCTTGCCCGCAAGTCGATCTTCGCCGCGTGCCAGGTCCGCGGCAAGCGCCTGGCGACTGGCCAACGCGCCGCCGCCGTTGATCGCGATCACATCCAGCGGCAAGGCCAGTTCATAGGCCAGTTGCTCGGCCAGCCCGGCACTGTCGCCCCAGCCCATGGCCTTCCGCGAGAAGATATTCGTGAAGCTGTCGCCCAATAGAAGGATCGGGCTCCGGGTGTCCGGCCGCCATTGATCGATCGGCGCGGCTTCGGACGCCGATTCATCGTCGGGCTGCCCGACCGGTTCGGCCCAGAACAGGGGCAGTTCGAACATGGCATCTTCGTTCTCGACCAGGTCGAACCGGTTGATCGCGCCGTAAGCCTGTCGCACATCGGCCCAGGGGCGAAGCCGTATCTCGATGGTGCGCCCGGGTTGCCACTCGGCGGCGGCGGTCCATCGATTGCGACTCATGCCCATCGCGTAGACCACCATGCGACCTTCCGGCAGGGCGGTTCCGAACGCTTCCGACGGCTGCACATCGGTGAGCAGCGTGGCGGTGACCGCATCGGGATACGGCACGGAGCCGGGCGAAGGTGGCCGAACGGCCTCGACAATCCTGCCGCGCACGACGATGCTTCGGCCCTCGGGCGAAGGGATCGGGTCATCGTTGCGCTGATCATCGGCATCATCATCGGTCGCGGGCGTGATGCGGCGAATCTCGAAGCGCTCTGGCTGATAGCGGCCACGGCGACGTTCGTCCAGGGCCAGCATGTCGAAGATATCACCGTGATTCACCACTTCCCTCGGTTCGCTCGCATACTCAGCGCCGAACTCAAAGAACATGTCCTCATGGTTCCGCTCGATCCAATCGGCGACATGGTCGGCCACACGCTCGACGGTCCGCGGTGTCCAGTGGGTGTCCTGGCGAAGATAGAGCGGCTCGGACGAGGCTCGCTTGATCTGGACCATCAGTTCATGTAGATCAAAGGCATGAATCCCCTCCGCTTCCAGGGCCTTGAACCACGCGGCCATGGATGGATTGGCCAGCACGCCGACGTCCGGATCGAGCCGCGCCGAAAGCCGCTCGGGATGCACCTCCGGCTTGACCGGTGTGGGCAGCAGGACCAGCTCGATGCCGCGCTTGGCCAGTTGATCGCGGAAATCCACGATCGCCTCGATCGAATCGGGCTGCACCGCTTCCACCGAGCGATCGCCTGCGCGGCGGCGGGCCAGCATCACCGACGGCTGCATGAAGCCCGATCCGGTCAGGTGGCTGACATCGCGCTCAAAGAACAGCCAGTCGTCACGGCCGGGGATCACCTTCTCGCCCGCCGCGCCCACCGCCAGAAACAGCGGTTGAATCCACGGCAGTAGCGTTTCCTGCACGATCGATTGGTTTTCGAGATTGGTTTCCAGATTCTTCAGGTCCGTGGCGGTGAGCGGTGTCTGGGCGATCTGGAAAACGCCGGGCCGCACGTTCTTCACGAGCACTTCGTGAATCGTCTGGATCGTCGTGGGCAGGATCAGGATAAGTAGAAACGCCAGGGTCAGCAGCCACGCCATCGGTCGGGAAATGGAGGTGATGCCCAGTTCCTGATGGGCCTGGTCTTCGCGATTCTGGTTGAGCCGTGGGTGCGTCATGGCTTTCGGGGTTGATTCATCGGGTTTAGAAGATGAAGTAAATGAACGGATTGAAAGACTGGGTATAGAGAACAAGAATGCCCAGGACCAGCAGCAGCAGGCACCAGGCAGCGCGGATCGGCGTGAGCTTGCGGGTGATCTGCCAGGCTTGCGGGCAGGTCCAGGCGATCACGGCCGCTAAGAGGATCATAGCCACGTAGTAGGGTTGGAAGATGTTGGCCGCGGCCACTTCGGCATGGGCAGTGACCTGTCGCAGGGCGAACATCGAGGCCAGGTAATCCAACGCCCGATCAAGCCCCTCGGCCCGGAAAAAGACCCAACTGATCAGCACCAGCACATAGGTCACGCCCACGCGCAGCGGCGCGGGGAGGAATCGATAGAGCGAATCCTTGCCGCCGGCGGCGCGTTCGATCGCCAGCAGGATGCCGTGGAACGCGCCCCAGATGACGAAGTTCCAGCTTGTCGCCCCGTGCCACAGGCCGCCCAGCAGCATCACGAGGAAGAGGTTGAAATAGGTTCGGAAGTTGCCCTTGCGATTGCCGCCCAGCGGAACATAGAGATAATCGCGCAGCCAGGATGAAAGCGACAGGTGCCAGCGCTGCCAGAATTCAGTGATCGACTTGGACTTGTACGGGCTGTCGAAGTTCTTCGGAAAGACGAATCCAAGCATCAGCCCCAGGCCGATGGCCATGTCCGAATAACCCGAAAAGTCATAGTAAATCTGGAATGAATAGGCGATGACGCCGTACCAGGCATCCAGCGTGCCGATCTGATCGCTGTTGAAGCATTGGTCGGCCACCCACCCGCAGGGATTGGCGATCAGCACCTTCTTGGCCAGACCGCAGGAGAACATCGCCACGCCCCGGGCGAATTTGTCCAGCGTGTGGAAGCGATGGCGAAGCTGCTGATCCACCTCGGAGAACCGGATGATCGGGCCGGCCACAAGCTGCGGGAACATCGAGACATAACATGCGAAATCGATGTAGTTGCGGATCGCGCGGGCATCGCCGCGATAGACGTCGATCGAGTAGCTCATCGATTGGAAGGTGTAGAAGCTGATCCCCAGCGGCAGCGTGATGCGGATGAAGGTGTCCCATGTATAGGCGCTGCCGGCCAGGATGCTGGCCATCTGGTTGTAACTGTCGGCCAGCAGGTTGAAGTATTTGAAGAAGCCCAGCAGGGCGAGGTTGGTGACCAGCGAGACGATCAGGGCGGTGCGCTGGGCACGGGTTCTGCTTCCGCCGCGCTGAAGCAATTCGATGGGTTGGCTGAATCGGCCTCGGCCGAATCGCTGGGAGATGATCAGCCCGCAGATGTAATCCACCGTGGTGCTGAACAGAAGCAGCCAGATGAACAGCGGATTGGCCCAGCCATAGAAGCCATAGCTCAGGACCGTGAGCATCAGGTGCTTGCCGCGCCCGGGAACGATGTAGTAAAGCGCCAACGCCAGCGGCAGAAAGTAGAACAGAAAAAGCTGCGAGCTGAAGACCATGGCGTGAAGGCCGGGCTTGCCGTTGGTGGCGTATGGCGGGGCTCATCGCCCGTGGTGGTGGCATGGCGAAGCGCTAAGACGCGGTCATTCGCCGGCTTGGGCCGCCCGCGGTCATGGGTTACCCGCATCCGGCGCGATCACCACGAATCGAGGCACATCAAAGTCATCCTCCAACGTGTCCTGAAGGTAGGTTGCGATCAGTTGCGTATGGGCCTCGAACGGCTCGATGGCCAACGTCAGACGCTGACCGATGCGCGGCCGGTCAAGGGTCTGGCCATCGAGAATGGCCCATCGCGCGATGCGGAGGCGCTGGGCGGTCAACCGGCCGTCGATGACACGCTCGACCTCCACTTCATCCAGGCGCAATGCTTCGCGATACGGCTGAATCCGTTCAAGCGTCGGCTGATCGGACACCGCGCGCACACGGGCCTGAATGATGATGCGGTCGGGCTCGGGCAGGCGCGATCGATCAGCCCGGGATGCGACGAAGGCGATGTTCGCCTCATCGCTCGACATCGCGCGGCTGTGAATCGCGATCCGATCGATCCATCCCGGCCAGGCACGGTCGCCGTTGAGTTCATCGCCAAGGCGCAGGGCATAGTCAGCCCAGTTGGCCAGGGTGCCGTTGCGGGAGACACGCTGGACATGCTCGCCATCGAGCCAGGCGTTCAATTCACCATCACGCCAGGTGACCAGCAGGTGCTGATCGACGCCGGGCGTGACCTGCCCGAGGCGGATATCGGGCATTCCATTGCTGTTGGTCGAGGTCGTTCGCAGCCGCATGACCAGTTGATCGCGTTCCTGGCCGATGGTGAAGTTGCGATCCGATGCGCCATTGGAAAGTGTGATGATGCGTGCCGGTCCGCGTGCCGTGCGATTGGCGGCGCGGAACGTCAACTCGATCGAAAACGCGTTGGATCGCCGGATCGATTCGGAGATGATGGCTCCGGCATCGCGGAAATCGGCATGGCCGCCCTGGAGGAGCAGCCGTCCCACGGCGTCGAAGACCGCTTGGCCGCCGCGATCGATCTCAAAGGATCGCTGTCCATCGCCGCGGGTGTCCGGCGCGAGGTTGGCCGCGCTGGCGTGTTGCCAGAGAAAGACCAGGCCGTCCCGAGTCACGGGCCAGGTCACCGGCTCGATGCCAAGCTCCGTGCGTGGCAGCGCATTGGGGCGCCAGGCGCGGTCGGTGATACCCTCAATCGTGAGCGTATCGGTTGCTCTTAACGGCCTGCTCAGTTTAAGGTCCAAACGCCGACCATCGGCTTCCACGATCATCGCTTCGATGCCGATGCCCGATTCCAGCGTGGCCCGGCTGCGAGGGGCCACGGTGACTGGCTCGTTGAAGTGGATGCTGATGGTTCGATCGTTGGAGAGCACCGCTGCTTCGATCTTCGGCGGCGAAGCGGGCAAGACCTCGACCACGCCGCGCAAGGTGCGTTCGCCCTGCCTGGCCTCGATGACATACCGTTGCGGGGTGATGAAAACACGTGTCACGCGGGCGCCGCGAAGGGTAAGCCCGTCGCTGAATTCCCAGCTCGCGTGCTGGCCATCGGGCGTGGCGAACTCCAGCCGATGTGGCGCTTTGACCACATGTCTGCCCAGGGGGTAGTCAGCCAGAAACACATCCGGATAGCGATCGGTTGAATCGGAGAAGGTGTGCCGGACCGGCGCGCCGGTCAGCATCAGCGTCTGGGGATCGATCGGCGCGATGAAGATGTCGTAGTTGCCCCGGAAATGGTCATGCTGATTGGCCGATGCGGAAAACGCCAGCAGCCGTTGACACGGTGACACCATGGGAAAGTACAGATACGCCCGCCCCCGGGGCAGACGTGGATCATCCTTCTCGAGGATGTTGGTCTGTGCCCCGGATTGCAGATCGAACCGTCGGATCGGGCCGCCGGCGCCACTGATCCAATAGCCCCAGCGGCCGTCCCGTGAAAAGTACGGCTGGCAGCCCCTGAGCGTGTCGCGCGTCTGGATTCGGCCGGATTCTTTGTCGAACGTGGCGAAATTCGGAAAGCCGGTCGTGGCGAATCGCAGGGTCGGATCCGGCAGGTAGCCGAAGGTATCGCGGCCCTGGTGTGAGATGCGACGGGTCGAGCCGGACTGGATATCAAGGCGCGTGGTGTAGCCCTCGTGATCGATGAAGACCAGGTTCCGGTCATCCAGCCAGACCGCCGCCCGATTCTCGAAATACGCCCGGGCATGCTCGGCGAGCACCCGGGATTCGCCGCCGTCGAGTCGCATCAGCCTGAGCTGGGCGCGATTCCCGTTATTCCTTCGGTTATAGGCGTTGTCGTTGCCCCGGTAGGCCAAGTACGCCACATGCCGGCCATCCGGGCTGATGTGCGGGGCGGCGTGTTCGATGCCTTCCTCATCTGAGGATATTTGCTTAACTCCCGATCCATCAAGATTTTGAAAGAAAATCCGCCAGTTCCCCGTGCGATTGGATTCCCATACGAGAAACCCCTCGCCCTCGGTTGTCAGCGCCTTCTGGTGGGGTGCCCAGGCATTGGGGTCGTCGATGGAGCCGCCGCTGACCGCCGGCGTGACGGCTGCTGAGGCCGCACCGGCGATGATTACCAGCGATGCGACAAGGATCATCGCTCCAGCGATGGGCAGCGACCTTGGGCGACAGAGAGCCGACAAACTTACTGGGTCCATGCTCGAATTCTAACGGAAGCACCGGTGAAAACTTGCAGGGAGGGGGGCCGATGATCGCCTGTCGGACGGTCCGGGATGAGGCGGCCCGTGGAATCGGCGGAAAATGATTTTTCGGCAATCCAGGCAAAATGGGTTGCATTCGTCCGTGCCGCGGAGTATTTTATTAGGCGTGGCGCAACGGTTGTCGTTGTCGCTGAACTTGTCCTGTGGCGCTCGGTAAGCTCGTCGTCTTCGTTGAGCCTCACGCAATTGGAACGGATCGCATGAAGATTTATGTCGGTAACTTGAGTTTTTCAACCAAAGAGGATGGGCTTCGCAACCTGTTCAGCAACTATGGTGAAGTGGAAGAAGTCGCGGTGATCACTGATCGGGACACCGGTCGGCCTCGCGGTTTCGCGTTTGTCACGATGCCCAACGACGACGAAGGTCGCCAGGCCATCGAGCAGACCAACGGCAGCGAGTTCGAGGGTCGGACCCTCAACGTCAACGAAGCGCGGCCGCGTGAAGGTGGCGGCGGCGGCGGTGGCGGTGGTCGTGGCGGCTACGGCGGTGGCCGTGGTGGTGGCGGCGGCGGCGGCGGTGGCCGTGGCGGTCGCGACAACTGGTAAGACGCCCGCGGGTCGTACAGGTCTTGGGGGGCTGCGAATCGGGAGCGATTCGCGCCGATTGTCCTTCAAGACTTGTCGCCGGCTTTCCAGCCGCGACTGCGTGCGACCTTGGCCCTTGCCATGCGTAAAATAAAACCAGTTTTTGCCCCGTCCTTCACCGGGCGGGGCTTTTTCACGTCCTGAATTTGTCCATCGGTGATGGATTGGGGCCAAGTGCCGACGCGGCCGCGAGCGTGACCCATTCAACCGGGGCCCGACGCTGTATCCTCTTTTGCTGTGCGAACCGATGAACCCCTGGAGTCGATGCTTGAGGCGGCCGCGGCGACGATTCGGCGCGGCGGTTTGGTGGCCATGCCGACGGAAACCGTCTACGGCCTGGCCGCCGATGCCACCGATGCCCGCGCGGTGGCCCGGATATTCGAGGCTAAGGGGCGGCCTCGCTTTGATCCGCTGATCGTCCACGTCGATCGCATCGAGCGGGCGCTGCACCTGACGGGCCAGTGGCCTCAAGCGGCGCATCAACTGGCCGAAGCGTTCTGGCCCGGCCCCTTGACGATCATCCTGCCGCGCGGCGATTCCATCCCGGACCTGGTCACCGCCGGCCTGCCCACGGTGGCGATCCGAATGCCAGCGCATGACTGGGCGCTGGAGTTGATTCGCCGGGCGGACCGACCACTGGCCGCGCCCAGCGCCAATCGGTTCGGCCACGTCAGCCCCACCGAGGCCCGGCACGTGGTCGGTGATCTGGGGTCAAGTGTCGATCTGGTTCTGGATGCCGGGCCGACCGCCTGTGGCATCGAATCAACGATCGTCATGCCGGGTGAAGCAGGAAGCGTCGTGCTGCTGCGCCCGGGAGCGATCACCACCGAGCGGCTGGAGGCTGTGCTGGGGCGGAAGGTGGCCTTCCCACCCGCTGAACCGCGGTCCCGAGGCATCACCGCTCCGGGGATGCTTGCGCGGCATTACGCGCCGCGAATCCCGATGCGCATGGTCGGGCTCGATGCCGAGGTTGTCTATCGGCCGCCCGGGGCCGGCGAGTGGGGGTTGATCAGTCCGGCGCGCGTCCAGCATGAGGGGTTTGCGGTCGCCGAGTTGCTCAGTCCCGACGGGGATATGGCCGAGGCCGCGATGCGTTTGTTTGGAACCATGCGAAAGCTTGAGGAAATGTCGCTGGACGGCTTGTTGGCGGTGGCGGCACCCCAAGGCGGGTTGGGCGGGGCGATCAACGATCGGCTGCGACGCGCATCGACGGAGTAGGGGCCGGAGAAAGCTTGTCGGTCGAGGCGGCGGTTGAATCAATCGATCTTGAGGCCGCGTTTGCTGGCATGGCGGACGATGTCGCCCTTGACCAGGTAGAGCACATCCTTGGCGATGTTGGTGGCGTGGTCGGCGATGCGCTCAAGCTGCCGGCCGCAGATCATCAGCCGGATGTAGCTGTCCACCTGCTCGACATCCTTCTTGATCGCATCCTCGACAATGTCGTACATCTTCGCGTGCAGATCATCGACCTGGTCATCGAGTTTGCGGACATGCGTCGCCAGATCGCCGTCGAGGGTGACCAGCGAATCGAGACTTTGCTTGAGCATGACCTGGGCCAGTTCGCTCATCTTGCCCAGGCCAAAGTCGATGTCCTGAATCGGCGGCCGTCCTGAGAGGACGATGGCCTGCTGGGCGATATTGACCGCCAGATCGCCGATGCGTTCCAGATCGTGATTCATCTTCAGCACGCCGACCAGGAAGCGGAGATCGGTCGCGACCGGTTGGTGCAACGCAAGTGCCGAAAGCACCTCTTCCTCCACATCGACCTCGGTGATGTCGATCTGCACATCGCGATCGATGACGGCCTGCGCGATCTCGACATCCCGCTTCTGCACCGCCTCGATCGCCTGAACCAGGCTTTGCTCGACCATGGCCGAAAGCCCCAGCACGGATTTCTTGATTTTGTCGATCTGGCGATGGAAGTAAATGGTCATGGGTTTACCTCTCTTCCCCGAATCGTCACGGAGAACAGTTGATCGTTAGTTTTACCAGATGTCGCCGGTCCACCGAACTGGTGGGTCAAAAAGACGCGGGTTCGCGGCGAGGCGTGGTCTGGTCAATGCCGATGGATGACCGTGGCCGCGCGGTCCTGGAAGGTCTGGTGGAAGATCAGCCAAGGGTCCAGAAGGATGCGATCGTCCAGGCCATCGCCCGGCTCCACGACCCCGAACACGAAGTGGCTGTGTTCGAAGGTGCCGACGTGGACGCCCGCGCCCTCGGCGATATGAGCGCCGGCCTCGAGTCGCCCGCCTTCGGGCACGAGCAGGCGCAGGATGTGATGGACCTGCAAGACCCATGTCGAGCCATCATCCCAACGCTTGATGCCGCGCCAGCGGTTGTTGTTGTCGCCATTGGCCAGGCTGTTGAAGTAGCCATGCTCATCGATGGAAACCGGCGTCCAGATCGGCGTGCCGGCCGGGTGGTTGATATCCAGGCCGCCATGGGCATCGATGCCGTGGTAGGGCCCCAGCCAGCAGTCCGAACCCTCGTAGCAATCCTCGATGCGCAGCCCATCCGGATGGAGCGGACACCACGGATGCAGAAGCACCGGGCAGAGGCGAAGCGTGGCATCCTGCACCGCCAGGCGGGCATGCTTGCGCGGCTTGCAGATGCCGTGGTGCTCGTGCAGGTGATCGAACAGTTCCTGGCAGGCATCGAACCAGAATCGCAGCCCCATGAATTCCCACGGCGGGGCGAAGCTGTCCTGGTTGCCGACCCATCGGTTGACTGAAACCGAGTGTCCATCGACCTCGATGCGGCAGAACATCTTGAGCACGACCTTGGCCTTGTGCCCGGGCTTTTCCAGTTCATGCAGGTTGGATTGGTAAACACCGGCGCGGGTCTCCAGCAGGCGGATTCTGCGCACCTGGCCGTCGGCGAGCTTGAAGTGAAGCTCATCGTCACGGTCCAGTTCCACGGCGGTCACGGTCGATCGGGCGGTTTTCTCGATGATCAAGGCCAACTCCTCAAGCGAATGGTGCGTCTCCGGCCGGATCAGGCCATTCGAACCGGATCATCCCCGGGTGGGTCCGGATGATACTCGGAGCTGGAGGACTCCGGGACGGTATCGGATCGGACCGTTGTCCGGAGGTGATTGTGCCGCATCAGGTTCAGTCGGGCAAAGATCGCCAGGGCGAGCAACGGCCAGATTGTGACAAGTACCGCCAGTACAGCACGGTGCTTCGGGCCGAAATCATTGACGAATGCGTAAAGTTCGATCACCGGGAGCACAAGCCATATCGGTGCCAGCAGCCCTGAAGGCGTGGTGAAATAGCATGCGGTGGTGAAGCTGACCACATCGGCCACCAGCAGAAGTATGCCCAGCAGCACCGGCACCATCCACACGAAAACGCCATAGAGAAACAGTCCGCGTTCTTCGCCCCAGGCCCGCGCCTGGTGGACGCTCATGACCATGGCCATCCACCAGACCGCCGGGAGGAACAGCATCCGCGCGCCGGTCGTCGCGGTGTCCAGACGTTCGTAATACCAGGCCGCCAGAAAGATGATGCTGTACCCCATCGCCCCGATCAGGGCGATGCCCAATGCCCAGAGCCCGGAAGGCGCTTCATCACGATGGGCCGGCAGTCTGGGCAGGCGATGCTTTCGCGCCAGGCGCAGGCCGCGCTGATATTCGAAGCCAGACGGTGTGGTGATGTGAATCAGAAAGATCGCCGCGCTGGCGCTGAGCACGAAGTAGGAGTAACCCAGGGTAAGCATGCCAAACTCGCCCAGCCGGGCGAAGCGCACGGTGCTGGCGAGAAACGGTGTGACGCAGCCGACCACCAGGAACTGAAAACCACCAAAAAGCGCGACGGCGTAGATTTTTGACAGGGCGTGATGTTGCGGTGAGCGCCACTTGCGATGCAGCACCACGAGGATGGTGGAAGTCACCAGGCCCTGAAGCAGGAGTGAGAACAGGGTGGATTGCAGACCGATGCCGAAGAATGCGACCTCCCGCAGCGCATGGACATCCTCGAACATCCGCAGCTCGGCCTCAACACCTTGGATCTGCTCCGATGCGATGACCACGAAGGTCGGGCGCACGGTCAGGTATTCAAGGAACTGAAAGCCCAATCCGGAAAAAGCGGGGATGACCAGGTGAAACAGAAAGACCATGCCCTGGGCACCGACGAAGGCGGTTCGCGGACTGCGCGCGACCATGCCCATGACCATGGCGATGCTGTGATAAAGAATCACACTGGAGAAAAAGACCAGGTAGAGCTCGGCCAGCACCAGCAGATGAATCTGGCCGACCATCCAGCAGAACATCACGAAGGGCATTGTGATCAGGCAAAGGGCATACTCGCGCGCCGGCAGCCCGAACAACTGGCCGATGATCTTGTTGCCTGGGCTCATCGGCGTCATGCGGTGGAAATCGAGGATGCCTTTCTCGCGCATCTCGACCATGGCCGCGGCGATCCTGCCGGTGCCCAAGAAGATCAGCACGATGCCCTGGATCACCAGCAGGGGCATGAGGCCGATTCGTGCCGCCTCCTGTGCCGCGGCATGGCCACGACCAGTCGCCGCCAGGTACGCCAGCAGGAAGCCGAAGGTGGTGATGATGATCATCATCAACGCCCAGGGGATGAACTGCCGCCGGCGCAGCCGCGCTTCGATGCCCGCCACGATCATCGGGTTGAATCGGAACCATTCGGTCACCGCGCTCATCATGGCGATGCGCCTCCGCCGTTTGCCGCGCCGGCCGAGTGTAGCTGGAGGAAAAGGTCTTCAACACCGACGGATTTCTCCGCGAAGCTGATGACCTTATGGCCGGCGCTGACCAGATCGCCAAGCAGCGCCGCCGCCTGCACATCATCCCCGGTAAAGACAATGCGGAGGCGGGCATCTTCCTCGTGGACGGATTCCACGTGTTCATGTTCGCGAAGGAAATGCGCGGCCGCCGATGCCGAACCCACCAGCCGGATGGTGAACTGGCGAAGCCCATCCATCTGGCGGACAAGATCATCGATCCGGCCGCGATGCACGATTCTTCCCCGGTCCATGATGCACACCGTCGAGCAGAGGTCGGACATCTCGCTGAGGATGTGGGAGGAAACCAGAATCGCACAGCCAAGCTGGGCCAGCCGCCGCAGGGTGTCGCGAAGCTGGATGCGCGCCAAGGGGTCCAGGCCGCTTGCCGGCTCATCCAGGAGTAGGATGCTCGGCTTGTGAAGCATCGTCTTGGCCAGCACCAGCCGTTGGCGCATGCCCATCGAGAGCGTCGAGGCCATGGCATCGGTCTTGGCACTGAGGCCCACTTCATCGATGCACTGCTTCACGCGCTGGGTTTGATCATCGCCCTCAAGGCCGTAAGCCCCGGCGAACATCATCAGGAATTCACGGCAGGTCAGGTCGGAGGGCACCATGGGCATATCAGGCATGTAGCCGATATGCGGATGCGCCCGCCGAGGATGGGCCAGGGCGTCGATGCCCGCCAGCGTCACCTGCCCGTAGGTCGGCTCCAGCAGCGTCGCCAGCACCCGCATGAGGCTGGTCTTGCCCGCCCCGTTGGGACCGATCAGCCCGGCGATCTCCCCGGCATGGATGTCCAGCGTCAGGTCATGGACGGCGGTCAGATCGCCATAGTCCACCCGAACATCGCGGGTCTCGACCAGGGGCCTCTTGGCATCGGACACCCGCGCCAATCGCATGCTCCAAGGAGTGGGATCGAAAGGGTCAATACGTCCGGCCCGACTGGTTCGTCCCTCACCGAGGCTCCATCCGGCCGTCCATGTTCAGCGTATCGCACAGTTCCAGAAGCTGACGCCGAAGGTCCGAGACCTTGACCGACGATGGCACGGTCAGCTCCATCACCATGCTGAACACCGGCGGTTGATCGTACGACCGCTGCTCCAGCTTGGTTTCCACCTCTTCGATGTTCACACCCTGGGATGAGAGCAGATGGCTGATGCGGTGGACGATGCCCGCTTGATCCATGCCGCGAACCTCAACCCGATAGGGCAAGCCGGCGGTGGTGGTGCGCGGCGACATGGGATCGCCCATCATCAGCATCAACCCCAGCCCCGAGGCCCGCTCGGGAAGCTCGCCGCGCAACCGCGCGATCTGATCGGCCCCGGCCTGGATCAGCAGCAGCAGGCTGAACTGACCGGCCAGATTGGCCATCCGGGAATCGGCGATGTTGACCCCCGCCTCATGCAGGAACCCGGTCAACTCATCCACCAACCCCGGACGATCCGGGCCGACGGCGGTAATGACCAGTAAAGATGAATTGCTGCTGACCATGAGAAGGCGACTCCAGCGAATCGATACCTGAAAGCGAAGCGTCCCCCGACCATGAGCCGGGTGACCAACGCATCCTAACCGGTGGTGGGGAGGAACGCATGGCGCGGGGGCGATGCGCTTGGATGATCGAACAGTGCCGCGGCCAGGCCAGCGGTTGCACAAACAGGCGGACGGATGACATGGGGCCGCCCCGGTTACGGCACTTCATACGTGTTGCCGTCGTCGAACAGGGCTTCGAGCGTACCCGGGCCGCGGGCGGATCGGGCGGTGGCGATCTGCTGTTCGACCAGGCGTTCGTAGCAATCGTCCTTGACGCGGTAGTAGATGCCCATCGGCTCGGGGAAGCCATCGGTGTGGCGCAGGCGCGAGAGCAGGAAGGCCATGCTCTCATCACTTTCATCGTGGAACAGAAGATCATCCTCACGAACGCCCGGCCCGAGGGTGACCACCTCCGGCTTGCGGCTGCCGTTGAGCCGAATGCCCTTGTCCCGCTGCTTGCCGAAGATCATGGGCTTGCCGTGTTCAAGATAGAGCAGGTTGTCGAGCTTGGCGTCCTTGTCGGTGGCGTAGTCGAAGGCCTTGTGGTTGAAAACGTTGCAGTCCTGGTAGATTTCAACGAAGGCCGAGCCCTGGTGATTGGCCGCTTCGGTCAGCACGCGGTTGAGATCCCGATCGACATCCACCGTGCGGGCCACGAAGCTGGCCTCGGCGGCCACGGCGATCGAAAGCGGTGAAAGCGGCAGGTCGATCGAGCCCATCGGACTGGACTTGGTCTTCTTGCCTTCTTCGCTGGTCGGGGAATATTGGCCTTTGGTCAGGCCATAGATGCGGTTGTTGAACAAGAGAATCTTGAGGTTCACATTTCGCCGCAGCACATGCATCAGATGGTTGCCGCCGATCGAAAGCCCATCGCCATCTCCGGTAACCACCCAGACATCGAGTTCGGGGTTGGCCAGCTTGACACCCGTGGCGACCGCGGGGGCGCGGCCATGGATCGAGTGGAAGCCGTAGGTGCCCATGTAGTAGGGGAAGCGGCTGGAGCAGCCGATCCCCGAGACGAAGACGGTGTTCTCCCGCCGCGCCCCGATGGCCGCGCAGACCTTGCGCATCTGGTTGAGGATGGCATAGTCCCCGCAACCGGGGCACCAGCGGACATCATTCGAGGTTGCGAAATCCTTGGCATTCAGGATGGAGACGGCGTTCGAGGCGGTCATCGTGAAATCCTTGGCGATTGGCTTACGGTCGGCTTTCTCCGGCCGGCTCGGCGTGAACCCGGCGAATACTCGGGCGGGCACTGTGGCCGCGATCAATACATCGACAGCGGCTCCACGGCGGTGACATGATGCTCGGTCGGTGAGAGCGATTCGCGATCGCCCCAGCGGTCGTCGAGCATCAGATTGATGGCATCCATCAGTTCATCCACCAGAAACGGCTTGCCCTGAATCTTGTTCAATCCCCGGGCATCGATCAGGAACCGCGAGCGGATGAGCGTTCGCAACTGGCCGGTGTTCAACTCCGGCACCAGCACCTTCCTGTATCGCTTGATGATCTGGCCGAGGTTGCCGGGCATGGGGTTCAGATGGCGCAGATGAACCGCGCCGACCGACTTGCCCTCTTCGCCAGCGCGTTCGACCGCGGTCATGATCGAGCCATACGTCCCACCCCAGCCGATGATCAGCAGATCGCCCGAAGGGCTGCCGATGGGCTCGAGGTCCGGCACCTGGGCCGCGATGTTCTCCACCTTCTGCTTGCGGATCCAGGTCATGCGCTGGTGATTGTCGGCGTCATAGCTGACGTTGCCGGTCAGATGTTCTTTCTCAAGGCCGCCCAGGCGGTGTTCGAGCCCCGGTGTTCCGGGAATGGCCCAGGGGCGCGAGAGGTCTTCGCTTCGCCGGTAGGGCCGGTAGGTTTCAGGATCGGTCGGGTGCTCCACGCGGATCGGTTCCATGGCTTGGGGATCGGGCAAGCGCCAGGGTTCAGCGCCGTTGGCCAGGTAGCCATCGGAAAGGACGATGACCGGCACCGTGTGTTGCATGGCGATCCGGGCCGCTTCGATGCAGATGTCAAAGCAATCCGCCGGTGACTTGGGCGCCAGCACCACGAGTGGCGAATCGCCGTTGCGTCCGTAAAGCGCCTGGAGCAGGTCCGATTGCTCGGTCTTGGTGGGCAGGCCGGTGGAGGGCCCGCCGCGCTGCACGTTGATGACCACCAGGGGCAGCTCGGCCATGATGGCGAGATTGATGGCCTCGGCCTTGAGGCAGAGGCCGGGGCCGGAGGTGCCGGTGACACCAAGCTGGCCGGTGAAGGAAACGCCGATCGCAGCGCAGACCGCGGCGATTTCATCCTCGGCCTGGAATGTCTTGACGCCGTAATGCTTGAGCGCCGAGAGCGAGTGGAGAATGTCACTGGCCGGCGTGATGGGGTAGCTGCAATAGATCAGGCACTTGTCGGCCAGGTGCGCGGCGGTGATGAGGCCCATGGCGGCGGCCTCGTTGCCGGTGATCTTGCGATATCGGCCCTTTTCGGCCTTGGCGCGGGGCACCTGGAAACGGGCGGGAAACAACTCGGCCGTCTCGCCG
Organism: Phycisphaeraceae bacterium; assembly: GCA_020831765.1. Taxonomy (GTDB): domain Bacteria; phylum Planctomycetota; class Phycisphaerae; order Phycisphaerales; family Phycisphaeraceae; genus JAFIFY01. Next base: position 10,257 of record JAFIFY010000154.1, on the reverse strand, counting down.
AAGTAGTAGCCGGCGCGCAAAGCCTTGACATTCGCCTCGGCCACCTGCGGCATTTTCTTCTTCTTGCCGAAGTAGTCTTCGAGGTAGGCGATCGTGGTATCCAGCGGCCGGTCGTAAAGCCAGTAGATCAGCCCCAGCGCCCACATGTTGCGGCAGCGCCCCACATCCTTGGCCCCCAGCCCGGTGCTGGAAAGTTCCTCGGTGTTGAGCCGGGTGATCGGCACGCGAACGATCTTGAAGCGCTGGGTGTACCGCTCATCATCCAGCGGGTCATAGCCGTCGGCATAGGCGGCTTTCCGCAGGTTGATCTTGGTGAACTCATCTTCGTTGACCACGACGATGCCGCCCGGCCGCACATCCTCGATGTGCGCTTTGAAGGCCGCCGGATTCATGGCGATCAGCACATCCACCTCGTCGCCGGGCGTGTGAATGTCGGTCGAGGCGAAGTTGATCTGAAAGCCGGATACCCCGGCGACGGTTCCGGCCGGCGCGCGAATTTCGGCGGGAAAGTCCGGCAGCGTGGCCACATCGTTGCCGAACACGGCCGAAGTGTCGGTGAATTGTGTTCCGGCAAGCTGCATGCCGTCGCCCGAGTCACCGGCGAAGCGAACAACGGCAGCGCGGGTCGGGTGCGTGGGCTTGGCGGATGTACTCATCGACACGACACTTTCCTCGATGCTTCAAAGGGTCGGATATCCTGGACGAATGAAACCAGTCGAATGCGCTGGTGTGTGCAAGCGGGCATCATCGGATTGTATCCACTAAGCGAAGCGTTAATCAAAGAATGGCTCGCTACAGACAAGTTTCGTAACGATTTCGCCCCGACATGATCCCAAGACCGTACTTTCGGCGCTGAATAGAATAAAAGACTAACATGGATGAATACGGGTTGGCGGTGAATCGCGGCCATGGGCCGGCTGGATCGGATCGTCTCCGGGCGCTGAGCATCCGATTGCGGACCGGCGCGAACGCCTGCCGATTGGCCAACGCCTGCCGCGACCGATGAGGCGTGCTAATATGCCCGACCCACCGTTTGACTCGACCCTGAATATGACCGGCTTGAGTTTCTGGAAATTGTCCCGCTTGTCATTCCTCCCCGTCCCGGCGTGCCAACGCTGGCGGTGGATCGGTGTCCTTGCGTTGGCCATGCTGCTGCCGCCGGGGTGCGGGTCAGAGGAGTCTTCTGTCCGAGTTCACTCCGGCGATGAGCAGGAAATCGACCGCCTTCGCATGGTCGCCCGGTTTCTGCTCGATGGTCAGGCTCGGGATGCGGTTGCCACTTCACGGCCCGTGCTCGAAGCCGATACGCCTGGGCACTGGGTTCGCGATCGCGAGGGCTCACCCGGTGCAATGGGTGTGGTGCGTTGGCGCATCAAGGATGATGAGCAGTCGGCCGCGGTCAGCCTGATCGCCTTCGAGGGCTACACAGGTGATCCGCGCAGCGATATTGCCCGATGGCGGCGCGATGATCTGGGCTTCCGAGGCTCGCCACCGGAAGATGCCGTGGCCCGCTACACTCGCATGCTGGACCACCCCCAGGCGCAGGTGAGAATCTACGACCTGCCCGGCCCGGCCGAAGAGGGGCTTGAGCCGGAGCGCCGCGTGTTGGCGGCTCAGGTGAATTACGCCAACTGGACATGGTTTCTCAAGATCCTCGGTGATGATGAGCTTGTTCGGAGCCAGGTTCCGGTGCTGGAGCAATATCTCTTGGCCATGCGAATCCGGGATGAGCGGCCCGAGGCGATGACCGGGGATCGACTGGTCGATCCGGACCGGATTCCGCGATGGGTTCTGGATATGGTCGCCGGGGTGGAAACGCCCGAGGGTTGGCGCGGTAAAGCGCCGCCTTACCCGGCCATTCTCCGGGCATGGACCGCTGAATCGGCCCCGATGGTTGAACTGACCATCGGGTTGATGTTGATCTCGCCGGGTGAGGCCACGGCGATGGAACTGGCCGAAGAAATCCGCATCGCCGAGTTTGAACGGACCGGCCGGGTGCGGAGCCGGATTCTTGAGCGTAACGGCGCACCGGTCGAGCTGGCCCAGCTCATCATCGAAACCGATGAATCATCATCCCACGGCGCGACCCACTGGACCACCACCTTGCTTCCCGTTGCCGATGCCTTGCTGATGGTCGTCATTCGCGGGCCCGCAGAACCGACCTTGAACGCCATGGACGACTACGATCAACTGCTTGACGACTTGATTGCCCGGCTTCCGGCCGGCACGGATGAACGACTCGAAGAGGTTCCCTGAGCATGCTTTCAATTAGGGCAGTTTTGGCTGGATTGGCCTCCGTGCGGCTGACGGTGGCGCTGCTGGCGTTCTCGATGCTGCTGGTCTTCAGCGGCACGCTGGCGCAGCGTCACGAAAGCCTCTGGCTGGTCCAGAAGGAATACTTCCAGAGTCTTTTCGTCGTCGGTGATTTTCACTATCTGCAGCTCCCGCTGCCCGGCGGCTACATCATCGGCGGCCTGCTGATCCTCAACCTGCTGGCGGCGTTTCTGACCCGCTTCAAGTGGTCGGCCAGGAAGATGGGGCTGAATCTCCTGCACCTGGGCATTCTGGTGCTGTTGGTCGGCGAACTGATCACCGGGCTCCGCGCGCTGGAAACCCAGATGGTGCTGGATGAGGGCACCGGCAGCAGTTGGACCCACGATGTCCACACGCCGGAGTTGGCGGTCATCGACCCGACGCGGGATACGGATCATGAAGTCGTCCTCGATGCATCGCTGCTGCGTCAGGGTCGGTTGATCCGCGACCAGCGTCTGCCGATCGACCTGCGGATCGAGCAGTGGTTCGACAACGCGTTCGTGCAGGACCCGCTGGGCCGTCGAGTCCTGCATGAACAACCCCGCGCGATTGAAGACATCAGCCGTCCGGGCGCGCTGGTCACCATCATGCACGAAGGCCGAGCGATCCAGACCGAGACACTTTGGTTCAATCTCCTGCAACCGGGTGCCGAACCCCGACCGGTGCGGCTGAGTCTTCCCGAGGGCGATCGGATTCTCTTCATCGATCTGCGGCCGCGCCGCTACTACCACCCGTACCGCATCCATCTGCACAATTTCGTGCATGAACGGTATCACGGCACCAACATACCCAAGCGATTCGCCAGTGACATTCAGTTGATCGACCCGGAACGCGATACCGACCGGCGCATGATCATCGAGATGAACCACCCGCTGCGCTATCGCGGCAAGACGTTCTTCCAGGCCAGCTTCGCCAACGATGACCGGACCAGCATCCTGCAAGTGGTGGAGAACCCGGTCTGGACAGCGCCCTATATCGGATGCCTGCTCGTGGCTCTGGGCATGACCTGGCATTTTCTGCTCAAGCTTCGCGGGTTCCTCTCCCGCCGAGGTCGCACCGCCGCGCCTGTAAGTACAGGCCGGCCGGCCGCGGAAGTCAGCAACGCCGCGGGCTCAGCATTGCCGCCGCCGCACCCGCTGGACGTTCCCGCACAGCCGCTTGGTGATCTTCGCCCGGAACGGCGGGGCAGGACGGGCCTGCTGATCGGAGCGGCATTGGCCCTGGTCGTGATCGCGCTGAGTTGGTGGTCCGGTCGGCTGCCGGCACCCGAGGGTTTTGACCTTCAGAACTTCGCAAAAATCCCGGTCAAGCACGATGGCCGCGTCAAGCCCATCGAAACGGTGGCTCGGGCACACGCCGTCCACATGACACACCGGCGGTCGATCCCCTACGAGGAAGGCCGCGTCGGTGCGGTGGAATGGTATCTGCGCATGATCGCTCCGCGCCAGGCTGAGCCGCGCACGCTCGAGAAGCATGAACTGCTCCCAGCGGTCCGCGCGTTCCTCGCCGATGTTTCCGCCCAGCGCCTGCATCCAGCGCTGGTGCTCGAGACGCAACTGATTCCCGATGAACATCGGGATCAGATCATGGAGTTCCTGCTCCACTCGCCGGATCGCTTCGATCCGACGCCTGAGGATGAAAAGCGGATCGAGTTCCTGGCCGCGACCCTGCGCCCGCAGCTTCTGGCCTTCGTGATGGCATCACTGGATCGGCGACCGGAGAGCGATGCACCGATCTTCCGGATCGATCACCAGGAAATCCGCGGCCTGATCGGCGCCGCCGATGAGCGGCAGAAGCATTTTTCGTTCGATGAACTGCGGCCAGGGCTATCGCAGATATACGTCTCGGGCTTCCGTGCCGCCAATCTGCCCCGTGAACGGCGGACGCTTTTCGATCGCAAGGCCATGGAGCTTTATGCCCAGGTCATGCGCTATGCCACGATCGTCACCCGCCAGGACATTCTCCCGATTGCGCCCATGGCGGGAGTGGATGAGTGGAGCATGACCCACGATGCGCCCGCCGATCACCCATCGGCCGAAGCCTGGCGGACGCTGGCCCGGACATTCGAGTCGGGCGATCACGAGGCCTTCAACCAGGAAGTCCGCCGATATCTGAACTGGCTGGCGCAAACGCCGGCCACGGCAAGCGACTCATCCCTTCGCGAGCTTGGCCGCGTGAATCTCGAAGCGACGTTCAATCGGCTTGATCCCTTCCAGTGGACGATGGTCCTGTATGTGCTGGCGTTTCTGCTGGGCGTGTTTTCGTGGTTGGGTTGGTCCGGGCCGTTGCGGAATCTGGCGGTGGGCGTGGCGCTGGTGGCGCTGATCTACCATACGACGGGGCTTGGGCTGCGGGTCTATATCCACGGCAAGCCGCCGGTCACCAGTCTCTATTCCTCGGCCGTCTTCATCGGCTGGGTTTCGGTGCTGCTGGGCATGATCCTCGAGCGCTTCTCGCGCAATGGCATCGCCCTCGTGGCCAGCGCGGTGGCCGGTATCGGCTCGCTGATCGTCGCCCAGTCGCTGAGCAGCGGCGATGATTTTGAAGCCGTGCGGGCGGTCTTGAACACACCCTTCTGGCTGACCACGCATGTGCTGACCATCACCATCGGCTACGGCGCGATGTTCGTCGCCGGCATCCTTGGGATCATCTACCTCTTCGGCTCGGTGTCAACACCGTTGATCTCCCACCAGCTTGGATTGACGCTTCAGCGGATGATCTATGGCGTGATCTGTTTTGCCGCGCTCTTCAGTTTCGTGGGGACGCTGCTGGGCGGCATCTGGGCGGATCAATCCTGGGGCCGCTTCTGGGGTTGGGACCCCAAGGAGAACGGGGCGCTCCTGATCGTGGTGCTCTGCGCCATCATCCTGCATGCGCGGTGGGGCGGCATGATCGCCGATCGCGGCATCGCCATGCTGGCGATCCTGGGCAACATCATCACCGCCTGGTCGTGGTTCGGTGTGAACCTGATGGGTGTGGGGCTGCATTCCTATGGCTTTACGGATTCGGGCGCGGCGGCGCTGAAGGTCTTTGCCCTGAGCCAGTTGGGATTCCTGGCCATCGGTCTGATTCCACGGCAACATTGGTGCAGCGGCATCAGGACCGCCGCGCTTCGCAAAGCCGAGGTCGCGGGCAAAGCCCCCGAAGTCGGGCCGTAACCACCCGCCGGACCGTCCAATTCGACCGATCGCCCGCCCGGCCATATCAGGGGCAGTCTTCCGCCATGCCCAGGAACCCAGCCGCCTCATCCCGGTCCTCGGCCCGTGTTCCCGATGAAGCCGCCATCAGCGGAGAACACGCATTGCCGCAAGGAACACCCGCGTTGCCGGAGCGGCCGTTCTTCGAGCGTGATGCCCGGCAGGTTGCCATCGAGCTCTTGGGCATGGAGTTGCATCGCCGCATCAATGGTGCGCATCTGGCGGTTCGGATCGTCGAGACCGAAGCGTATCTTGGTGTTGCCGATCGGGCCGCCCACAGCTTCGGTGGTCGATGCACGCCACGCAACCGCGCGATGTGGGGACCACCGGGCCATGCGTACATCTACTTCACCTACGGCATGCATCATTGCCTGAACGTGGTCACCGAGCCGGAGGGCGTCCCCTCGGCCGTGCTGATCCGGGCCGGTGAGCCGATCGAGGGCATCGAGCTGATGGCCCGACTCCGCAAGCGCGGGGCCGACCCGGCGCACGAGCTGGCTTCCGGGCCGGCCAAGCTCTGCCAGGCGCTGGCGTTGGACCTTGGCCTCAACGGGACGGACTTGTTGACCGCCGATGAACTCTGGCTTGAGCGGCCGCGCCAAGCTCCGCGATGGACGATCCGTTGCGGCCCGCGCGTGGGCATCGACTATGCAGCGGACTGGAAGCGCCGCCTGCTCCGATTCGCCCCGGCCGGCCACCCCCATGTCAGCCGCCCGCCGCCGGATCGTCCCCTGCGGCGATCACGGCCCGTCGATGATGGCTTCGGCCCCGCGTGACGGTATGCTCACGCTGATGAAGTCGACGGCAAGCTCAACAGGATGGACCGGGCACGGGCGAACGTTCCTCGGTCGGCATGTCGGGACGCTGGCCTGGATGGGGCGGATGCTCCTTGGCGGGCAACGCGAGGTGGCCGTGGCGTTGCCTTCATTGCTCGTGCTCGAGGAAGACCTGGGTGAATCGGAACTGCGCGAGGTGGGCAAGCGGTCGGACGGCATGCCGCGCCTGATGATCTTGGCTGAACCGGCTTTCATGCGGCGATTGCGAGCCGACATCCTGCGGCGGATCGACTGGATGGGCGGGGGGCCACCGGAGGCGGTATTGCTGCGCGCGGAAGACGTAAGCGAACTCAAAGGCGGCATGGCGTTGCAGACATTGCTGGACCTTCGGTCTTCGGGCGCGATCGGTTCGTTCGGTTTCATGCATGATGATGTGCGAAGCGTCGAGTGGCTGGTGGAGAACACCGGCCCGTTCGTGTTGGGCATGCCCTGGAGCCGGGATGACCAGCAGGCGGCGTATCGAGCCGTGCCCAAAGCCCTGGAATACGGCATCGACTGCCTGGGGGTCGCCGGGGGTTGTGCGACTTGGACCGGGGATGACTGGGCTTTTGCGTTGGGTGGCTGCGCCCGTATCCTCACCGCCGTCGATCGGCTTCCATCGCGGAGCGCGCTGCCGCCGACCCATGCGCGACTGATTGACGATGCAGCGCTGGATGTCGCGCTGCCCTTGCCGTGGGATGAAGCACAGATGGAGGTGCAGTGGGACCGATACCAGCAGAGCCACCAGCCGCCCGAGCCGCTGCCCCGAAGCCGTCCACCGATGGGTGAATAGCCTTCCACCGCTGGCGCTATGATCGAGGGTCCGTTGCTCGAAGAAGTACCACTCATTCCGATGCTGTTCGCCCTGGCCTTGATGGGTGTGGCCGCGGGGTTTCTCGGCGGCATGGTGGGCGTGGGGGGAAGCATTCTGCTGATCCCAGCGCTGACCTTGCTGTTCGGTCGGCATCAGCATCTGTTTCAGGCCGCGGCGATGGTGGCCAACGTGGCGGTCGCTTTGCCCGCGACGCTGCGCCATCGGCGTGCGGGCGTGATGCGTCCGCATATCCTGCGCTGGATGCTGCCGGCTTCACTGCTGGCGGTGGTCGGGGGTGTTGCGCTTTCCAATGCGCATTGGTTCCAAGGTGAGGCGGGGGGCATCTGGCTGGGCCGGGTGCTGGCGCTGTTCATGGTGTACGTGATCATCATCAACCTGCGGTTGTGGTGGCAGAATCTGGATGAGCGCTCACCGACGGGCGGACCTGCCAACCCAGCGGATCGCGATGATGTCGAGCCGAGCACTGAACCGGTCGCGCGACCCGATACCGGCCAGCGAGCGGGCGCGGTTTCGGTGGGCGGGGTGATGGGCCTGATCGCCGGACTGCTGGGCATTGGCGGGGGCATCCTTGCCGTGCCCATGCAACAGGTGCTGCTCAAGATTCCGCTGCGCGCGGCGATCGCCCATTCCTCGGCGATCATGATCTTCGGCAGTGCCTTGGGCGCGGCGGTGAAGATCGGCACTTTGGACCATCACGGCTACGATCCATCCGACGCCCTGATCCTGGGCGCGTTGCTGGCGCCGGCTTGCATGGTGGGCAGTCGAATCGGCGCTTCATTGACGCATCGGCTGCCACTTGGACAGGTGCGCCTGGCGTTCGTGCTGCTGCTCGTGGCTGGGGCCATTCGCATGGCGGCGTTTGAAAAGCTCTGAAATTGCCGGGGTTAGCGAGCGCGAGGATGCGTCCTGAAGCTGATTCGTGCGGCTTATGCCCGGCGCAAACCAAAGCGTGGACGCGGGCGTAGCATCGTCAGTCCCCGGCTGTCGAAGCGTCGCCGGTCGGGGGCGAGCGGTTTGTGCAAGGAGAGCAAACATGGTTCGCTTCTGGAACAACATCAAGACCGCAGCGCTGTTGGGTGGCATGTTCGGCCTGATCCTGCTGGCCGGGCTACCGTTCGGCCGCGGGGGGCTGATGATCGCCCTGATCCTGGGCGGTGCGATGAATGTCATCGGTTACTTCTTCAGCGATCGCATCGCGCTGGCGGCGATGCGCGGCCGTCAGGTCGATGAACGCTCGGCTCCTGATCTGATCGCGATGGTTAAGCGCCTGGCCAACCGGGCCGGCCTGCCGATGCCCAAGGTCTATATCTGCCCGCAGCAGGCGCCCAATGCCTTCGCCACCGGTCGGAACCCGCGCAATGCGGCTGTCGCGGTCACCCACGGGGCCATGCAATTGCTGGATTTCGATGAGTTGGAAGGGGTCATCGCCCATGAACTGGCCCACATCAAGAACCGTGACACGCTGATCAGTTGCATCGCCGCGACCATCGCCGGCGCGCTTCAGTATCTGGCCTGGATGGCGTTCTGGATCGGCGGAAGCTCGCGGGAGGGCGGCAATCCGCTGCTCATGCTGCCCATGCTGCTCCTGGCGCCCATCGCGGCGGTGATCATCCAGCTTGCGATCAGCCGCAGCCGCGAGTTCGTGGCCGATGCCGATGGCGCGGCCATTGCCGGCACGCCACGCGGACTCATCAACGCGCTGCGAAAGCTGCATGCGATCAACCGGCAGGTACCCCTGGATGGCGAACTGCCCTCGGCCAATCACATGTTCATCGTCCAGCCACTTTCCGGCCGTGGCGGTGGACTGATCTCGCTGTTCTCCACCCACCCGCCGGTGGAGCAGCGCATCGCCAGCCTGCAGCGCCTGGCCTGAAGCCGGTGTGGCCCAACCCCGCCCGGCGCTTGGGTGACTTGGCTCAGGTCTGCTTTGAGGGGCGTTTGTAGAACGGCAGCTTGACGACCTCGGCCGGGACGGGCTGGCGGCCGAGGGCCACTTCCAAAGTGTCGCCCACTTCCGCCGCGCCGGGCTGGATCAGCGCCATGGCGATCGGGAATCCAAGCGTGGGCGACAGGCAGCCGCTGGTGACTTCACCGATCGGCTGTCCGGCTTTCTGAATCGCCATCCCCTGGCGAGGGCTGCGACGACCTTCAAGCTTCAGACCCACAAGCCGCTTCGGGCTGCCTTTGGCCTGGTAGCGCTTGAGCACATCCTGGCCGATGAACGGCTCGCCCTGCGCATCCTCATCCTTGTCCAGATTGATGGCAAAGTCCAGGCCCGCACTGATCGGGTCGATGGATTCGGAAAGTTCGTGGCCGTAGAGCGGCATGCCCGCCTCCATGCGGAGCGTGTCGCGCGCGCCCAGCCCGATCGGCCTGGCTTCGGGCAGGCCTTCCTCGCGGGCCTTGGCGTTGAACTTCCCGATCATGTTGACGGCCATGGGCGCATGGTCGGCCGAAAGGATGACCTCGATCCCATCTTCGCCGGTGTAGCCGGTCCGGCTGACCATCAGCTTCAGGCCGGGGATATCGTACTCCCGGAATCGGTATCGCTTGATCTTCCCCACACTGTCGGCCAGCGGCCCGAGGTGCCGGATCACATCCGGCCCCTGAAGCGCCACCATCGCCGTGCCCAGCGTCAAGTCCTTGATCTCGACGGGCTGATCCCCGGCCAGTTCACGCAGATGGCGGACGATCTTCTTGCGGTTGGATGCGTTGACCACCAGCAGCCATCGCTCATCCATCCGCGAGACGATCACATCATCCAGCACGCCGCCCGCTTCATTGCAGACCAGGGCATACCGGCACTGGCCCTCTTCCATGTCGCTGACTCGCCGGGTCAGGGCACGTTCCAAAAGTCGCCGGGCATAGCGGCCCTTGAACTCGAGGCGCCCCATGTGCGAAACATCGAACAGCCCGCCGGATGTCCGGACGTGGCGATGCTCCTCGATGATCGAGGTATAGAGAATCGGCATCTCCCAGCCGGCGAAATCGACGAACCGGGCCTGGTGCGCGGCGTGAAAATCGTAAAACGGCGTCCTGAGCAAAGTGTGGCTCCCTGATCCGACGGCCATCGGGACCGGCATCACGGCATCCCGCG
>JAFIFY010000152.1 GCA_020831765.1 Phycisphaeraceae bacterium | reverse complement strand
GGTTGGTGGCCATGGGATTCGCCCTTGGGATCGTGGTCAGTCTGGGGATCGCGCTGGTTGCTTTCAACTGGGATGAGTGGACGGGAGAAGATTGGCAGGCGATGCGCAATCTGGGGCTCGACGTGGTCGGAGGGACCGAGCTTGTGTATCAGGTGGAAGTTGATCACCGTGATCATGCCGCTCATGCTGAGCGCATCATCGATCAGATCGAGGAATCGCAGCGGCACATGATCCACCGCGGCTCGTTCACGATTCTGGTGGATGATTTTGAGCCGGTGCCGAACCGTGTTGCGGAGCTGGTGCAGCGCTTCGGCGGGTATGTGGCCGAGTCGCGAATTGATGTGGCCGATCGCCGGTCCCGTCGGGGCGAATGGACGGTTCGCGTGCCCGTGGATCAGTACGAGGCCTTCACCGCCGCGGCCAGTGAACTGGGCCAGTTGGCGGGCGTTCGCAGTTCGCGCGAAGAAGTGACCGAGCGGTATGTCGATCTTGAATCGCGAATCCGCAATCAGCGAAGGCAGGAAGAACGCCTGCTCAAGCACCTGGAATCGACCGAAGCCGATCTCGAGGGCATCCTTCATATTGAGCGCGAACTGGCCCGCGTGCGGGAATCGCTTGAATCGCTGGAGGGTCGTCACCGTGTGCTCCGCGATCAGATTCGCATGGCGACCGTTACCTTGACCGTGCGCGAGATGCGGGCGTATGCCACACAGCCGACCGAGGTTCCGGCCCTGGGCGTCCGAATGGGCCGTGCCTGGAGTGATTCGCTGTCGGCGCTGGTCGAATTCGGTAAGCGAGCGATGGTCGTGGCCGCGCAACTGACTCCATGGATCGTGGTGATGGTCATCATAATCGTGCCGCTGGTCGGGATGATTCGTTGGATGCGTCGCCGTCGGCCGCACATCGGCACGCCGCGGCCCGCGGCTGGATGAGTGAGGATCGAGTGATCAGGTGCGGCCGATCGCGTGTTGGCTGGTTTCGGCCGCGCTCCCAGGCTTTGGATTGGGAAGGATCACGGAGCATCCGGCTCTTCGGCGGGTGGTGGCGGGTCGCCAAAAACCAGCCACGGCCGGATGCGTTCCAAGGTTGAAGCAGGGATCCGCCCCGCCCGGGCCAACCCCTCTTCATCGCTGATCGGGCCGACTTCATCGCGGTGCAGAATGATCCGCCGGGCTGTCTCATGGCCGATGCCCGGCAGCAGGCGAAGTTCATCGTAGGTGGCGGTCCGCGGATCGATTCTCAGGCTCGGGAGATGCCGGGGCGGTTCATCCGGCGTCGGCTCGTAGTGCCACTGGCGGTACAGGACAACCGTGCCCAGCAGCAGGATGAGCGCGGCGGTTGTGACGATCGGCAATCGTGCCATTCCAAGCTTCCCGTATCCGATCGAGTGCTCCGAGACCGCATCGCTGGACATGGTACACGCCGGCCAAGGGGCCGGGAGCCCGGGGGCCGGGAGCTCGGGGCCGGGGGCCGGGGGCCGGGGGCGTCGGGCGCGATCAGCCGATGGCTCGGTGAGGCGGCGAATCGGAATTGCTACACTCTGACCATCATGCAGGATCAGGAACTCATCGAATCGGTCGTGAGCTCAGCGCTGCTGCGGGGCGAGTTCACGCTTCGCAGCGGTCGAAAGAGCAATTACTACCTGGACAAGTATCGCTTTGAAACCCAGCCGGGCATTCTTCGCCAGATCGCCCGACGGTTCGCGGCCATGATCGAGGAGCTTCGTGGGCCGGTCCATCGACTCGCCGGCGCGGAGTTGGGCGGCATTCCCCTGGTCACCGCGACTTCACTGGAGACGAACCTGCCCGCCATCCTCGTGCGCAACAGCAAGAAGGATTACGGCACGCAGCGGATGATCGAAGGGGTGCTCGAGCCTGGTGAGCGCGTGGTGCTCCTGGAAGACATCGTCACCAGCGGCGGGCAAAGTGTCGAGGCGGTGAACATTCTCCGTCAGGCCGGAGCGGTGGTCGAGGATGTCCTGGTCGTGATCGATCGCCAGGAGGGCGCCCGGGAAACGATCGAGGCGGCGGGGGTGACGATGCAAAGCCTCCTGACCCGGGACATGCTGGGCATCGAGTCCTGATACATCATCGTGCGGGGCGCGCCGCTGATCGTCAAAGGGACGCCGGGAGAGGCACATGAACGCTCGGCCTTCACGCAGATCATTACCTGCTGAGCCAGTGCAATGAGCGACTATAGACAACTACGAGATGTGCTGGACGTCCTTGAGGCCGGATTTGACTGGCACGACTCGTTTATCCGCGAGTTCTACCTGGTAAGCCAGCGGTGTATAGAGAAGGTAATGACACCAGAGGGAACTGCTCTGGGCGATTCAGGTCACGGTCACACGATCCGATTGCCCATCGCCATGGCGGGACATCCGAGCATCTTCGGTGTCGAGTTTGTCTTCTCGGGCGTAGATGCCTTCGGAATTGGAAACACCGATGATCTGACGTTCAATGTGGCGGCAGAGGGCGGTACAGCGACAGTGACTTTCGGGCATGCTGAAGGACTGGGACGAGATACCTGGATTACCGCGGATGACGTTAAGGTCGCTTTCACGGGGGAGGATGCTCTGGGAGTGCGGCTTCGTCTCGGGCACGAACCACCGGTCAAGAATGCGGTGCCTGCGAATGCGGTGGACCAGGCGTGGCGGCAATGCGGCGAATGCTCGCAAGCGTGGATCGACCGTCCAGACGTGACGTTCTCTCGTTGTCCCGGTTGCGGAATGGTGACGCAACTTCAGTAATTCGCTTCTGTCCGGTCCACAGGGTTTTCCTCAAAAAGGCCATTTTCTCGCAGGGCGAACGCATGTACCCTCCGAATAAAGGACTTGTTTATCGTTTGCGCGATGGTGTGATCGGGGGTATACCGCTGTTTCGGTTTTTCCGCGCGGCCGCGCAGCGACATTCACCCCTTTTGGAGACCTCGTCATGGACGATGCGGCCTCGCGCGATCTGTTGCGCCACTTTGATGACCTGCCCGATCCCCGGGCTCATAATATCCTTCATCCCATGGAGAACATCCTGCTGATCGCCATCATGGCCGTGACCTGCGGGGCCGATGACTGGCGGGCGGTCCATCGCTGGGGCAAGGCCAAGAAGCAGTGGCTGGCCACGATTCTGGATCTGACCTCGGGCATCCCCAGCCCGGACACCTTCCGACGCTTCTTCACCGCCCTGGACCCACAGGCCTTTGAACGCTGCTTCCTGGAATGGACGACCCAGTGGGTGGATGCCAACCGGGAACGTCTGGTGGCCATCGATGGCAAAACCCTTTGCGGCTCGGGTCATGAAGTCTCCGGCCAGAAGCCCCGGCATCTGATCAGCGCCTGGTGCCGGGAGGATCATGTGGTGCTGGGCCAGATCGCCGCCCAGGACAAGAGCAACGAGATCACCGCCATTCCCCGCCTGCTGGAAATGCTCAACCTCGAGGGCGCCACGGTCAGCATCGATGCCATGGGCTGTCAGAAGGACATCGCCCGGAAGATCGTTGAACACGGCGGCGATTACCTGCTGGCGGTCAAGGACAATCACCGGACCTTGCATGAGGATATCCGCTTTTTCTTTGACGATGCGATCGAACAGGATGATCCTCATCTGGTGAAGCTGGACCAGCCTCTGGTGGAGTTGGACCATGATCGCCTGGAGACCCGCCAGGTCTGGGCCAGTGGCGATGTCGCCTGGCTCAGACGCCAGGGGCACGACTGGGAGCGTCTGCGGGGGATCGTGTGTGTCCAGGGCGAACGTCAGACCTTCGGGCCGCGGGGCAAGACCACCTGTGAACGTCGCTGCTACCTGACCAGCCATAGTCCGGACAAGGTTGGAGCCCAACGCCTGCTGGAGATGGTGCGCGGCCATTGGGGCGTGGAGAACAGCCTGCACTGGAGCCTGGATGTCAGCTTCGATGAGGATCAGCGCCGCCTGCGCTGCGGCCACGGGGCTGAGAACTTCAGCCGACTGTGCCGGATCGCCCTGAACCTGCTCAAAGCCGAGAAGTCGGTCAAGGTCGGCATCGCCACCAGAAGACTCAACTGCGGCTGGGACAATGACTATCTGCTGAAGGTTCTGATGAACCTCGGCTAAGCGCCCCAGCCCCGCATGGCATTGAGCAAAGCGCCGGGTAGCGCGATCGGAGCGCGCCGATTCAGGCTGCCTGGGGCTGTTCAGGCCCGCTGAGCGGCACAAATCAGCCCCGGTGCCCACAACGGGGGAGCCCAGCAACCAATGATGATGCCCGGACCGATGGCAAGTCCGGTGGCGAACAACGAGCAAGGCTACATGCGTTCGCCCTGCAT
>JAFIFY010000162.1 GCA_020831765.1 Phycisphaeraceae bacterium | reverse complement strand
GGTGAAAATCGAAGCGCGGCTGGGCGTGCAGACCGGCTGCGTGCAGTAGGCTTGCGTAAAGCAGGTCGCCCGCTCGGCCCAGCGATTAAGCCCCGGCATCAGATCGGCATCACCCCCACCACAGGCCAGCGTATCGGCACGCTGTTCATCGGTCAGCAGAATCAGAACATTGGGCGGTGTGGGCATGAATGGCTCCCATGGCAAGAACGGAGTTCGGTCAGTGAGGAACACCAAAGCGGGAGTATACTGGGCGAGGCGGATGAGTATGCGGGGTTTGAGGGTTTAGGGGACGCCGGGAAACTGGCCATGGAAAAGCGGCGAAACTGGACGCAGGAAGAGATGCTCGTCGCTTTCCGGCTCTATTGCCGCACACCGTTCGGCCGGCTTCATCAACATAATCCCGAGATCATCAAGATAGCGAGCCTGATCGGCCGCACCCCATCGGCGGTCGCGATGAAGGCGTGCAACTTCGCAAGTCTCGATCCGATCCAGCGGGCTCGTGACATCAAGGCTCTGGGCAACACGAGTCGAGGCGACCGGGAACTCTGGGATCGGTTCGAAACCGAACCGAACGAAGTGGCGAATGCGGCGGAAGCGGCGTTTGAGCGTTTGGGTGTAGAGCGGAGCACGGACGATGGGGAAACACGTCAGGCCGTTGCGCCATCCGGTCCGACAGAGACGGCGACCCAGGTGATGGTTCGGCGTGTGCAGGCGTTCTTCCGTGCCACTGTGCTCAACAGTTACGGCCATCAGTGCGCCCTGTCGGGCATCAAGATTGTCGAGTTGATCAACGCCAGCCATATTGTCCCCTGGCATGCCGATCCTTCAAGGCGAGCCGACCCCAGAAACGGGATCGCGCTCAACGCCCTTTATGACCGCGCCTTCGATCGAGGACTGATGACGTTTGATGAATCCTTCCGGGTGGTGCTGTCCAAGCGCCTCAAGGATGGAGAGATCGTCGAGTTTCAGCGAAGGGCGTTCGTGCCGATCGAGGGCCGGAAGCTGGAGATGCCCCAGCGGTTCATGCCGGATCCGAAGGCGCTGGAGTATCATCGGAATACTCTATTTGTTGGGGACCAGTAGATGAACGTTCACATCGCTTGACGGTGGCCGGGCGTTGATACGGCCGAATCTTCCATCACCTGCGGAGGCAAGGCAGTTGTTGAACGACATAACGCTCGAAAGGGGGGGCTCATCGGAAAGTGGCATCGAACACTGCGTAGATGGCACCGTACCGCCCTCGCCGCGCCTCCAGCCTTCGTGGGGAAGGCCGCCCGGGCGGCTGGCTTTTCGGCCAAGAATCTCTCAATAATTCACGGAAAAATGGGCCGTACAAGACTCGAACGGATGCGAAAAACCTTGGAGAATCGATCGATTCTGAGCGAGGCGGTGCGCCAAGCGGTGCGCAGCGCGCAAAATCTGCCGACTTGGCAGGCCTGTTGAAGTCACTTTCACCGGCCGAGCGGGCCGTGCTTCGGGCGATGCTTTCCGATGAACCCGAGGCCGGACCGGACGCCAAATCCTGATCGATGGGGTACGCTTTTCATGGAGCACAAAACCGGAGCAAACCGTCATGGCTGACCAATTCCCCGACCGACTGAACAACGGACAATTCGCCAAAGGATGCAAGCCCGGACCTGGCCGGCCACCTGGCAGGACTGAGCAACTGCGCGCGGTGCTGCATGATTCGATCACGCCTGAGGATGTCGGCCGCATTCTGCGGAGCTTGTATGCCCAGGCCGAGGCCGGCGACACCCAGGCGGCCAAGCTGATTCTCGGGTACGCGATCGGTCAACCCCTGCGGCGATACATGTTCGAACGGGACGATACCGCCCCGAACGAAATCAGAGTAACCATCCGTGGACTGGACCGGGCCGACGATTCACCCGAGGGAGCGAACAAAGCATGAAACACCCTGTAACCGAACTCCTGGCCGATATGGTCGCGGCGTGGCAGGAATTGACCCAACCGCCGGCGATGCCATCGGGAGAAACCATCGTCACCCCGGGCTGCGTGGTTGTGGGCGCTTCGTCCCGGGCAAAGCAGGCGTCATGGCAACTTGAGAAAGCCGCGCGGATCGTGCCCGGGCTGTATCAGCGGGCCAAAGCGGTTTGGGCCGACGATCCCACCTTGCCCCCGGTGCCCCGGCCCACATCGAACGATCCGCGATTGATCCTTCGAGATTGTCTGATCCCTTGGGCCGAGCAAGCCGTTCATCAGATGGCCCAGGTTGAGCCCGCGCCGAAGCCGAGCAACGCACCGAAGCGCGATCGCTGCAACCTGGCCGCACTGGACCGCATGCGGACCGATCCCGACTTCCGCAACAGGACGGCCGACGAATGGAGCAAAGCGCTTGGATGCTCAGCATCCCTGGTTGTGACGCTTCACGCTTGGAAATCGAGATTCGGCGCAATCCACAAGGTCAAGCGAGCCGCCAAGCCACTGACCGAAGCGGTTGGAAAGATTGCGCCTGATACCGATGAAGTACTTGAACGTCTGGCCGCTGAGAGCGAGGCCGACAACCGCAGCGACCCATCACCCCTTGATCCGCAACGAACGAGGCCCAAGCAACCCAAGCGGACCTGATCGGCCCATTCACACCCGTTCACGTGAACAAGCGTGAACGTAAATCGGCCGATTCCCCTGTAAAAACGGCATTTTTGCCCCGTTCACGTGAATTTGCGGGCTACTGGCATAGCGGCAATTTCCGCCGCGTTGCTGGAGGCCCGTTGATGTCCCATCGAACAGAATCCCCGCCCCGCCTGCTGACTGTGGGCCGGATGGCCGAGATACTCGGCGTTCCGGTATCGCGTGTCCGTTACGTGCTGGCGACCCGCCCCGACATTCGCCATTGCGCGTTGGCCGGCATCGCCCGTCTGTATGACCGGCAGGCCCTGGCCCGCATCCGACATGAGCTTTCGGCGATCGATGCCCGACGGGCAGGCGGTGCCCAATGACCCGCCCCGTTGTGACATTGAGCGGCACCCGGCCCGCGACCAAAGCCAGCATCAACGAGCCTGACGACGCCACACCCGCCGGCGTTCAGGTGCCGGCAATCGCCATGGACCTGACCCGGGCGGCGGCTGCGATGTCGATATCACCGCGAACCCTGGACGAACTGGCCCGCAAGAACGAGATTCCATCGTTCAGGATCGGCAGACGGAGATTGTTCGATCCTCAGGCCCTTCGGCGATGGGTTTCGTCCCAGGCCACCGGAAACGAGGTGGCGAATGGCTGAACAGTTTGGCCGCATCCCGACCAAGAACGTAACCGCCGGCGCGCTGAAAGAAATGAGCCTGTCGGACCTGCGGGTTTACGTGGCGATCTGCGCGTTCGCCCAGGGGGACTGGACTTCGGCAATCGGCGTTTCCCGCCTGATCGAACTGACCGGATGCGGCCGAAGGACGGTCTTCTACGCGCTGAAGAAACTCCAGACCTTGGACCTGCTGGAGATCGAATCCGGCCGAGGGCGCGGTGGCTGCAACCGATTCAAGCTACTCGGAAAAGGTGCAAGCCTGGATGGCACATTTTCGACGGATAAAAGGTGCAAGAATGACCCCGAAAAGGTGCAAGAATCAAGCGTAAAAGGTGCAACCCTGAGTGGCACACGTTCAGAAGGTTCAGAGGGTTTTCCCGCTTCGCGGCCCGGGGCGTTGCAGTGGCCAAGCGGCGAGTTTCAGCGTGAGCTTCCCACCGATCCGACCCCCGAGGAAGCCGAGGCCCTGCTACGTGATGCGGGGTTGATTCCATGATCCGATCAACGTCCACCGAGATTGAGTCCCAACGGCGGGATCGTTCGGCCCTGGTCGGTTTGCTCGCCCAGGCCGGCTCGAAGGTGCGCGGTGCATCTTGCACGTGTCCGAGCCCAACGCATGAAGATCATCGGGCATCGGCGAGCATCCACGAGGCCGGCGGCATCTGGCGTGTCAAGTGTCATTCATGCGGCTGGTCTGGCGATGTCTTCGACGTTCAAGCGCTGGTCGAGGGCCGGACCCTGCCCGACGTGCTGAAAGATGCCCGTGGACGCCCTGAGCGGCGATCTTGGGCGATATCCGATCAAGCGGTCACCGAACGCCCCGAGGCCCGCAGAAAGCGTTCTAGCGGCCCAGGTGGCAGGTTCCCTGATCTTGATTCGATCCGCGCGAAGGTGCCGCATTGCACCGAGGTGTTCGAGTATCGCAAGCCTGACGGCGCGGTTCACTGTCTGGTTGTCCGATCTGATCACCCGGGCGAAGGGAAAAGCATCCGGCAGATGATCCACGATCCCGAAGGCGGGTATCGGTGGGGCGGCCCTGGCGGCGGTCCACATCCGTTATTCGGGCTGGAACTGATCGCCGATGCGGATTCTGTTGTCGTCGTCGAGGGCGAGCGCTGCGCCACTGTCTTGCAGCGGCATGGCATCGCGGCGGTAACGAGTCTCGGCGGAGCCGGCAAGGCCCATCTGACCGACTGGCGACCCTTGGCCGGGAAACGCATCATCATCTGGCCCGACAATGACGCCCCAGGCGAGCGGCACGGCCGCGACGTGGTACGGATTCTGGAAGCCTTGAACCCGGCACCGTCCATCAAGTGGCTGGACCCCGGGTTGTTGTATCTTTCACCCAAGGATGACTGCATCGACTTCATCGAGAACTTGAGCGTTGAAACCGACGCCCAGGTTGGCGAGGCGTTGCGCGAAACCTTGAAGTTGGCCGCGCCCATCGGTCCATCGACCGGCGTTGTAGGAATCCTTGAGGATGCCATCAGCGGCCGGCGTCAATGCATCGATTGGCCCTGGCCGCTTGTCGGTGGACTTTCCAAGGCCCTGTTGCCTGGCACCATCACCCTGTTGGCCGCGCCACCTGGAGCGAGCAAGAGCTTCATGTTGCTGGAAGCGGCCGCATCCTGGCACCAAGCGGGTATCTCCATCGCGGTGATGGAACTCGAAGATGGCCGCGCCTACCACCTTCGGCGAGCCCTGGCGCAACGGACGGGCATCGCCGATCTGACCGATGATTCATGGTGCCGTGAGCATCCAGACAAGGCCCGAGCGGCGTATCGCGACCATGCGGCATGGCTGGATTCGTTCGGGCGATGCATCCATGACTACCCAGGCGACAGTCACCCAGAATATGCAGGCGCGTTGAAGTGGATCACCCATCAGGCCGAGGCCGGCAAGAGAATCATCGCGGTGGACCCGCTGACGATCTGCAAGACCGATGCGCGGCCGTGGGAAGCGGATCAGGACTTCATGGTTCAGGCCAAGGCGATCATCGAGGGAAGCGCGGCAAGTTTGGTCTTGGTTCTGCATCCCCGCAAGGGCGCTACTGATCGCGGAGTCGATGACCTATCCGGCGGTGCATCGTTCGGCAGACTGGCACACACGGTCTTGTTTCTCGAAGCCCTGCCCGAGCCGCGTAGTGTCGCCATTCGCGATCGACTCAGCGGCATCAAGAGCGAAGAGTCAATCAACAGAATCATCCACATCAGTAAAGCGCGCAATGGCAAAGGCTCCGGACTCCGGATCGGTGCCACCTTCAGCGCCGAAACCCTGCGACTTGTGGAGCATGGAATCGTCCTCAAAAAGGAGCCTTCACGATGAAATCTCTGTCCTGTGAAACCACCGTCACCGACAAGACGATCGTCTTTCATGCCTGTGGTTACGACTACATGATCCATGAGCATGAGGTGGACACGCATGCTGGTATGCAACGGCGCTTGCTGAGTCTGTCCAATAAACGATGGTTCACCCTGGATGAGGAAATCAAGTTTCTGGAGTTTGCATGGAAGGCCCAGGACCGACGATCGGCTCGTAAGCGTGGCGGAAAGACTACAATGCAAAAGCCCCGGCGGCGTGTCGGCCAACCGGGGCGAACAAAATAGGGAGCATCATTCTATGGCATCTTTGAGCAAGAGCGGCAAGACGCACATAATCCACATTCGCACCCCCGACGGCCGGCGGTATCCGATCCGGTTGGGCGCGATCACCCGGCGACGGGCTGAAACCGTCCGCGATTACGTGGCCACATTGGAGCGTGCCGCATCCGATGGCTTCGATCCGCCGGCGGGCGTGCTGCAATGGATCGCGGGCATCGGCGACGAACTGAAACGCAAGCTGGCCAAGGCTGGCCTGATCCAGATTCGGGACGTTGGCGCGGCGACGGTGGGCGCGTTCACCCGGCAATACATCGATGGCCGGCATGACCTGAAGCCCACAACCAAGGCGGTGCTGCAACGCGCGCGGCGATATCTGATCGAGCATTTCGGCGCTGACCGGCGGTTGGATTCGATCACGCGGTCCGATGCCCAGGATTGGCGACAGGCGATGCTCAAGCGCGGCTACCGGGATGCCACCGTCCGGCGATCCGCTGGGATATCGCGGCAATTCTGGAAAGCGGCGACCGATGCGGGTTTGGTGACGGAAAATCCTTGGGCGTCGGTGCCGGCGACGATCCGCGCAACACCGGACCGGCTGGTATTCGTGCGAGCGGAGACAATCGAACGCATCATCGCGGCGGTGCCGTGTCCGCAGTGGCGGCTGTTGATCGCCCTGGCCCGGTATGGTGGGCTTCGCGTTCCATCCGAAGCCCTGGCGTTGAAGTGGGCTGACGTGAACTTTGCCGAAAAGCGGTTCATCGTTCGATCGAGCAAGACCGAGCATCATCGGGGCGGCGGTATTCGCGTTGTGCCGATGTTCCCCGAGCTTGAAGCGCGGCTCGTCGATGCGTTCGCCCGGGCCGATGAAGGCGATGAACACTGCATCACGCGATACCGGAGCGGCGCGCAGAATGTCGGAACGCAATTTCGGCGGTTCATCGAATTGGCCGGCGTCAAGCCCTGGCCGCGACTCTGGCAGAACTTGCGATCAAGTCGAGCGACCGAACTTGCCAACGCCTACCCCGGCCACGTTGCGGCCGCGTGGCTTGGGCATTGTGAAGCGATCGCCGATCGCCATTACCGGCAAGTGACGGATGAGCATTACGCCCAGGCGGTAAGTGATGCCGAAGGGCCGAGCGGTGAAGCGGTGCGCCAAGCGGTGCGCGCCATGCACGCAAGCGAGCGCACCAAACCCATTTCGTTAAGCGCGTGCGCGCTACAAGCGCATGAGATAGCGCTGGAAACGCTATCTGATGGGCCGTACAAGACTTGAACTTGTGACCTCCTCGATGTCAACGAGGCGCGCTAGCCAACTGCGCCAACGGCCCGGGGGCTATCCCGGTGGGGACAGGTGCTTGGGGGGAATTATAGGTCCGGCAGTTCGAATCGCAAACACGGGTGGCCGCGTCACGGTTGGCCGGTTGGGGCTCGGAGTTCGCGGGCTTCCAGGATGGCCCGCGCGGCGGTCAGTCGCACGCGGGGGTCGGGGTCGTCGAGCATGCCGATCAGATGGGCGTTGGCCCGCGGGTCTTCCATCGCGCCCAGGGCCCGGGCCGCCCAGGTGCGGAAGATCGGCTCGCGGCTGGTCGCCTGGCGCAGGGATAGGTCCAGGGTCGCCGGCTCCCCCCAGAGCGCAAGCCCGCGTCCGGCGGCGAGGCGAAGCTCCATGTTGTTGCGCCGGTCGGCGGCGAACTGGAACAGCGTGCCCTCCATGCTTCGATCGCCGACGTTGATGATCGCCTCGACGGCCAGAACCCGCGTTTCATGGGACTGGCTGTACAGGGCGGCGCGAAGAGTGTCTAGGGCCTGGATCGAGCCGAGTTTGACCATGGCTTCGGCAATCTGCACGCGCGCCAGGTTGCCGACATCCTCCCCGGCCATCGGCACCGGCCGCTGGGCGACCTCTTCGAGCAGACTGACAGCCGAAGGGTCGCCGAGAAAGCCCAGCAGCATGGCCACATTGCCGCGCAAGCCCGGATCATTGGCCGCCAGAAGCCGGCCCAGGGGCGTTAGGCTCACGGGCTCACCGGTCTGGTGCATGGCGAAGAGCGCGGCGGCCAGCACGGACCGGGCCGCGCTGATCTCGCGCAGCCGCGCAAGTCTTTCCGACTCGCCCCAGCGGGGCGAAAACTCGCGGTAGGTGCGAACCAGCCGGCGCTCTCGATCCTGCTGAAGCTCGTACGCCGCACGCGCCGCCTCGCCCAATTCCTCGATCTTCAGGCGACCGATGGTGGCCAGCGCGGCGAACCGAACAACAGCGCTGGAGTCTTCCAAGCCGGCCTGCAACACTGGAATCGTGCGCGGCCCGAGAAAACCGGCCGCCTCCATGACATTGGCCCGAATGAACGAATCTTGATGGTCGGTAGCGCTGAGAATGACCTCACGCGCACGCTCGCGAGACTCAGCATCCAGAATGATGCGGGCTTCATCGATCTCAAACGGCGATTCGTGCTCCGGGATCGGCTCCGGCGCACTGGCGCAGCCGGCAAGCCCGATCAGCACGAGGGCCACGACCAGGGCATGCCCCGACTGGAGCCTGGAGCCTTCGCGCCGCGAGTGCGGCATCGCGCATGGGCTGTTCGACCGACGTTGAATGTTCCACATGGCGATCACTGCTCCTGCTCAATCCGGTTTCGTCTTGCGATCCAGCATCCCACACCCGCGGCAACCAACGTCAGCAGGCTGACCATCACGACCGGCAACGTGCCCACATGGGCATAGAGCGGCACCAGCCCGGTGGCGTTCACCCGGACATTCATGATGCCGGCCACATGCTGGCGCCGACCGTCTTCCCCGACCTCGGCCACCAACCTTCCGGTCGCATCCCAGACAACACTGACGCCGGTATTGACGCTGCGGATCATCGGGGTTCGCAACTCGACCGCCCGAAGCGCCGAGACCTGGGCATGCTGAGGCCGCTGACCGGGGCCACCGAACCAGCCATCATTGGTCAGGTTGATCATGAAATCAGCGCGTCGAACGCCGCTCTGGAAGACCATGCGCCGGGTGAATCGCGACACGACATCCTCGAAGCAGATCGGTGTGACCACCCGAACGGTTCGATCTTCGGTTCGCAGCGGAATCTCGAAAATTTCGACCGCATCGCCGCGATTGATCGAGTAGTCAAAGTCATACGGGCTGATATAGGTGAGAAAGAGATTCCGCAGCCATTCCGATTCGCTGACCCACGGCATGTATTCGCCAAAGGGGACCAGGTGAATCTTGTCGTATCGCCCCGCGGGCGTCAGGTCCATCGGATCATCACCCTCGGCCGGCGGCAGGAACAGCAGGGCCGAGTTAAACCGCCTCTGGGCCATGGGAAAATCGTCATCGGTCAGCGTCCAGTCTTCCTCCGAGCTCGAGCCGACCAGCATGGGGGTGTCCACATCCCGCCGCAGGCTTGCCAGATCGGAGAAGATGATGTTCGGAAACTCCCACGCTTGAAGCACATGGACCGATTCGGCATTGAGCGACACGGGAGAGGCGGTTTCCGGCCAGACCATGAGGTCCAGCGGATCGTGACTCAGTTCGGTGCGGTTTCGCTCATCCAGCTTGCGCATCAGGGCGACCAGTCGATGCCAGTCTTCGAGTTGCTGCTCCAGTGTGGGGTGCAGCTTGTTGGTCTGGGGGACGTTGGTCTGGACCACACCGACGTGGATCGATCGCATCTGTCGCGCGGCGGCCTGGACTTCGGCGATGCGCATGTGTCCATAAATGAGCCCGGCGGAGATGAAGGCGAACCAGATCATCAACCGTGTGCCCGCCGCGCGGCTGGGCCTGCGTCGTTGCTGCTCATCCACCCCGATCAGGGGAACCAACAGCAAGTCCGCGATCAGGCCACTGGTCATGGCCACGAGGAAGCTGACCGTCCACTCGCCGAACAGGTCCGCCGTCTGCAGCAGCCAGCCGGGCGATCCGCCAAGGCTCAGGTTGACCTGTGTGTGGGCCAGGTTGAACCACGCCAGCCCGCCTTCAGGAAAAGCGCCGCGACACCATTCCATGGTCACCACCATCAGAGGCAGGGCGATGACCAGGGGAACCCGCAGGCCAAGCCGAAGGCCACGCAGGCCCATCACGGCCACCGGTGCCCAGAGCGCCTGATAAAGCGAAAGCAACACATAGCCCTCGACGGTGACCGGCACAAGCCAATGAAACATGTGGAGCCACCAGGCGATGGCCACGAGCAGTGAAGCAACAAGCAGAAAGACAACCCCGCGGGTCCAGACCGCCGCCAGCGCCGCCGGTGCCAGGGCGATATGAGCCAGCAAACCCCATCCCGGTTGCGGAAAGCTCAGAGCCAGAAGCACGGCCGAAAGCAACAGCAGCCCGAGCACGGCCCAACGTGAGTCGCCCTCGGTTTCGATCGCCGCGGGCCGCTCCATATGCCACAGCAGGCGGTTGAGCTTACGTCTGAACTCACCGGCGGCGGGTGCGGATGCTTGATTGATGGGCTTGGAACCATCCATGGCAGCGTTGGCGGGCGGGGCCGGGGTCCGGATTCCGGGGGTCCGGATTCCGGGGGGCGGGCTTGCCTGTCGGTCGAGACGCATCAACTCCTGGCTGGAGGCGACGACCGGGGCAAGCCTCCAGCCGGATGTTATCAGATACGAATCGCGCTCCACTGTTGATCGAGTCTCTTGAGGGAAACCGGCATGATGGTGCCCAGCGACTGGGCAAACAGCGAAATGCGAAGTTCTTCGAGCATCCATCGGAAGTCATCGATCTCCGGCAGCCGCCGCTTGTCCTCGGGCAGGCGGGCGGTCAGGGCCTCGAATGCCTGGACATAGGGGCTGATCTGTTCCATCGCGCGGCGATCGCGGTTGAGGGTTCCGCCACCGGCCCGGAGCCGGTTCATGCGCATCACGATTCCGGCCAGGTAGCGGGGCAGGTGCTCAAGCCGCGTCCAGGGCAGTTGGGTGAGGTAGTCGCCCTCGGTCAACGATCGCAGGTGCGCCGCCGCATCGTCCCGCGAGGGACCAAGCGCCTCGGGCACCGGCTGCTCGAGCACCCGCCGCGCGGCCTGCTCGGCTTCAAGCACGCGGTTGAATCGCTGGCATACCTCCGACCGCGCTTCGGCCAGTCGGTGCCATGCCTGATGGCAACGTTTCTCGAAAGTCTTCCCATCCCGCGGCATCGGGCCCGCCCCTTCAAAGGCGCGTTCGGCGATTCGGTCGGTTGCCTGCGATTCCAGCCGCACGCGGGTATCGTTGTCCCGGGCCTGTTGAATCCACTTGCGAAGCTCGGTTCGAATGTGCTTGTGCTGAAAGGCCAGGTCGCGTTGGGCGTGAAGCATGAATAAACGCAACACGCCCCGGCGGCTCAGGCCGGCGGACAACGCTGGATCGTCCGTGAGTCGCAGCGACGCGTGGGTCTGTACATCCACCAGCGCGGGGTAAACCTCCAGCTTGATGCCGGCCTCATCCAGAACCAGCCGTTCGGGCAGTTCACCAAAATCCCAGTTGGTGACTTTGGAACGATTGAATCGCTCGTGGGCGACCTCGGCCAGGCCGTGGCGAAGGCGGTCGCGCAAGGTGGCCCGCAGTCCGGTCAGGTCGCGGCCACCGCCGATGACACGGCCCTGGTCATCGATCACCTTGAGGTTGAATCGCATCCATGCCGGCAGGGCTTGCTCATCCCAAAAGCGCAGGGGCACATCGACACCGGTCAGCCGCTTCAATTCCCGGCTGAGCGCCGCGTGCAGGGAGACATCGCCGGCCACCAGTCTCGACCGCATCTGTTCGATGTAATGGCTGACGGGCACGAAATGGCGGCGGTAGTCGCGCGGGAGCGCGCGCATCAGTTCCTGTGCCCGCGTGCAGACCCATCCGGGAACCAGCCACGAGAGTTGCGCTCCGCTGAGCCGATCCAGTGCCAGCAGCGGCACCGTCAGCGTCAGACCGTCTTCGGGATGCTCCGGGTCATAGCGATATTCGATGGGCAGTTTCAGGCGGTCCAGCTCGAGGTGATCGGGATAATCATCGCGGTTGGGAAAGGGAATGGCCGCGGTCCAGAGATCATGGTCGGACATGGTCAGCCGGCGGCGTTGTTCATCGGTGAGCGTCTGCCACCATTTCTTGAGCCTGGGAACGCTGCAAACATCGGCGGGGATCAGGCGATCGTAGAACTCGAACTGCCGCGCGGTGTCGGCCAGAAGATCGCGTCGGCGCAGGCGGGGAATCCAGCGCTCGAGTTGCGCCCGCAGTTCCTGGTTGCGGGTGAAGAACGGGAGCGATATCCGCATGTCGCCGCCGATCAAACCGTGTTCGATCATGAGCCGGCGGGATTCGGCCGGATCGATCGAGCCGTAATGAACCGAACGGCGCGGGACGATGGTCAGGCCCATCATGGTGATGCGTTCATCGGCCATGGCATGGCCGCTCTGTCCGTTCCAGCGTGGATTGGCGTAGCCGCGCTTGAGCAGATGTTCGCCCAGGTTCTCCAGCCATCCGGGTTGAATGCGGGCGACGGTCCGGGCGAAGACGCGACTGGTTTCGACCAGTTCGGCGGCCATGATCCACTTGGGATTGGTCTGGTTGAGGGTTGAACCGGGAAAGATGACAAAGCGTTTGCCTTCGGGACCGACATAGTCGCGTTGTTCGCTCAATCGGCCGACCTGGGCGAGCAGTCCGGTGAGCAGTGCGCGATGGATGGCATCGGGCGTGGCGGGCGTTTCGTTGAGGCGCACGCCGCGATTGGTCAGAAGCTCCTTGAGTTGGCGATGCACATCCGCCCATTCACGGAAGCGAAGGTATGAGAGAAAGTTCTGCCCGCAGCAACGGCGGAACTGGCGGTTGGAGAGCTTGCGCTGCTGCTCGTGGAGAAACTCCCAGCATTTGAGAAACCAGATGAAATCCGATTCGGTATCGGCGAAGGTCCGGTGAGCCTGATCCGCCTGCGAAGCCTGGTCGGCCGGTCGAAGGCGCAGGTCTTGAACGGAAAGGGCCGAGGCGATGATCATCACCTCGGTCATGCAGTTTTCCTGTTCGCCGGCCAGGACCATTCGGCCGATGCGCGGATCGACGGGCAGATCGGCCAATCGCCGGCCCAGCGCGGTCAGGCCGCCTTTTTCATCCAGCGCGTTGAGCTCGAAGAGGGTTCGGAACCCTTCGCGGATGTTGGCCGGTTTGGGCGCATCGACAAAGGGAAACTGGGCCGGGTCGCCCAGACCCAGCGCCTTCATCCGGAGAATCACGCCCGCCAAATGGGTTCGGAGTATCTCGGCGGTGGTGAAGGGGTCGCTTTGCTCATAGTCGTCTTCACTGTAGAGGCGAATGCAGATGCCCGGCCCGAGCCGTCCGCAGCGTCCGGCCCGTTGCCGCGCCGATGCCTGGCTGATCCCTTCGATCGGCAGGCGCTGGATTTTGGCGCGTGGGCTGAACCGGCCAATGCGGGCCAGGCCGGTGTCGATCACGTAGCGGATGCCGGGCACGGTCAGCGACGTCTCGGCGACATTCGTGGCCAGCACCACTCGCCGGGCCGACCCTGGCGAGAAGATTCGCATCTGTTCTTCGATCGACAGCCGGGCGTAGAGCGGGATGATCTCCAGCTTGCCGCCCGGGGCGTGGTGGTGTTCCAACGCTTCGCCGGCTTCACGAATCTCCCGCTCGCCGCTGAGGAACACCAGAATGTCACCGGGCCCCTGGCGACAAAGTTCATCCACCGCTTCGACGATGCCCTGCGACTGGTTGAGGTCCTGCTCATCCTCCTCATCGCGCTTGAGGGAGCGATAGCGGATTTCGACCGGATAAGTGCGGCCGGATACCTCGACAATCGGGGCATGATCGAAATGATCGCTGAAGCGCTGGGGATCGATCGTCGCCGAAGTGATGATGATCTTCAGGTCGCGGCGGTCGTCACGAATCTGTTTGAGATAGCCCAGCAGAAAATCGATGTTCAGGCTTCGCTCATGCGCTTCATCGATGATCAATGTGTCGTATTCATCCAGCCATCGATCATGCTCGATCTCGGAAAGCAATACACCATCGGTCATCACCTTGATCTTGCACCGAGGCGATGTCCGGTCGGTGAAGCGGATGCGGTATCCCACTTCAGCGCCAAGCGGCGTGGCCAGCTCCTGGGCGATGCGTCCGGCGACCGAACGCGCGGCGATCCGGCGAGGCTGGGTATGGCCGATCAGCCCCGCGACTCCGCGACCGGCTTCAAGGCAGAGCTTGGGCAACTGCGTGCTCTTGCCCGATCCGGTTTCGCCGCACACCACAACCACCGGGTGTTCGGTGATCAGCCGGACAAGCTCCCGGCGATGCTCGGTGATCGGCAACTCCGGGTCGTAGTTCAGCTCAGGGACCGAGGATCGACGCGCGGCCAGTTGTTCCTGTGATTCGGCCAGCAGACGCCGATACTGATCGACCAGCCGATCGAAGGGCTGTTTCCTTCGGACACGATGCTCGATCCGGCCCCAGAGTCGTTTGAGCCTGGGTCGGTCGCGGCAGAGGCATTGCTCCAGCAGCCCGGGCGCAGGCGGCGGGCAGTTCAGATTGGCCGAAGTGGACGACTCCATGGGGTTACAAAGGATAGCCCGTGCATCCCGAATCGGCGGGTGGAGCGGCTTCAGTGGGCTATGGTTGCTCCCGCTCCAGCACGCGGCGGACGTTCCTGGTCAGGTATTCCACGGTCAGTCGCTCGGGTTCGGTCGCCGGCTGGATCGTTTCCAGTCGCGCGGCAAATGGTTCGAGGAAGGCCCGAGCCCGGTTGGATGGGCGGTAGGGGGTGGTCTGGAAGGTGTGGCGGTCGATTAATCTTGCTTTGGCCAGCAGGATGGTCCACTGGGCGGTGTGATCGGCCATCTGCTCGTAGACGCTGGCCAGGCGGCGATGGGCATCGATGGCCCGCTCCCAATCGTCTTCAGGGTCATCCGGCGAC
>JAFIFY010000149.1 GCA_020831765.1 Phycisphaeraceae bacterium | reverse complement strand
GCCATCAATCACATGCGCCACCTCGAACCACCGTTCGTGATACCGCGTCATGTCATCGCCACTGGCCCGGAATCCGCCGCGCCAATCCATCCGCGCCAGCAGAATCACCGCGACCACGCCCAGCACCAGCCCGATGCGGATGCGCCGGGCACGACGGGATTGCCACTCAGTCGGCGACAACCCGCGCTTTCGGGTGGATGGTCCGGTCTTCGATGACTTGCGCTTGCCGCCACCAGCCATGGGCATGAAGTCCTTTCACATCAAGAGCGTCCAATCACGCTCCGCAAAGCCTAGGCCGCGATCCTCCATTGCCGGAGCGTCGAGGCCAGCACGACCAGCAGCGCCACCAGCCCGATGCGCGCCAGCAACCAGCCAATCCGGGGCTTCTCGACCGGCTGACTGTCCACCTGCATGAAAAGGATCACGGCGATCACACCGGCCAGAAGCATCTTCGTCGCCAGGGTCACGTCGGCCCAGATGCCCACCCGCTCGTAGTGCCGACTGAGCGTGATCCAGGACCATGTTCCACTGACAAACTGCATGACCACGCCGATCCAAGCCAGGACGGTTGCGCGTCGGCGGATGGTTCGGAGGATCTCCTCCGCCCGATCCGATCCCAGCGGCCGGATCACCAGGTCGGCCAACAGTGGCAGGGCCAGAAAGCCCAGAACGATGCACGCCGCGCCGGTCAGGTGGATGATTCTGAACAGGATGGAGAGCCATATCGCATCCATGAATCAGTCGCCTCAGATTACCCTCAGCTCCTCGATGCGATCCGCCGGTGGATCGGTTCACCTCCGGCTGGATGCCGCGGGCCGGATGCGCGCGGGCGCGGAGCCGGTCACATTCTCCCCGCGGCCAGCGATGCCAATTCCGAGCGTTCGCTTTTCTCCAGGGAAATGGTGCCGACGATGGCCTCGCCCTTGAGCTTGTCCACGATATACGAAAGCCCGTTGGATGAAGAATCCAGGTAAGGATTGTCGATCTGGCCGACGTCGCCGGTGAGCACGATCTTGGTGCCCTCGCCGACCCGGCTGACAATGGTCTTGACCTCGTGGGGGGTGAGATTCTGGGCCTCATCGATGATGATGAACTGGTGGGGTATGCTGCGACCGCGAATGTAGGTCAGCGGTTCGAGCACCAGTTGGCCGGAGTCGAGAATCTGCTTGATGCGTTGCTCGGTCGGCTTGCTGTCGGCGTGCTGTTCCATGGCGCCGCGGGTCGAGAGCAGATAGCTGAGGTTGTCGAAGATCGGCTGCATCCAGGCCGAGAGCTTCTCATCCTTATCGCCGGGGAGATAGCCGATATCCCGGCCCATGGGCATGATCGGCCTGGCGACCAGTAACTTGTCAAAGCGCTGATCGACGAAGACCTTGCTCATGCCCGCGGCGACCGCCAGCAGGGTCTTGCCCGTTCCCGCCGAGCCCAGCAATGTGACCAGCTTGACTTCATCATTCATCAAGAGGTCCAGCGCCATGGTCTGCTGCACGTTCCTGGCCATGATGCCGTAGATCGGCTTACGGGGGCCATGCACGGGGATGAGCTGGCTGGTGTCGCCCAGAAGTCGCGCCAGGCCCGTGTGCGATGGATCGAGCTGACTGCGCAATTGGAAATACTGATTGGCGTGGAATGAGGGCTGGGACTGGTCCGCGGCAAGCGCGGCGATCAGTTGCGCAAGCGGCAGGTACTTATCCTCATAGAGCTGATCGATCACCTCACCGGGCACATCCAGAACCGAGTAACCCTTGTACAGAAGATCCGCATCGACCTTCTGGGCCTCGAAATCCTCGGCATGGATGCCCAGCGAATCGGCCTTGATCCGGACGTTGATGTCCTTGGAGACGAGAATCGTTCGGTGCCCGGCCTGCTGGTGCGCCCAGGCGACCGAGAGAATCCGATTGTCCGGACTGTCAGCGCGCAGCAGAGCCGGGCGGTGGGTGTCATCGAGATCGATGGTGATTCGCCCGCCGTTGCCGTTCCACTGGACGCCTTCGCCCAGGCGCCCCCGGGCCCGAAGGCCGTCCAGGTGGCGGATCACCTGCCGCGCATTCCGCCCGACATCATTGTTTTCCTTCTTGAACTTGTCCAGCTCTTCCAGAACGGTGAACGGAATGATCACCAGGTTGTCGGCGAACAGAAACAGGGAGTCGGCATTGTGCAGCAGAACGTTGGTATCGATCACGAAATGCTTGGGGCCAGGGGCCTTACCGGCGGTGGGTTGCGTCATCAGGGCGCTTTCCATTCAGGGGGACCCTCCGTGTCTCACGCACCGTGGCATGCCCGTTACATGCCCACGCGCGGCGCTCCATCGTCAAGGTCGGACCATTGGCCGTCGGCAATCCACCACCTCCGATCCGCTCCAAACCCCATCATACCGTTCCCAGCGATTCGGCCGGGTTGTCGCTGTCGATGGCACTGGTCGCGGTGACTCGCCGTTCTTCGCTGGTCTTGATGCGGTTGAGCGCTGCCAGGTAAGCCTTGGCCGCGGCTTCCACGACGTTGGTGGAAAGACCGCGGCCGCGCACCACCCGGTCGTGATGGCGAACCTGCACCATCACCTCGCCCTGCGCTTCCTTGCCGCCGGTCACGCTGCGGGTTTCAAAACCCTCCAGCGAAACGTGAACGCCCGTCAGCTTCTGCATGGCCGAGTAAATCGCATCGATCGGCCCATCGCCGGTCGCCGCTTCCATCCGCCTTTCGCCGGTGGTGTCGGCCATCTCCACCGTGGCCGTCGAGATGACGCCGGTTCCGCTGACCACCTGGAAACGCTCGAGCAACCATAACGAACGACCCTGCTGCATCAGGTCATCGGCGATCGCTTCGATATCCTCGTCGTAGACATCCTTTTTCTGGTCGGCCAGTTGCTTGAACCGTTCGTAGACCCGCTCGAGCATGTCATCATCGATCTTCAAGCCCAGTTCCGTCAGCCGCTGCCGGAGAGCGTGCCGCCCTGAATGCTTGCCCAGCACCAGCTTGCTTTCGGGCACGCCGATGTCACGCGGGTCCATGATCTCGTACGTCTGACGGTGCTTGATCACACCATCCTGGTGGATGCCCGCCTCGTGGGCGAAGGCGTTGTCGCCCACCACGGCCTTGTTGCGCTGCACGTGCAGACCGGTGAAAGTCGAAACCATGCGCGAAAGCGGGAATATCTTCTTGCAGTTGATGCCGGTGGCGAATCGCTGGAAGTAGTCCTTCCGCGTGCGGATGGCCATCACCAGTTCCTCGAGCGCGGCGTTGCCCGCCCTTTCGCCGATGCCGTTGATCGTGCATTCGATCTGCCGCGCCCCGTTCTCCATGGCCGCCAGGCTGTTGGCCACCGCCAACCCCAGGTCATTGTGGCAATGGGCCGAGAGCACGATGCCATCCCGATCGAGATTGGGCAGTTGCTCACGCAGATAACTGAAAATGCGGCCATACTCGGCGGGCACGGCGTAACCGACGGTATCGGGAATGTTGATGGTGGTGGCCCCGGCCTCGACCACGGCGGCGGTGATATCGCGCAGCACCTCCAGTTCGGTCCGCGAACCATCTTCCGGCGAGAACTCGACATCCTCGACGTACTGGCGGGCCAGTTTCACCGACTCGACCGAGATGCGGATGATCTCATCGACGGCCTTGTGCAGTTTGTGCTCGCGATGGATGCGGCTGGTGGCGCAGAAGACGTGGATGCGCGGCTTGCGGGCGGACTGGAGCGCTTCGCCGGCACGCTCGATGTCGCGTCGCACGCAACGCGCCAGGCCGGCCACCGTGGTGTTCTCCAGCATGCGGCCGATCTCCCGGACGGCCTCGAAATCCCCGACGCTGGTGATGGGAAACCCGCCCTCGATCACATCCACGCCCAGGTCGGCCAGCGCCTGGGCGATCTTGAGCTTCTCCTGAAAATGCAGCGTCGCGCCCGGCGACTGCTCACCATCGCGCAATGTGGTGTCAAATATACGGATATAATCCATCTTGGAGGTTGGGTCCGGTCCGTTCATGGCCAAGGTGCTCCTGAACATGCCCGAGCTTGCCGCGCCACCGGCCGCCCGCTGCGGGAAAATCCTAACTCATCTTGGAAATCAAACAAAAAACCCTGTCCGACAGGGACAGGGTCGTTCGCTCATCGTGTAAGCTCGGCATCAGCCGATCAACCTGTCCCCAAAGCTATCGCTCGCCCGCTAGAAGCAGGTTGGCCGACCTTCGGCGGGGATGGGATCGACTGATCATGCCTTCACTTTACCGGCGATCGGCCCGAAGTCAACAGAGGTGGACCCCAGATCAGGGCAAACGCATGTACCTCGGCGTGCGATGCGGCACGGGGTTTGCCGGGAGTCCGGGCATCATCGACGGGTGCCAGGACGCCCGCGCCGGGGGCTG
>JAFIFY010000145.1 GCA_020831765.1 Phycisphaeraceae bacterium | reverse complement strand
TTGCCATCCGGCTTGAAGGTGAAGTCCTTCAGGTGCATGGCAAAGAGACGGGGGCCGAACAGTTCGACCATTTTCTCCGGCTTCTCGCCGGCCTGAAGCGCCCAGGCCGTATCGAGGCAGAGGCCGATCCGGTCGCCGACCAGCGAGAACGCATGCGCCAGCATCTGCCGCGAGCCCAGCCAGTGGTAGCCGCCGTGATTGTGGATGCCCAGCTTCAGGTCATACTCCTCGGCCAGTTCCGCGGCCACGCGATGTGCCGCGGAGAACTCGGCCGGGTCGAAGTTGATGCTCATGTGGCCGCAACCGGCCTGCTTGGCGAACTCGAATCGCGTGCGGTCGCGGTCCCGGTCGCCGCTGAGCCGCTCCACCCCGAGACTGATGATCTCAACTCCCGCATCGCGATAGGCCCCGATCACGGACTCGAAAGTGTCCGGCTGATCAAAATTGCAGTGTACGCCGCAAATCTCGATCCGATCCAGCCCGATCTTGCGGACCGCATCGGCCACCTGGACATTCTCCTTGATCGACCGGAAACAGTAACTCTGTACGGCCAACGGGCCAAAGACTCCAGCCATAACACCTGATCTCCTGTCTTGAAGCATGGCAAAGGGTAAGCGAAAACCACGGTCGCGATTCTCGCTCCCAAAGCCCGCTTCGGCAACCCACCGTGTCCTCATCGTTCCGCCCGCCCGCGCGACCCGGTCACCAATCCCGGATCATCATCAAGCGGTCATCAGAGTGGATCGACCAGTCCCCTGGCTGGAAGGTGGCAATGGGGGGCGGGGGGTATCGACATATGGAGAGGCTGTCAGAAAGGCTTGAAATGGGCTACGTCCGCTTGCTAAACAGCGGACGGGTGACCGCTCGGGGCGGGGGCCTGGTTACCGGTTCCGGCGGCGGGCCAGCAGCATGCCAGCGCCCAGCATCATCGGCCCCGCCGTCGCCGGTTCGGGTATGGCCGCCATCGTCATCAGCGAGTCAAGCGAAGCGGTCGAGCCCCAGGAATCCAGAATCAGCAGGATGTCGTCCATGTCCACCCGGCCGTCGAGGTTCATATCCCCGTCGGCCCAGGTCGCCCCGGTGTCGCCGGCCATGAACTTGCCCGAGGCCAGAATCTGCTGGATGTCAAAATCATCGACCTGCCCATCAAAGTTGACATCGCCGAAGAACGTGCCGGCGATGTCGTGGACCAGGATGTGCCAGTCTTCGAGGTCGACGACACCATCGTTGTTCAGGTCCGCTCGCCAGTCATATTGTCCGGACTGATACACCTGGCTGAAGTAGTCGAAGTCCGGGATGCCCACCGAGCCACTGCCGGTCAGGTCGCCATCGACGATGATCGAGCGCAGCCAATCCTCCACCGCACTGATCTGCGTGGCGTATCCGTATGAGCCGCGCGTCTGGTTGATACGGGGGCCACTGGCCGGGAAGAAGTTTCTGACGTTGAAGAGGGCGGCCCAGATGTCTTCGCCCCCGGAAGACTTCTTGAAGGGCGCTTCCACCGCCGCGTTGATCCCCGCCAGATACCAGCGGCCATCTTCCTCGAAAAACACGCCGCCACCCGAATCACGCTCGGTGAGCTGGCCCTGGTTCGCGCCCGCGATCGGATCGAAAGTCCACCGCAGCGCTGGGGTGTTGGTGCCCGCGACGTTGACCGTGGTCTTGGCCGTGATGGTGTTCTCGCCCCATGATCGAACGCCATCGAAGGTTCCCCATTCCCAGCCACGTAACTCGCCGCTGAGAAACACTGGATCGCCCACTTGCGTACCCCGCCCCGTCAGAATCACATCCTTGCCCACCTCACCATTGCCAAAATAGGGATCGGCCCACATGGCCAACGGTTGATCGATCTTGATCAGTCGCAGGTCACTGTCGGCGTGGTCGATGACTTGCACCACCGAGTATTGCCCGGCGTTGGGGCTGCTGGAGAGGAACGTCACGACGTTGTTGCTCGGCACGTTGAGGTGCTTGACCGAAAGCAGATAGTTGGGGGCGATGGGCGTGGCCATACCGACCCCGTAATTGCCCTGAATGTCGAAAAAGTAATTGTCATTGGGTGTCGGGCCGGTAAGGCGGAAAGCCCCATCCGGGTCGTAGATCACAACGGCACGGGCTTGTGATGACCAGGGTCCGAGAAAGAGCAAAGCGCTGGCCAGAACCGTCGCGGCAATGGAACTTCGGGTCAACAAGGCGATGTCTCCTGAAAGGATCTCCAAGTCACGCGATTCGGCCACGCTGCGAAGCCAGCCGCACGGACACAACCACAGCAAGCGCTTCATTAGTCAGCGCTGTCTCCGGCTCCCGTCCTATCCCTGCTGAACAACCGCCGCCCCGGAAACGCATCATGCTTCGGACAATGGGAGTATAGCCCAAGTTCCGTCTGTTTCGCGTGAATCGAGGCGGTGCAAGCGGATGAATTGACCCGGCGGCCGCGCAATCCGCCACAGACCGATCAGCCGGCACGTTCGCCTCCGGTGGCCGCGGGGAATGGCACGGGTAACTCCGGCCCAGCCCACCGGCATGTTGCGCAGCCCAAGGCTGACACGCCGGGGGTGAGAGTGAGTCGTAAAATCAATTGATAAAAAGAGTTATCGCCATCGGCAGCGCTCGGTATGCGCCCCAGCCCGACCCGCCGGCGGCGAACGCCGGCCCAGCGCGGCGAGGTTTACTTCACGGCCGCAGGTTGATAAGCTTCTGCACTCCAAACCCGGCCGGCACCGCCGTGATCGTCCGGATTCTCACGCCGACGTAGCTCAGTTGGTAGAGCAAGGGATTCATAAGCCCTGGGTCAGTGGTTCGAGTCCACTCGTCGGCATCTCTTTGTCAAATAATGAATTACGTCTCTCCGGACTGTCGGAGTTCGTCGCGTTGGTTATGCTTTCCGGGTAGGCTTCCTTGTGAAACTCGGGCTTGTTGGCCAGGACCAATGCAGCGGTGTTGTGTCCGACCGTCTGGAGCGGAGAGGGCATCGGTCGCCTCCTGTGCGGCGATTCGGCGGACCTCCTCGCCTTCATGGTCTATCGCGCCGTTCAACGTCCGCTTTGGTCCATGTTCATATGGAAGGCGACCCCCTCAGCTTCCGCTGCGTATCGTAGGATGAAATGTCCCGGCGATCGGGCCGAATGAAGGGGAAGTGACCCGGCGTATGGCCAAGCGAACCGCTTCAAAACTCGTCAAGTCCGCCAAGCGGCTCAAGGCGCGCATCCGTCACGCCGCGCTGACGCGCATGCCGATAAGACTTACCGGCGGGCGCGCGGCCAGGAACGGGTCGATCCAGCGGTTACGTACCGTCGAACGCGAGATCAACCTGCCGGACCTTGCCCCGGAGCTCGACGGCCTGCGTATCGCCCATCTGAGCGACATGCACATCGGTGACCTGGTGCCGGTCGAACGTCTCGACAGCATGGTCCGCGCGGTGCAGGAACTCAAGCCGGACCTGATCGCCATCACCGGCGACCTGATCGACCTCGAACACTCGGTGCTTGAACAGGTCAGCGAATCGCTGCTTCAACTGAAGGCGGATCTGGGCGTTCATATCGTGCTGGGCAATCACGATCACCTGGTCGATGGCCAGGAGGTGATCGATCACCTGCGCCGGGTGGGGCTGACGGTCCACATGAACGAGCACCAGCGGCTCGAGTTTCGCGGCCGGCCGATCCTGCTGCTGGGCATTGATTACGCCCCTCGGGCCCGGGAGCTTCAGCGCAACATCGCCGAGGCGTGCCGCCACGCCAATCGCCGCGAGCCGGCCCTGCGCCTTCTGCTGTCGCACCATCCCGATGCCTTCGAGGCCGCGCAGCGATATCGGATCGATCTGACGCTGGCCGGTCACACCCACGGCGGGCAACTCGTCCTGATGAAGAACCGATCGCGCAAGGGTTCGGTGGGCCTGGGCAGCCTGACCTTCCGCTATCCCGGCGGTCTGTACCGTAAGGCCGATCATTATCTCTATGTGACAAGCGGTTTTGGGAGTTGGTTTCCGCTGCGGGTCAACTGCCCGCCGGAGATCGCCTGTCTGGTGCTCAAGAGCCGGCCGGACAACCTCATCGAGGAGTTCAGCCATCCGCTGGCTTCGTGATGCCACTGGGCGGGAGCGTTCGGGCCTTGCCCGGACGGCCAGCGACAGCGCATCAGGTCAGTTCGTTCTGGAACAGTTCGATCACCTCGCCATCCGGGCCCTTGAAAAAGGCGATGCAGACCGGTGTGGGCGGATCGCTCTGGATGGTCAGTTCCTTGGGCTCCATGGTGATTTCCATGCCCGCCTCGCGAACCCGCTCGATCGCCGCGCGGCAATCGCGGGTACGGAACGCGACATGAATGAAAGCGCCCTCGGGCTTTGGCTCATCCGATCCACCGGAAAAAACTTCCAGGTAGTTTCCGTCGCCGGTGTCCAGCATGCAGGCCAGCTTGGGCGCTTCGCCCCAGCGGATACGCTCGCGAAAGCCCAGCACATCGCAGTAGAACCGAACCGTCGCCTCAAAATCACGCACCCGGATCGCCACATGGTGAAAGCCGCCGTCGGCAAGGATGGAGTTGGTGTGTTTCATACGGGACAATATATCAGGCGATCCGCCCAGCCTCGGGTGTGGTTGAATCGCGCCGATTCCAAGGCCCTCGGGCCGCCCGCGGCATCGAGCCGTATCCGTACCGAGCGGTCGATATGGATCGTCGCGTTTCGATCGCTTGAACGTGCCATCAGGAGATCATCCGCGTCAGCGTTTCAAGAAAGACCTCGAGTTGCTGATCGTTTCGCCAGAGTGGATGGCTACGCATCGCCAGGATACCCGGCTTGGTCGAGCCGCTGAAATCTGAACTCACCAGCGCGGCACAGGATTGCACCTGAGCATCCGCCTTATGGTGTCGCAGGTTGGCCAGCGAATGTTCGAATTCCGTTTCGGTCAACATGGCCACGATTCGGAATACATCCAACGCGTGGTGACGGCCCAGGTCTTTGTCGGCATCATGACGCCGATCGCGGTAGGCCGTCAGCTTCATCAGCAGATAGCTGAACGGATGAGGAATGGCGACTTGCGCGGCATACGTCTTTCCGGTCGAAAGCGTTCCAGTCAGTTCGATCATCAATGGCCTGTCCGTCAGCATCAATGCGCCATCGGCGGGGTGGGCGTGGAGTTGGGGTCGATTCGTGGCCGCGGGCCGGGCGCGGCGGCTGTCGGCGCGTATGCCGGGAGTGACCTTGAGCACATCAAGCTGTGCGGTCAGGAGATCGATCTTGACTGTGTGGGTAGGGCTTACAGACCGCTTGAACTGCAAATATTCCGAACCATCAACGACCTGATACTTCAGATTGTCCAGCGCATCGCGAAGGGCGGCCATGGAGTGTGCATTGGCGACCAATTCAGGCGATAGCATCAGGTCCAAATCCTCAGTGGCGCGTGGCGATGGCCACAGATGTGCACCGATCAGGGTCGATACACGCTTCTTTTCCAGATGCAATTGCTTGAGATACAAGCCATAGCCGCCACCAAGAAGAATGCCTCGCGCATCAACGCCCAGCGTATGGAACAGATCCAGCAGACTGGTGCGCATCAGGCTGTCTGTCATCCAGCGGCTCCTGTCGCACCCAGGATGGCGTTGCGGATATGCCCGGCGATCTGCTTCTGACGCTTGTCGCCACTGGCCATCTCAAGCCACGCCTGAATCGGCGAAGCGGCAAGCCTGGAACGGGGGTCGAAGTAAACCCGTTGATCCTCGCTTTGCATCAGCCTCAGGTTGGCGAATGCCCGGGTTTCCTGGGCTTGGGCACCGATCCGCTCCAGCACCGCGGTGGGGGCGGCCCGGCAGTAGTACGACATGATGGATTCGCCCGCCCAGGTCGCATAGTCGGTGGCCGAGTCTTCGCCGGTGCGCACCAGACCGCCATCGCGGCCAATCGCCCGCAATCGCGCTTCCAACCTCGAGGTGGAGAGTGCTACCTTTCCCAGCCAGGTGTCCATGATCTTCGGTGGCTGGTATTCGGCCAGCAGGCCATCGAGCAAACGCTCCGGCTGGATGACCATCACGGCGTTGCGGTTGGGGCGTTCGATGGCCAGGTCGGCTTCGAGCCGCTGGAGTACTTTCGAGACCATTCCCATCGTCAGGGAGCCGCCTCGAGATTCAATGCCGCTGCGAATGTCGCTCACGGCTTCGAATCGCCGCTCCAGCAGCAGCATGCGAGCCACCAGCGATCCGTTGCCTCGGTACGCCGAGCGAATGGGGGAGCTGTCGGGATATTGATTCGGGTTTCCAGTCTTGTAGAACAGCAGGCTTCCGGGAATCTCGATGGCGGCGTTACCACTGAAATCGATGGCGCTGATCCGGGCGTCGAGCAATTGGTCGAGTTTCTCGCGGCTGAAATAGGGTGCGATGATCATGGGTTGTCCCCGGTCCGACTCGCCCTCGGATTGCTTGACCTGGTCGATGGCCAGCCTCAGGGTCATCGGCTTGGCATCACGCTTGATCCAGGCGACATAGCGACAGGAACGCCCGCGGAACGATACTTCGAGCAAAGCGGTCGCGCCGGGGTCAGGCGGGAACGTCAGAACTCGTATCGCCAGTGGCGGAACCGCCAAGCGGCCGTCACGGAGCATGGCAGCAAGGTTGACCGGATTGATTTTCCTCATAAGCAAATTTTCCGAGTACGGAAAATACTTTATTCCAGGAAAATTCATGGGTCAAGCCGTGACGCGGGCAGGCACGTTGGCCAGAATCCCCGGTTGCTTCCCAAACTCGGCCTGATGACCGCCGCATCAATGCGTTCAGGACCGTTGTGTGGTCGAGCGAACGGCGCGTTCAGCGAACTGTAAATGGGTCGAGCCCCTCTTCGGCCACCGTTCGCGGTGGACTCTGCCGACGCTGCATGCTGCCGATCAACATAGGAAAACATCCCTAATATCCCGTGCGGAATAATGTCGGGGTAACTCTGTAGCCGAAAAAATTAACAGGCCGAACAGATTTCGCGGTCCGGGTATCCGAAACCGATGCCCCGCCCCCGGAAGCGCGAGACCCCGGAAGTGCGAAACCCCGGCCCCCTGGGGAAACCGCGCCTCCGAAGGCTGGACTTCCCGGGTGCCACGATCTCCCGGTCACTCGAACCGGGAGCGCTCAAGCAGGTTGGCAGCCGTCGAGTGGTTGCCGCGCCGTTTGCAGAGGAGTCTTGTCATGATCGACACACGAAGGCTCATCTCAACCTGGACGGAAAACCATTGGCTGGTGGATCGTCCGCTCAACTTCCGTGTCCATGGCGGCCGCAAGTCCCGCCAGAGCCACATCACCCAACGCACGCTCAACTATCTGTTGGTCAAGCTGCCCCCGGACGACCTGCCCGCATTGGGCTCGTGGCTCCACCCGGATGACGATGCCCAGTCGCTGCGTCACGGTTTTCGCACCGCGATCGTCCGGCGCATCGAGAGCGATCCGGCCGGTGATGCCTTCGCGTTGCTCGAAATCGTCGGTTGAGGGCGGCCAACGGCTTTGTCCGGTCCATCGCCCTGGCGGCGTTGATGCGGTCTGCGCCATCGCACACGAAACCCACCGGCCGCGGCGTTCGGCCCATCACGATGCCGGGATCGGCTCATCCCAACTGCAAGGGCCGGTGTGATCCTTGAACCCGGGTTCATGACTTCGCCAGCGATGATCGTGCCGGGCATCCATCGACCGAAAAGGATCGGCTTCCTCGTCGAGGTACGCTTCAAAACGATGGCGATGTTCCTCCAGCACTTCCCGCATGGCCGGATCATGGACGAGGTTCCTCATCTCCAATGGATCACGCTCGAGTTCGTAAAGTTCCTCGCCCGGCCCCTCGCGATAGATGGTGTACTTGTACCGTGGTGTACGGATCATGCGGCCCGGTTCGATGGTGTGGCCGTATTCGGTGTGCCATTGAGAGACGATGCAATCATGTTCGCGTGAGGCTGATCGGCCTTCAAGCATGGGCCGCAAGCTCAAGCCCGGCAGGTCATCGGGGGCATCAGCGCCGATGAGATCACAGACGGTCGGGACGATATCCAGCAGGCTGACCAGTTCGCCGCGCGGCGAATCGGG
Source organism: Phycisphaeraceae bacterium (assembly GCA_020831765.1). Taxonomy (GTDB): domain Bacteria; phylum Planctomycetota; class Phycisphaerae; order Phycisphaerales; family Phycisphaeraceae; genus JAFIFY01. The sequence continues at coordinate 14,086 of JAFIFY010000145.1, read as the reverse complement.
CGACACGGCCACGCCCGGTCCAGCGACGATCAGGGGCACATTCACCACGGGTTCGTAAAAGCAGCAGTGCTTGGTCACCATCCGCCGCGTGGCCACGGCATCACCATGATCACTGTGGAAGATGACGATGGTGTTCTCGGCCTCGCCCGATTCATCCAGGCTTTGCAGGATGCGGCCGGCACACTGATCCATCAGTTGCGTATAGGCTTCATAAGCGGCCAGGTAACCCTGAAACATGCGCGGCGACCATCGCGCCGCCTGCTTCTGCCGCCGGTGGATGCAGCAGAGATATTGAACAGGCAGCGGGCGCGTGGCCATGTCATCGACCTGGAAGTTGGCCGGAAGCTCGGGGCGTGCGGCGGGCAGATTGTCCGGATGCTCGGAATCGTCATCCGCATGATCCCCGACCCAGCCACAGATGTTGTGGGGGTTGTTCAGGTCGGCCACGGCCAGGAACGGTTGATCCGGTCGCCTGCGCAGGTAGTCACAGATGCCATCGGTGGCGCCCAGATCCTTGAACGTGTCGGCATTGAAGCTGATGCCGGGTAGCGGGTCGATTCGTCTGGGTTCGGTCCGAACGCATTCAAAGCCGCGCAACCCGCCGGCGGCGCCACCTTTGCCGAAATGCACGGGCCGGTAGCCCGCATCGACCGCCAGTTGGCCCAACGTCGCCATCCGCTCGGGAACCCGCGGGCCCTGCTCGCCGCGCTGGTTGGTCATCACACCGGTCTGATGGGGATAACGGCCGGTCCAAAGCGCAGCGCGTGATGGTCCACACAGGGGACAGGCGGTGTATGCATTGCCAAAGCGAACGCCCCGGCTCGCCAGGCGGTCGAGATTCGGCGTTGTGGATCGACGATGGCCGTAGACGCTCATGTACGAAGCGGCGAGCTGATCCGCCATGATGATCAGGATGTTGGGTCTGGGCGGGGGCGACATCACTTTTCCATGGATGGGTCGTGGAATCGGTGGCCAAAGCGTTGGAGATCAGGAAGGCCGGTCTTCGTTGGCCGAATCGACCTCGACCGGTTCTTCCGGCGGTTTGGATCGACGCATCAGAAGCAGGCCGAATTCAAACAGCAGATAGAGCGGCACCGCCAGAACGACCATGCTGATCGGGTCAGCCGGGGTGAGCAACGCAGCGAGAACGCAGCAGGCCAGCGCGGCGTAACGACGGAAGCGCTTGAGCTTGTCCGCGGTCACGACGCCAATCCGCCCAAGCAGCATCATCACCAACGGAAGCTGAAAGCCCAGGACAACCCCGAAAGTGACCATGAGCGTGAACGAGATCATCTCGCCCGCGCCCAGCAGCGGCGAAAACGGAGAAGTGCGCGAAGTCGAGAGGCTCAACACCTGTCCACCCACGAAGGTTCTAAGCTGACCTTCCGGCATCACGAGCCAGATTTCGCCATCCGCCGGCGCTTCGGGGTCGCGATGGAGCACCGGCACGTGCAAGGTCGGGGTCGGTACGGTGGCCGGATCAACGTCCTCCCGCTCGGGTCGCGCGCCATCGGCCGGCGGGGGGATCGCGCCGCTTCGCCCGGCCGTGTCGATGATCTGTCGAAGGGCGGGTTGCGCGTCGCCTGGGTCGGGATACCCGGCCGACCAGCCCAGCAGAAAGAGCAGCGAAATCGGCACCAGTACGAAGAAGCTGAACAGCACGCCCAGGACCATCAACGCAGCGCTGATCGGCGCGACCATGCGGACACTGTGCCGTTCGTTCGGATAGAGGCCCTCGGAGATGAACCGCCAGAGTTGAAAGAGCATCCAGGGCAGCGTGATGATGATGCTGCACACCAGGGCGACCTTGATGTAGATGGTAAATGCGGAAATGGGCGAAAAGAAGTACGCGCCGCGTGGCAGGCCCAGAAAGTCCTGCACGCCGAACAGCGGGAGCTGCATCCAAACCACCAGCGTTCGGCCCTGCCAGAGGCACAGCAAAAGCGCCGGCAGCAGCCCGAGCAGTCCGTAAACCAGCCGGCGACGCAGCTCATCAAGATGCGCCGTAAGCGACATCGTCTTCAACGGTGGGTCGGAATTCGATTGGCGGGCAGCCATGGCCTGGTTCTGGGGTTATGTTCAGCGTTGAGATTGCAGGGGCGGAATCACAGGATCAGCATCGCATCTCCATAGGAGAAAAAGCGGTAACGCTGGTCCACGGCTAGAGCATACCACTGTTTGAGCCGGTCCAGCCCGACGCCGGGCAACGCCGCCACCAGCGCCAGGAGCGTTGAGCGCGGCAGATGAAAGTTGGTCAACAGCGCATCGGTCCACTGGAACCGGAACCCCGGCTGGATGAACAGGCTGGTCGGTCGAGCGATCGGATGGCCTCCGGCTTCCGCCGCGGAAAGTTCCTCCGGCGTGATCGATTCGAGCGTCCGGACGGTCGTGGTGCCCACGGGGATGATCCGCCGACCTTCGCGCCGGGCGCGGCTGATCTTGCCGCGGGCCTCGGGCCGCAACTCGAACCATTCCTCGTGCATCCGGTGTTCGGACAGGTCATCGACCCGGATGGGCAGGAAGGTGCCGACGCCCACGTGCAGCGTGATGTGGGTTGTGAGAATGCCCCGCGCTTCGAGCTCCTCGAGCAGTTGCGGGGTGAAGTGCAGCCCCGCGGTCGGCGCGGCGATGCTGCCGGGCTGGCTGGCGTAAACGGTGTTGTAACACTGCTGGTCAATGGGGCTCACCGGGTCCAGCCCCGCCTTCTTACGCGCCTGGCGGATGTAGGGCGGCAGAGGGGTGCTGCCGTGACGGGCGAGCACTTGCAGGGGGTCGATTTCGACCTCCGGCCTCACACGCCAGAAACCACCACCCAGGGATTCGGCCAGAGTCAGCCTCAATTCCCCGCCCAGCTCGATGCTCCGACCGGGCTCGAGCCTTCCCCGGGATTCAAGCATGGCGCGCCAGAGTTCACCCTCGCGCGCAAGGAACAGGCCGCCAACCCGCCCGCCGGTGTCGCACCGCACCGCCTCGAAGCGGGCGGGAATGACCCGGCTCTGATTGAACACCAGCAGATCGCCGGCGCGCAGCCATCGGGGAATATCGCGGACTTGTGCGTGCTCGGGCCGTGTCGATTGGCGATCAATGACCATCAGCCGGGCGGTATCGCGGGGTTCGGCCGGATGCAGTGCGATCCGGTCCTCGGGCAGTGGGTAGTCCAGTTCGCTGGTTCGCATGGCCGGGATCGTTGCGTCGGAGGAGCAGCCTCACGAATAAGGAGGCATCAAGCAACGGATCATATCGCAATACCCCGGCTGGCTGGGGGCGGGAGAAGCGGTCGGGGCCGGCCGTACCCTGACAATGACTCGCCGGCGATTGGCGGCGCGATGGCCATAGTCACCTTCGGCGACACTCTCGGGGCCGTGGTGATTGCTCACTCGGCCAGACGGATTTCCAGGGGGTCGCCATCGGGCCGGAGCGTGTGCTTCACAACAGCGCGTCGGCCATTGTGGATGGCGGTGATTTCGTAGTCGCCCAGAATGCCGCGGAGCGCAACGATACCCTTCTCGTCGGCCTGGCGGCTTTCATCGGTCCACCATCGCTCGTGGACCAGTTCTTTGAAGATGCGGCCGGCCGGCTTGAGTTCCCAGTCGCGGGTGTAGAGCGTACCTTTGTCACGCCAGTGAAGGCCGTCCCAGAAGCCCCACATGATCAGGGCATCAACCTGGGGGTGGCTGAACGCGGCCCAGAGCACGGCTTCCATGTGTTGCGGGGACATGTCACGGTGCCAGTTGTCGAACTCGGTGATCTGAAGCACCTTGTCGAACTGGGCAAACATTTCGATGCGGTCGTAGACGTGCTGGTAGTCGCGGCCACGATCGTCCCAGAAATGCCCCTGGAAGCCGATGCCATCCAGGGGCGCGCCGGCGTCGATCAGGCGTGCGACGTAATCCCTGTAGGCCTCGGCCCGGCGATCGCGATCGAAGATGTTGTACTCATTGACGAACAGACGCGCATCCGGGTCGGCGGCGCGGGCGATGTGATACCACCGCACGACCTCATCAAAGCCCACCACCCGCTCGACATCGCGCTCGCTCAACGGCTCGTTGTGCACATCCCAGTCGATCAGTTTTCCGCGATAGTGGCTGACGATCTCCCGAATATGCTTCCGCGCGGCGTCACGGACGTATTCGGCGTTTTCTCGATTCCGCTGAATATCGGGCGGTGTCCGACGCCAGGCTCCCCAGATCGCCGCATGGCCGCGCACCTTCAATCCCTCGCTTCGGAGCCACTCGACCGCATCAATGCCATGTTGACGACGGTTCTGGCCACCATCACTCCCGTCGCGCCGCCAGTTGTGCCATTTGAGTTCATTTTCGATCGTGGCGTAGTTGAACAGCTCGACGATTGTTTTGCGATATCGGTCCCCATCCTCCGTGCCGGCGGGGTTGGTCGCCAGAAAACGCCCGTTGACCGTGGTTCCGAAATGAAACGCATGTCGTGTCATCTGAACGCGTACTTCAGCACCGGGCACCGGTTGACCCTCGGCGTTACGGACGACCACTTGCAAGTCGGCCATGCGGTGCTTCTCGACACGCTCCCGGGCCGTGGCCTTCCATGCCGGCTCATCAGCCCGCGCGGCGGCGCAGAGGATCATCAGTCCAGCGACCGATGCGGCGAAAGTGGAAAATAGTGTCTTGAGGCTCATCGCCTCATTGTAGTATGAACGCGTTGTGGACCATGGCCGCGCTACCAGTTCCGCGGCGTTGAATCAGTTTCCGTAGCTCGGGATCGAGTGTTTCCATTTCCCGGGCCGCGTTACGCAGATGACGGGCAAGGCCGATCTCGGCGGTTCGCGTGGAGCGATTCGGCCATCAGGATCGACGTAAGCGGGATGATGCCTTACAATGATCGGTCCAACCCGGCACAAGCGGTCGCGACCGTTTTTCGCGGTCATTCAGCCGGGAACATTGCCGGAAAGCAGACATGCGTGACAACCTGAAATATGCCCTGGACGATCTTGAGGCGCGGATTTTGACGCTCCGCGACTCTCTTTGACGAGGATCGAAGAAAGGCCCGCATCGCCGAGCTTGAATCGAAGATGAACGATGCCGATTTCTGGAATCGGCCCGAGCAGGCCAATCGCATCGTGACCGAGCTCAAGGCGATCCGGGCGCGCATCGCGCCGCTCGATAAGTTCGACCAGTTGATGGAAGATGCCCGGACACTTCTCGAGATGGCCGAAGAGGCCGACGATGACCAGACGCGGGAGGAGGTCGATCAACTGATCGACAAGCTCGAAGCCCAGGCCAAGGCCATCGAGACCGCTTCGCTGCTGTCGGGCAAATTCGACAGCCACAATTGCTACTTGACCATCTACGCCCGCGAGGGCGGCACGGAGGCCCAGGACTGGGCCGAGATGATGATGCGCATGTACCTGCACTACTGCGAATCGATGGGCTGGGATGTCAGTGAAGTCGACAAGAATCCCGGCGAGGAAGCGGGGCTCAAGGATGTCACGCTCTATATCAAGGGTCCAATGGTTTTCGGCTACCTCTCGGCCGAGCGCGGCACGCATCGCCTGGCACGCGTCTCGCCGTTCAATGCCCAGGGCAAGCGGCAGACCAGCTTCGCGGCGGTGGAAGTCATTCCCGAGTTCGAAGAGGCGGGAACCTTGGAGATTCCGGAGAAAGACCTGGAGATCACGCCTTTTGCCCGATCTTCGGGACCGGGCGGGCAGAACGTCAACAAACTGGCGACAGCCATCCGGCTGATCCACCTGCCCACGGGCATCACCGTGGTCTGTTCGGTGGAACGGAAGCTGGAGCAGAACAAACAGCGGGCGTTGGCGATTCTGCACGGCAAGCTCGAGCTTCTGGAAGAGGAACGCCGCCAGAAGGAGATCGATGCGGCCAAGGGGGGCAAGCTGGATATGGGTTGGGGCACACAGATTCGCAGCTATGTCTTCTACGACAATCGGGTGAAGGACTTGCGAACGGGGTATGAGGTCGGCAATCCACAGCGGGTTCTGGATGGCGATCTTCATGGTTTCATCGAGGCCGAGCTGCGCCGCCGCGCCAAGGAAGCCGCCACCCGTCCGGCCTGAGCGCTGCCTGCTCCGGGCAAGGGTTGCTGCCAACGTCCATCCGATCGCCGATCCTGTCTGACGTGTCGGCCCGCGACGTGAGCCGGGAAATCGTCCATGCCCGAACTCCCCGAAGTCGAACACCTGGTGCGCACATTGCGTGAATCGGTTCTCGGCCGAAGGGTCATCGAGGCGGTTGTCCGCCGTCGCGATGTGGTTTCCGGCCGGGCCGAACCCGATGATCTGCTCGTCGGTCGATCCATCGATCGAATCATCCGACACGGCAAGCAGTTCGCTCTCCTGTCCGACGATCAGGATGGCCCGGCGATCTGCGTTCACTTGGGCATGACCGGTTCGATGCGTATCACGCCGATTCCGGCCGTTGGAGATGCCCGGTGCGATGGGCATGATCATGTGATCTGGCGGCTGGATGATGGGCGGGCGATGGTCTTTCGAGACCCGCGGCGTTTTGGCGGCATCTGGTGTTTTGATGATGAGCGATCGATGCGGGATTCCCGCTGGTCGTTGTTGGGGCCTGATGCGCTTTTGATCGATGCATCGGCCCTGACGGCGAGGATGCGGGGTACGCGCCGGGCGGTGAAGGCGGCGCTGCTGGATCAGCGGCTGGTGGCGGGTCTGGGCAACATCTATGTGGATGAAGCGCTGTTTCTCGCGGAGATTCATCCGTTGCCAGCCGCTGCGCTTTTGAGTCGGCCGCGCGTGGCTCGGCTGGTGGAAGCGATTCGTCGCGTGCTTGAGGCGGCGATTGAAGCGGGGGGCTCAAGCCTTCGAGATTACATCGATGCGTTAGGGCGGTCCGGCAGGTTCCAGTCCAGCCATCGGGTGTATGGGCGCGGCGGATTGCCCTGCGTTCGCTGCGGCCGCGCGCTTCGGACCCGCATTATCGCCACCCGCACCACGGTCTATTGCCCTCGATGCCAGCGGCGATGACCCCGCGCCAACCCCTGACCGGGGCGGACGTTCCACCCGGTGAATCAGCGCGATCTGACTTCCGGCTCGCGGTAATGCGCCGCGGTCATGTCCGCGAGTCGCGCGACCCGCTCGGCCAGTTCAGGTGGTTCGATCACCCGGCAGTGCGGCCCCATGCCCAGAACCCACCAGACGATCTCCTCCAGGCCGGCGACTCGACATGAAAACACGATGGCGCCGTCATCCTCATAAATGATCTCCTGGCTTTGATGCCAGGTGGTATCGGCGATGGTCTCGGCGAATTGCGGATCAAAACGCAGGCGGATGTCGTAGGTCGGCTCGCCTTTGATCATGTGCCATGCATCGCCGAAGAACGAGTCGAGTGAAAAATCCCTGGGGATTCGGTAGGCATGGTCGGTTGGGCTGATGGCCGTGAAGCGATTGAGCTTGAGCTGACGCAGGGCATCGCGGCCATGGTGATGCCCGATGGCATACCACGACCGTTTGATGAAGACCAGGCGATAGGGATCGAAAAGGAAGGTCTCATCGCGCAGCTCGGGCTGATCGATCGAGCGAATGCCTTCGTAGCGGCACTCGATCGCGCGGCGATGATGAATGGCATCCTTGATCACCTGATGTACTTCGTCGATGCCGTGAAACGGTCCGGCCGGTGGAAGCTTCATCTCGATGTGGCCGTCAATGTCGCCCAGCTCCTCGCGGATATTGGCCGGCAGGGCGTTGAGCAATTTGTCCAGGGCGATCGCCGCCTGGCCTGTGAGTGGAATCTGTTCCTGCTTCCGTACCGTCGCGCCCAGGTGGAGCAGCGCCAGGGCCTCATCGAGCTTCAGGGAAACCGGTGGGAGGAAGAAGCCGTTGCGGATGCGGTATCCGCCCAACTCACGATCGAAGTCGATGGGAATGCCCGCCTCGCGCAGGGTTCGGATATATCGTTGGATCGACCGCGGATCGACGCTCAGTTCTTCGGCAAGGTCCTTGACGCTCTTGCGCCCGGGCGAGCGCTGGACGATCAGCAGTGTGTGCATGAGCTTATCGATCTTGTTGCCGTAATCATGAGCCAAGCCGCTGTCCTTTCCCGTGTGATGGACGCTGGGCGATTCTGAATGCCAGGGTCTGTGATCATCGAGGATAGCATGAGCCGTATCGCATCGGCCGCGCGTCCGCCAGAGGTTACGGTGTTCCGCTGTGCCCGGTTGAGCGCGAGTATCGGGGCCTTCCGCCCGGAAGCAGGCACCGAATGGTTTGGGGGGCTGTGCGCTCGACATCCCGCCTGGGCAGGTCACGGAATAATGACATGCCCAGGCCCGCCCGGCGCTTTACTCCCGTGCCGCCCCGGTTTCATCCTCCCCGGACTCCCCGGAACTCGAGACCCCTGGCCCCGTCCCCCGCGAGCCTGCCCGATATCACGGGCCGTGTCCCCGTCCAAGGCACGCCCCGATCAGACAGCGCCCTACCTTACCCGGAAGACCCCCTCACCGGCCGCCCATAAGGCTTGCATGATCCGAACCGCGATCGGTAACCGGATCATGGAACTCCCGCGAAAGCCCGCATCGTCACCGCCCCGTGGCCGTTGTGGGGCGGTGATGGCCCGGCCCGCCTGGTTTGCGGCGCCGATCAGCGGCTGGAAGCTTACAACGGGCCGACGACAACATTATGTCATCGCATCGAGCGCGATAAAAAGTTTTTTTCGCTCCAGTGCCAAGAGGTGCCGATGGGTGTTGCGATAAACTTGTCGCCTGCCCGCCTCTCCGGTCTGATTGATGGCCGGCCTAGGAAAACGCTTATGTTCGACAAGCAAACCGTATTGCTCTTCCAAGGCGATTCGATCACGGATTGTCATCGCGACAAGGAAATTCAGGAGCCGAGCGAGCACGCCGCCCTGGGGCGCGGCTATGTGCTGATGGCCGCCTCACGACTTCTGGCCGACCATCCTCAAGCTGATCTGAAGATTCTCAATCGCGGAATCAGCGGCAACCGCATTGTGGACCTCTATGCCCGCTGGAAGATCGATGCGATCAACCTGCGTCCGACGATCCTGAGCATTCTGATCGGGGTGAACGACACCTGGCATCACTTCTCGCGCGATAACGGCGTGGAGCCGGAGCGATACGAGCGGTTCTATCGGATGTTGCTGGAGTGGACCGTTGCGAGATTGCCAACGGTGCGTCTGGTGCTCTGCGAGCCGTTCGTGCTGCCTTGCGGCGTGGTCACCGAAGCATGGGTTCAGGAGATCGATCACCGGCGTCGTATCGTGGCCGAGCTGGCCGGCCAGTTCAACGCCATCCTGGTGCCGTTCCAGTCGATGTTCGATGAGGCTTGTCGACGGGCTGAAGCGAGATACTGGGCAAGGGATGGGGTGCATCCCACGCCCGCGGGGCATCAGCTCATGGCCGATCAGTGGATCAAGTCCGTCTACGCCGCGCTTTCCTGATCCTGCGCCCTGCACCAACGTCGTGCCATCTCCAGGATTTCCTCGGTGACTTCGGGCATGGGGTAGTGCTTGCGGAGGAAGTCGCGCAACTGCGCGGATTGGGCGATGTTGAAAAGCACGGTGGACTTGATTCGCCGGGCGGCGAAGCTCACAGCGCGGGCCAGTCGATGTCGGGTGGCGGCCATCAACAGCTCGCCGGACGGCTCGAAACGAAGCGGCAGGATTTCGAATTGCCAGGCCTGCCGCGCGTTGATCGTGCGCAGCGCCTCCTCGTCGATCCGCTGGGTCCGAAGATCGATCGCCGGGTTCTCCCGGACGTATTGCTCGACCCAGGCATCTTCGATGGAGGTAACGGTCACATCGAACATCCGCTCGGCCAACACGCCGAAGGGAAAATGCGTGGTCTTCTGCTTTTGAAGAATTTCGAACACCTGCTGTTCAGTGAGAACGCCGCGTTCAACAAGAATTTCACCCAGACGGATGGCGGGACTCTGCTTGCTCAAGACTCCAACTCCTTTGTCTCACCCCACCCTCAGGCCCCCGCGAATCGGGGCCCCAAAGCGGGCTCCGCTAAGGCATCGGCCTTTGCATGGCGCATCTTCACCCGTGCGGGGCTCAGGCCGGGTTTGATCCGTCCGCCGTCGTCGAGCACGCAGTCTGTTCGCTTTGAGCGACGCATGGGTGCCTGGGCCGTGCCGGGGTGCGGTCAGGCTGCTCAAGTTCATGTTTCGGCAAGCCGAGCGGTCGCGGCGAGTAAGGGATAGGGGATCGTGCCTTCAGGAGCGTTGAATCACAGCCCCGGCGTTGTGCCCACCGAAGCCGGCGGCGAAGACGGCGTGGGTACGGCGGGCGGTGTCGCCGCCGGCCTGTTCAACGGTGAGCATGTCCGCGCGGCCGGGCAGGTCCATGGTTCGGTCCAGCCATGGCATGGGTGGTGTGCGTCCGGTGCGGGCACACAGGCCGGCGACAACGAGCGAGACCAGCCCCGCGGCGCCCAGACCGTGGCCCAGCGCGCCCTTGACCGCGTAGACCTGGGCCGACCGTTGCAGATATCGCTCGAGGATGGCCAGCTCGACGGGGTCGTGCTCCTGCGTGCCGGTCGCGTGGGGGTGCAGGGCATCGACATCACGTCCGCCGAGGAGTCGAGCGGCCAGGTGATCCAGCGCCGGCATGCCGGGCGCTGGACGGATCAGGTCGTGAGAATCGTTGGCGATGGCGGTATCCAGCAGTTCCAGCGGTGGGTTCGGGTCATCGGGTTCCAATCGCTGAAGCACAACGGCGGCGGCAAGCTGGGCGAGCATGAACCCGGCCCGTTCCGGATGCAGCGGACGACCTTCGGTGAGGCGGCCCCGGTGCGCTGCCAGCACGCCCAGGCGTCGGTAGGAATGGATCAGGCAGGGCAGAAGCGCGGCTTCGGTGGCCACCACAAGGCATCGGCGGCTGGGGCGGCTCTCGGGATCGGGCGATGCCGGTGGATGGAGCAGCCATCGCCGCGCCTGGTCCAGGGCCACCAGCCCTGATGCGCAGGCGGCGATCGAGGTTGCCCCCGGCGTGACGCCCAGACGGTGAGCCAGCGTCCCCTCCAGCCAGTGGGCCGGGCCCCTGGCGATCACCTCGGCCAACGGCTGGGAACCGATGACCGTGTTGCGCAATCCGCCGGTCGGGGGGCCGGATCTCGACGACGTGGCATTGACGGGGGAGAACAGGTCCAAGGCTTTTTGCCATGCGACCATGGCGCCCTTACTTGTTCCCAAAAAGAGAGTTATATCTTTATTTCGGCGCTCCGGCAGAGGCCTGGGTTGCGGCGGGGGGTTGGGCATGAGCAGCCCAGCGCCAGGCACGTTATCGGCGGCGATCATTCCAGAAGGCGTGATCAGCCCTGCGCGGTCACCCTTCTCGGCCTCGAATGCGGCGGCTTCATCCAGTGCCTGAAGCGCTGCGATCTCGGCGATGTCCAGGGCCGGGTCGATCGACTGTGGCGAAGTGTTGGCCGCCTGTCCCAGCCATTGAACCTGTTGGGTAAGGTCAAGTTCGGCCAGGTCGAGGGGTGCCAGCCGGTCGCGGCTGTTGAACCGGTCGGTGAGCCTGCGGCCCTGGAGCAATGCGTGGAACGTGGCCCACGCCGAGCGGCCCAACGGCGAAACCAGCCCCAGTCCGGTGATTGCGATTCGGGAGTGGGCAGACATTGATCAAGTCGTTGTTTTATGAAGGTTTGTGGAGGCCGGGGCGGTTGTGGCGGGACGATAATGCCAGCTCGCTGATGCTACGGATCATAAGGTCGCCGGTGATCGGTTGCCGCGACGAGAACCCAGAAACCCGGAAGCACCCGATGGCGATCGAGCCGGCACAGCCCGGGCGTTGCTGAACGGGGCGGGCAATGCCAAGGATGTGACCCTCCCCCTCGAAGGCGGGGAATTCGAAATCGCCTTGGCTTGCCCGAGAAATCTTGGCAAGCATCGATTCACAATCGCTCGACGGATACGCCCAAACCCCTGGCGGCCTTGGCCAACTTTTTGTCGGCGGTGACGAAGGGTAGATCGTTGGCATGTGCCGCGGCGAGCTGGAGGGCATCGAGGGTGCGCAATGCCGTCTGAAACGAGCTGATCCACTCGCGGGCAAGCTCGTAGACTTGTTGCGTCATGGGGCTGAAGGCGTAAAGCTTCTGTTGTACATGGGATTGAAACGCATTCCACACACGCCGCCCATCGCCGCCGTTAATGTTCCTCATTCTGACCAGCCGCGAAACGGCCGACGCGAATTCGACTTCCGACAGGGGACTGATCGCGAGGATGGTCCGCGAGGAATACAAGCGCTGCACGCGGTCGCTGTGGGCCTCGGGAATGTAGAACGCCACAATGACGCTGGTGTCCAGCAGGAGCATCAGGAGCGTTCCTCGTCGCGCATCTTCCGTATCAGATCCGCGCCGGCGGGCGCGCCGGGTTTGACCCTGATGGAATTGCGGAACGCCGTCAGATCGGGGAACCGACCGACCTGGCGCGGCGGGGGCGGGATCAATTGCGCCACCATCCGGCCACGGCGGGTGATGGCCACTGTCTGACCCTTTTCAGCCTCGGTCAGAAGGCTACTGAACCTTTCGCGCGCTTCGCGGGCATTGACACGGATCATGGCATGCTCCTGGTGCGTACACATTAAGTGTACGCACCTATCTACCCATCGGTCAAGAGAGGACGTAACGTCAATGAAAACGCTCAGCGATGCCGCCGGTCGCACCTGCACGATCGCGCTGAACCCGGGTGCCCGCATGGCGGTCAATACCAGGCTCGGCGCCGACCGGCCGCGGCTTCAAGCGGATGATCCCACTTCAGGGGGACCGCCGCCCCCACGCCTGGGCACCGATGGCATGGTCTGGAAGCCCAGCGATGCCGGCTTCGATGCGATCGAGATCGCCAAGATTGGCCGGATGTGACGACCCCATATAGGCGAGGGGCTCGTTCAGCGTGCGGTGCGTGACGCGTTATCACGAGCAGGCTTGACCCAGCGTGCTACGTGTCACACCGATCATCACTCGATCGCTACTCGTCTGGTCGAGGGTCGGGTGGGCTTTTTCGGCTTGGCTGGGGTCGGGATCGGCCCGCGATGCGGGTCGAAATGCGATGTTGGCCGGCCTGCCGGCTTTTCTGTCATGTTAAGATATCGCGGCGCAGGTGGCGGTCCGGCTTTGCGTATCCCCAGTGTCGCTTGTTGGCCCGTGCTTTTGCTTTATGGAAGTGTCTCGTGTCTGAACAATCCGGTGATTCGCTCTCGGCGGCGATGAGCCTGGCGATCAAGCCGGTGCGGCTATGGCGCGACCACGAGCTGGGCGCGATCTTGCGGCATCAGCTTGATTCGCCGGTGGGATTTGATCTGACCGAACTCAGCGACGGCATGGCCGATCGGCTGCGGACGGTCGCCCAGGCCCAGGGGCTGGCGTTGCGGACCTTCGCCGATCTCCTGTTTCATCCCAGCCCGCCGGTGGAACTGCTGATCCTGACCAAGGATTTCGCCAAGGGTCATCTGCTGCGTCGGGGCAGCCCTCTGCCGCGCCAGGTGGTGGTGCTGCTTTACTACGCCGGCATTGTCGCGGCCATGTTGCGGTGTGAACGGCGGATATCCGAACTGAGCGATGAGCAGTTGCGTGCCGGGCTGAAAAAGCTGGTCGAGATGCCTTGGATCGAACCACGTCTCCGCGAGTTGTTGACATCTGGCATGGCCGCGCTGCAATGTGCGTCCGAGGGCGGACAAGAGTCCGGGGATCATGTCGAGAACCAGCCGTGATCGGCTGCCGCCTGCTGGCAATGCAAAGCGAATGAACCGGAGCGACGCGTCAGTCGCCTGAATCGGGCCACGGTGGGGTCGAACTTCACGATTTGGGCCGAGTCTTCGCATGGGCGCGCAGGGATGGCCCGCGCATGGCGTATCCAAAGGCAAGCGATCGGGCTTGTTGATGCCGACGTCCGGATACCGGATGCAGGCTCCAGACCTGTTGGATGAAGATTGTTCGGTCGGGCGGTGGGGGGTTCAACTTCCGGGGGTTCAATTTCGGTTGATCGCGGAATATCGGGGAGTTGGATAGCGGACAACGGTCGCCTTGTGCGATTCTGGTGTTGTTACAGACCCCAGAACCCCGACACAGGAGACGACCGTTGTCCGACAAAGAGCTTATCACACGATTGGGCCGGTGG
>JAFIFY010000143.1 GCA_020831765.1 Phycisphaeraceae bacterium | reverse complement strand
CAGCTTGCGCAAAAAACAGAAAGCGATGGGAGTTTTTCACCTTGCCCAAGATCACCTTCATCGGTGCAGGCAGCACCATCTTCGCCAAGAACATCCTCGGCGACTGCATGCTCAGTGAGCCGTTGCGCGACGCCTCGATTGCGCTTTACGACATCGATGGCCAGCGTCTGGAAGATTCCCGCTTGATGCTGGAGAATCTGAACACGCACATCAATGAGGGGCGTTCCAGGATCTCCTGCCATCTGGGCGTGGAGAACCGACGCGCAGCGATGGAGGGGGCCGACTATGTGGTCAATGCGATCCAGGTCGGCGGCTACAAGCCTTCCACGGTGATCGATTTCGAGGTGCCCAAGAAGTACGGACTTGGCCAGACGATCGGCGATACGCTGGGCATCGGCGGCATCTTTCGCGGGCTGCGGACCATTCCGGTGATGCTGGATATCGGCCGCGACATGGAGCGATGCTGTCCCGAAGCGCTTTTGCTCAATTACACCAACCCGATGGCCATGGTCACCGGCGCGTTCATCGAGGCGACGGGACTGAAGGCCGTGGGGCTTTGTCACTCGGTACCAGGCCTCGCACGCGGGCTGCTTCGGCGTCTTGACATGTGGGACCAGGTCAAGAAGCTGCACTGGCACGTGGCGGGGATCAACCATCAGGCATGGCTGCTGGAGATACGAGATGGTGAAAAGGACCTTTACCCCGAGATCAAGCGACGTGCCGCCGAGGGCCTGGCGCGTGTCAAGGCCGCTGGCGGCGGCCGAAAGTTCTATGAAGATTGGAAAGCCGCCCGGATCGCCGAAGGTCAGCACGTCGGCCGTTACCACGACGGGAAGGGCGATGCCGCGATCGCCCGCGACATGGTGCGCCTCGAGTTGATGATGCAACTGGGCCACTACATGACCGAGGGATCGATCCACACCGCCGAGTATGTCCCCTGGTTCATTAAGAATGCCCACCCCGAGCTTCTGGACATCTACAACATTCCCCTGGATGAATATCTGGACCGGTGCGTGGACCAGATCGAGGGATGGAACGCCCAGCGCGATCAGATCGTCCATGATGCGAAGCTGGAGCATAAACGCTCATCCGAATACGGCTCCTACATCATGGAGGCGATGGAAACCGACCAGCCGTTCCGTATTCACGGCAACGTCCTGAACACCGGACTGATCACCAACCTCCCCCGACGGGCTTGTGTCGAGGTGCCGTGCATGGTCGATCGTAATGGGATCAACCCTTGCCACGTCGGGGACCTGCCCGAGGTGTGCGCCGCGGTCAACCGCACCAACATCAATGTGCATCTGCTCACGGTGGAAGCCGCTCTCACCAAGAATCGCGATTGCATCCACCAGGCGGCCATGCTCGATCCGCACACCGCGGCCGAGCTGACCATCGACCAGATCCGCGATCTGTGCAACGACCTGATCCAAGCCCACGGCGACTATCTCCGTCTCGATGGATGACCCGGCGGCATTTTCTTGATTTACCCAGAACGCACAGGCTTCACCCCGGAATCCACAGTCGCCGATTCCGCCCGGCGACGACCTAATTGATCTACTTTCAGGACCGATATTTCCTGCATGTCCACCACTCAGCCCATGACCGACACTCCAACCGCCGGTTTGCTTCGACTTCTGATGCGCCTGGATGCCGAGGCCGTTGAGTCCGATGAGCAGCGGTTGTTCACCCGCCGGGCGGTGCATGGTCCGGTTTCGCTCTGGCAGCGCACTGAACAGTTCGTGGCTGGTCGGCCGCCGATGACCGGCTGGGCGCTGGACCTCTCCGAACACGGCTTGGGCATGCTGCTCGAATCACCGATCGAGGTGGGGTCTAACTGGCTGGTGGACCTCGAATCGCTGGCGGATAGATCACTGCGGCTGGTCGCGCGGGTAATCTACTGTCATCGCGTCCTGTCCCGGACCTGGCGGGTTGGAGCCCTGTTCCAGTTTCCACGCGCAGAAGGGTAGACACGGGCATCGCCCGCCCCGGACGGAGGGCAACTCTGCCTGGGGCGCTTCTCACGCCGCCGCTCACTCACCGTTGTCGGAAAGCAATCGGTATACGAGCACAACCGATTCCTGCAGCACCCGCATGTCGGTCAGGCGGACGCTGTGCCGCTGGTCGTGCCAGACCGGGTCCAGCGGCTTGCCGCGCAACAGGTCCATGACCAGCCGCTGCTCTTCGCGGGCCGGGTCGATCTGGTCCTCAAGCCACCCCCCAGCCTGCTCGAAGGGAACGCGAAACTCACCGATACGAAGGCTCGTATTGGCCAGCCTCGCCTGGCCGTTCTCGAACACGGGCCTGCCCTCCAGCCACACAATGCCGGTCAACAGGCCGCGCTCCAGACGGAAGCCAAGCTGAAGCATTCCATTCTCGCCGCCCATGCGGATATCGTGCATGAAAGGGGGGAAATGCCACATGCCCGATTCGATCCAGTCCGGCAGTTCGCCGCTTAGCCAACAGTTGATCTCCTCCCAGGTCAGCTCGAGCTCGACATCCTCATCACGGCTGATGCGGATCGGCTGACCGTGTGGCCCACCTTGTCGGGCCGGCTGTCCGGTATGGCGGTCGATCCGCCAGCCGCTGGCGGCGTTGATCACCCGTTGTTGCAGTCGCCCGGCGGTCTGTCGCCGTTCATCCGGTTCCAGCGCTCGGACCCGGCCGTCGGCGATCAGGTACCAGACCGGCATCTTCTGCGTGTTGTGCCACGCCCAGACCAACCCGATCCCCACGATCAGCACAAAGGCAAGGGATAGCAGCAGATAGACCTCGCGCCGTGACTGGCGGCGGCGATCCCCTTTTCGAGGACGACTGGACTGGTGCGGGCTGCTGATGGCGCCAATTCCTCAACTAAAGCGAATGATAGGCACGACGTGCCAGTTCGACGGCTGTCTCGGCCAGATGCTGGTGCAGCAATTCGTGATCGCGCACCACATCCAGCGCCCGCAAGAGATAATCGGCCCGCTCCCGCGCTCGCTTCATCGTCGGTGCGGCATCCAGCACCCGATCGCCCAATCGCTCCGACGCCTCCAGGAACCACGCCGCCGCGCGTGCCAGATCGGACTTCCGCGCGGCGGTGATCCAATGGTTCTGCAACTCATGCGGCGGCGCTTCCATCGGGCAATCCACCGACCCCAGGCCGGGCGCGATCAGATTCCAGTCTCCCTTGGTGGAATCAATTCCGGCGACCAGAAGCTCCAGAAACAAACTCCGCTCGTCGGCGATTTTCAACAATGGCTGAACATCGTGCATCGCATCATGCCCGGTCAGCAGCAGGCACCCCGCCGACCCGAGGGGGGGCAGCAGTTGGTCCCGTTGCGAACTTACTGAAGCGCCAAGTCGCACCGCCGTATCCGCGGCCAGCAACCGCCGCTGTCGACGGCTCTCCTGCAAAGGAAGCAGAATACGGGAAAATTCGATCCAGTTATCCTCGTGTTGAGCCTGCCGCAACGCCCTTGCGCATAATCGCTCGCATTCGAGGTAGCGCATGGTCGCAAGAGCCTCGCTTGCGCTGCTCATGAGATTGGTGATGTCGTCGCTCATGGGGATACCCATCCTGTTGGCCCACCCAAAATGAGCCTGCGCGGCCGACGCCGTTCGGACTTGCTCAGTCCATCTCGGCGATCGTGTGCGTGCGCGCCCATGCGCGGAGAATCGCATCCCGGATCGCCTGTTCCAGTCGGGTCGATCGCCCAATCGGTTGCCAGCGATGGCCGTGGATGCCTCGCTCCTGAAGCTCCAGCGGCGTCTGCTCCGGCTGGTTCAGGATGAACCGCGGGCGCGAACTTCCTGTCCCGTAAGCGCCCGGTGACTGGTGCCGAAAGACATGAACTTCCACGCGCATCTCGTAGCGCCACGACTCGGCCGTCTGGTCGTCCATCCCGCCTTCCTGAATCGGGTGCAGCGCATCGAACTGGACTTCCACGACGATGCGTTGGGCGTTGATCGAGCTGGCGATGACCAGCGAGCCATCCACCGGTGTCGTTCGACCAAGCTCGATCAGCGTGTCGGCGGGCAACGGCCGCGTGGTGATCCGACCCATCGCCGCGTCCTGGCGGTTGATGCCAAACCCGAAGTCGCGAAGCACCTCCAGAGCGCTCTGAAAGGCAATATGGTAGTCGGAAGCATCCAGATGGACGCGCTGGTTCTCGATCGCCGCTGAACCGGGCAACCGATCCAGCCCCATGCCGGTCGAGCAGCCGACGCATATGAGAACAGGCAACACCAGGCCGATCGCGGCGGATCGCCTGGCTGGTCGAGCCATATTCCGGAGCCGGACACCAAAGCGATTCATCAATCGTCTCCAATACCATTCGCCGCCCCCGGAAGCTGTTCCCCTTGAAGTCGGCCCATGGAAGCTACCCTCATGCTCCGCGAAACGCCCCCGGGAATCGCTCCCCCCGCCGGAGGCCGGCCCGGCAAAGCTCAGATTTCCGCACAACCGGCGAGAAATAGCCCGGGGATTGGCCTTGCCCGACCCGCTCAGGATACTCTAATGGCCGTCGCACGAGGATGGCCGCCCGTAAGGTCGCCTCGGCGGCACGTGTCCAGGAATCCCATGTCGAACTTAAGCATCACCCGATGGCTGGCTTGGTCTCTTGGCCAGTTGCCCGGCGTCTGCCTGTTGGTCGCCGTGCTCTGGCCTTGCACGATCGTGTGGGCCGAGGCGGAGGAACCACCCGGTGACAGGCCGCCGGTGGAGATTGCTGATGAAGATGAGGACCAGTCGGAGCCTGATGCCGACCCAATGGACGATGACCCATCCGGTTCCGAAGGGGTGGGGGAAGCCGAGGCTGAAGCGGAAGTTGAAGCCCAAGAGGAGGGGATGATCGCACCGCTGCAACGACAGGCCCGCAGGGCGGCGTTGCGGGGCGCTTGGCTTACCAGCGTGGGTGATCGAACAGTGACGCTTACCCTGAAGGATGATGGAACGTTCCGGCTGGGCTCGGAGCGCGGCCGGTACACGGTGGAAGAGGGTCAACTGCTGCTGCAAGCCGACACCGGGCGCGCCAGCCGCTTCGACTACCGGTTGGAGGAAGAGCAACTGCACCTTTCCGGCGGCGATCTTCTGGTGCCGCTGGTTTTCTCCCGCGAGTATCGCACCGGCGAACGGCTCAGCGATCTGTTGAACATCGCCCCCGAGGCCATGCGGCAGCGCATCTACCGCATCGGGGTCATCATCGCGATCGTCGCGGTCTCGCATTTGATCATCGTGATTCTGCGATGGCTCAGCCACATCGTGATCTTCTCCGAGTGGGGACCGCTGGCCCTGATCTACCGGCGACACAAGAACCGTATCCGTACGCTTCATTCACTGGTGCTCAATGTGATCAAGTATTTCATCTACTTCACCGCGCTGGGGATGATTCTCTCGGAGCTGGGCATCAACTACATGACCTACATCGCCTCGCTCTCGGTGATCGGCCTGGCGATCGGTTTCGGCTCGCAGGGGCTGGTCCAGGACATGGTCACGGGGTTCTTCATCATCTTCGAGGGCCAGTTCGATGTCGGCGACATGGTGGAGGTGGCCGGGCAGGTCGGCGTGGTGACCGAACTGGGCCTGCGGATGACCAAGCTGCGCAACTACCAGGGCCAGATCGTCGTGGTGCCCAATCGCAACATCGCCACCGTGGGCAATTTCTTCCGCGGAGCCCAGCGGGCGTATATCGATGTGGCCGTTGAATCGCCCGATGCCGGCCGCGCGGTGATGCCGTTGCTGCGGCAACTGGGCGAAGAAGTCATGCGTCAGTTCGAAGGCGTGGTCATGGGACCGCTGCGCGCCACCGGGCCCATGTCACTTCAGACCGGTGAGTATTTCGTCCGCCTGCATCTGTCGATCTGGCCGAATCAGACCTGGGTGGTGGACCAGCAGGTGATCCCGAGACTTCGAGAGATGCTCAAGCGGCACGATATCGCCAACCCGGCCGACCGTATCCTGGTCTACTACTACGCCCGCGAAATCGTCGCCGTCACCGGCCTCCATTCCCGCCGGGCCGGCCGCGGCACCCCAACCAAGGCGTAGATGCGGGGCCACGGCCGCTAAGCCCGCCGCACGCATCTCCAAGACCATCCATGCCACAAGGGCGATCGCTCTCCCCCGCGCCGCCCTGATATACTTCCTCGGTCGCCACCTTAGCTCAATTGGCAGAGCAGCGGTTTTGTAAACCGCAGGTTGTCGGTTCGAGTCCGATAGGTGGCTTTGAGCATTGGGCGCGGGCGCGAGTCGGCCGGGTCATCACTCCGGACGCTTCCCCACCCTCTCGAAGTTTTTCGTACGCGGGATTGCTCGATTCCCGAATGATTATTTGGCAGGTGCGGGTGGAAGCCGGAGGGTTGAGTCCGCGCGACAATTTGGCCTGAAGCTGGGGCTCGAAGAGAGGATCGGTCTGTCCAATCCTTGGCCAAGGCGCTGCAACCTCGCCCAGTGACCCCTTGCGAAGTTTTCCGTGACGCGATAACCGTGTGTTCTCACTGAATCATTCGCTTTCGGTGGCCTCAAAGTAGTTGGCGACACGACGTGGGCCTCTTGTTTCGTGGTTGGTGGATGAAGTGCCAGACTGGTCGGCACTACAGCTACCTGAAGAAGGTATTTGCGGATATCAAGTGAACCTGCATGCGTTTGCCCCTTCGCCGATCACGTGCAGGCCTGTGGGGGTGGGGACTGCAACCAGACGATTGGTTGGAGCGTTCATGGGTTGGGACGATAGAATTGGGGTAAGGAGTGTGCTCCGATGTCTTGTTTTTCCGTTCGTTTGATGTCGCTGCTGCTTTGCCTGTCGCTGCTGCCATTGTTCGCTGGTTGCGGATCGGATCAGGATGCGGGCCCTGGGGACGGGTCGGAGACGCGGCTGCCCGCGCGGGGGGATCAATCTCCTCGGCCACCGGCCACTGCTGATCCGAATTCAGCGGCGGACGGGGGGGCTCCGGTTGATGAACAGCCGCGCCAGCCCCGGGATATGAGCCTCGACCTGCTCGAGGCCGAGGCGGGGGTGATCGATGTTCATACGGTCGGGGCGTTTTCGATTCTGCTGCCGGAGCTTGCGCTGCAGTTCGCCGCGTCACGGCATGAGGGTGAGGATGTCGGGACCATCGAGGAGGCTGCCGCGCAGGGCCCGCGACTGCGGATGCATGTTCGGACGGCCACGCAGATGCGCGAGTGGCTGGCGCTTGGTCATCATGTTGATCTGGTCATCGTGGAACGTCCGGAAGATGCCCGGGCTCTGATCGATGCGCGCAAGCTTTCCCGCCGCCAGTTGACTCCCTTTGCCGCTTCGAGGCTGATTCTGGCCCGGCATGTGGACTCACCAGCCGGAGTCGAGCGCGACCGGGCTGCTGATTTCGCTTTGACCTTCACCGGACGGCTGGCGATTCCCGATCCGGATCGCAGTCCGATTGGCGAGGCGGTCCGTGCCGAGATGGAGCGGCTGGGCTGGTGGGAGCCATTGACGGGCAGGCTTCACCGCGTGGGTGATACCGTCACCGCCGCGCGGCTGCTTGAGTCTGGCGAGGTCGATGCGGCCATCATTGCCGAGACGGACATGGCCTGGACCGAGAACATCGAACTGGTGGCGCGCATTCGCAGTGAGCGTGGGCGGATGCCCACCTGGTATCTGGGCATCACCGAAGCCGCCTCGCCCGAGGCGAGGGCGCTGGCCGATTACCTCCGTTCGGAAGCGGTCCAGCCGATTCTCGAAGGCGCCGGTTTCATTCGGCCCGAATAGTGGCCGGCTCCCTTCATTCTTCATCCAGCCCTTGAAGCTGTTCCCGCATCCGGCGAACCCGGCTGTCGATATGGATCAGCCGATTGGTGTCGGGCCGAAAATCCCCGTTCATTTCGCTCTGGGGTCGCCAGTGATGATCAAAGCTCCCGCCACCGAGGATGTTCATGCCTCCAGCACCGCGACCTCGCGGGTCCAGCCGAGCCTCGGCGATCAGCCAGTCGGCATGACCCCAGCGATCCCACCAGCCCAGCTCGACCAGTCGCCACGGCCGAGGCGATTCGCTTTCAATCCAGAGCACGCTGTGGTTGGCTGACCATGGCGAAGGGGCGATGGCCATGCGAATGTTGGCATCCCGCCATTGGGGCCGACGGATCGCATCCCGCAGCACTGAGGGGTTCATCCCATTCGCCGCGCCGCCCTCTGTCTCGGCTTCGCCAGGGCGATCGCGGTTGGAATCTTCATCCCGCTCCGTCGCTCCGAGCAGCGGATACGGCCGCGCCGCTGCGCGAAGCCAGTCAGCGCGGGGCTCGGGTCGAGTATAGATCACCAGATTGTGCGTTGCTCGAAGTTCTTCGGTCACCTCATCGGCGGCAAGGACCGGAAGGCGCTGATCGCCCCAGGTCATATCCCACCGCGCCCCCGCATCGGCCGACGCCCGTAGGGCTGGGTGATGATCTTCGTAAACGAACAACACCGGCTCGCTGAAGATATCCCACATCGGACCGCCGACGCCCGGACGCTTGCTCGTCCGGCTTACGATCCGTTCTGGAAGCTCATCAACCCGCTCGACTCTGCCATCTTCGTCCCAGATCAGATGAATGGCCTTACCCGGTTCGACCGAGATTGGCGGGTTGCCCGGGACACGGATGCGTCGAACCTCGAAGGGCGGATCGAATGTGGCGGCGAGGATGCCTGTGGCGCGAACCTCAAGCACATCCGGATCGCGTGAGAGACGGAAGGCATGCACATCGCCCATCCGGTCATAGCGCGACAAGCCGTGGACCTGGACCCATGCATGGCGATTGAAGCGCAGATTGCCGACGCGAAGCCGCACTTCCGGCGGATGCTCGGGCTTACGGTGCTCCAGGAACCACCGCCGCGTATCGGCCCAATCGTAATCGGGAATGCTGATATTGTGCCCGGTATCAAATCCGCTGTCCCGCACGTTGACCATCGCCAGCTTCAGTGCCGCGATAACCTTCTGGGCATGCAGCGGCGGCGTCGAATCATCCTTCCATCCATAGACCAGCTCGACCGCCGTCGATGAAAGGTTCGGCAGCACGCCGCGGATATCAGCGCGGGCGTCCATGGCCAGGGCGAACGGATCGCGATTCAACACCGCCACCGGATCGTTGAATGTCCCGATCGCGCCATAGATGCCCTGGGCACTGATGGCGGCGAAAACATCAGGCATCAGCGAGGCGGCCTCCAGGGTGCCCCGACCGCCGAGGCTGATTCCCTGAAGATAGATGCGCGAAGGATCGACGTTGTATTTCTTCTTCATATCCTCGATGACCCAGCGAACGTTGTTCAACGCCATGTGGCGGAACTCCTGCTGGTGAAACGCCCCGGCGTTGGCGATCAACATCGGATGTTTGTCGAACCGCTGGCCCGCAGCGTAATCGGCCACCAGGTTGCGATGGTCGCCGCCCGAGCCGTGCAGCAGGATCATCAGCGGTACTGGCTCTTCAAGATCGAGTGATTCGGGAACATAAACGGTATACGGCGTCAGCCTGCGGAGTTGCGGATTGTGATAGGCGCGGATCATGAAGCCGCGCAGATGGTGGTAAGGGTGTTCCGGCCGGCTCAGGGCCGTTTCAATCGCCGGCCATTGCGGTATATGGTTCCAGATCGGACGCGCCTGATTATGGTCCTGAAGCCAGACAGCAAGTTCATCGCGATGGTCCTTGTGGACGGACTCGAACTGTCGGCCGATCAGTTGGATGGTCCATTCATTTGATTCAATTGGAGGTAATGTGACACCGTCATGTCCATCCGCGGCCTGGAAAGGCTCGAGTGTGGCTTGGAGTGTGCGATCCGGCCCCTGATACTCCGGCCCACGCAGCGTCAACACCAGGGGCGGGGCATCCCGGCCGGGCTGCATGGGCATCAGGCGCGGCGGATCAACGACCACGGCGTGATCGGTCTTATCTTCGAGCGGATCATGGATGGCGATGCGCGGCCACTCGATTCTGCCGGCGTGGAAGTCCCGGGCGAACCGTGAGGGGATCTCGACGCGAAAGACGGTCGGCCCCTCATGCAGCAGGCTCGGTCCAAACATCCTGGCCTGGCGTATCTGGCTCACGGCGCGGATCGAGCGATAAACCGGCCTCGCCTGTTCGATTCGTTTCCCCTCGGTGGCGTTCGATCGATCCTCCCCCGGCTGAGGCGTTTCCGCGCGAAGCGCAGGTGCAAGGAATAGCCCCATACAGGTCAACACAAGAGCGAGTTGCTTCGATAGCCGGAATCGCGGGCACAGCGGCCAGGCTCGACCATCGATTCGACGGGAAAATTCATCCATCGTTTTCAGCCTCTCTGGGTATCAGGATCAGGGGGTGAGTAATTTTCATCGAAACCGCGCCGGGCACCCTGCGTTCCGCAGCGCTGCGATTGCCTCGGTGCGGTCCGCCGCGCCGAACAGCGCCGAGGCGCTGACCAAAACCTGGACACCCGCTTCGACCGCATCGGGCGCTGTCCGTGGGCTGATGCCGCCGTCGATCTCCAAGCCGCAATCATCGGGCAGCCGCGCAGCGAGCCACCGGGCCTTGTCCAGAACCTCGGGCATGAACGATTGCCCCGATCGGCCAGGGTTGACGCTCATCACAAGGGCGAGGTCCAGTTGATCCAGCCACGGTTCCATACCGACGACATCCGTCGGCGGATTCAACGCCATCCCAACCTTCATGCCCGCCTGGCGAATGGAGGCGATCAGGTCACGCGCCCGTTCGGGCGAGAGCGGATCGATCCGGCCTTTGGACACACCTTCGATGCACTCAACATGGAACGTAAAGACGTCGGCCCCGGCGCGGGCGAACGATTCGATGTAGTCCCCCGGGCGCTCGACCATCAGGTGGACATCCAGAAACACCTCCGGCAGATGCCGTCGAAGCGCGGCGATCATGTCCGCGCCCATCGTCAGATTGGGCACGAAGTGGCCGTCCATCACATCCACATGCAGCAGGTCGACCCCCAGTTCCAGCACCTGCCGGCATTCCACGGCCATTCGTCCGAAATCGGCCGAAAGGATGGACGCAGCCACCAGTGGGTGCCGCTGCGTGCGGGCCGAATCAAGCATACGCCGCCATGAATCGCTGGACGGATTCGATCGCATGGGGCTGATCTTACCGATTCAGCCAAACGGGGGCGCCCGGATCGGTCAACCACGGCCCGCCCCCGGGATTCGTGGCGAATATGACCACACAGATATTTATGCCACAAGAGGTTACAAGGGCCCCAACTGCAAGACCATGCTCGTCGAGCAGGCTAGGCGAATATCCGCCAGAGAAAGAAAATTGGAAAGTGGCTTGCATTTGCGGAATCCCGCTGTATGATTGGTAGCAGAGTGTAGAGCGAGGGTTCGCCCTCGGTTTTTTCCAGTTGCCCGTGTCTGGGCAAATCCCTTGGGAAGAGTTGAATTTGGTTTGGTCCGGCTTCGGCTGTTGTTTGTGCGATGGTCGCTGAAGCTCAGGCAAGGCTGGATCGAACGGGTCTTTCCGCCCGCGGATCGGCCAGCGATGGTGCTCGTTTACGAGTTGCCAAGTTGGTTTTCGGTCATTTCGCTGCCGGAAAGCAGGAACCGAAGCAGAAAGGGTCTGGCCGATTGCTCGACGGTAGCGCATCGGACGGGCTGGAAGCGGTAATTGGGTTTTGCGTTCCGTCAGGGTGGTTTCGTGGGCCGCTCGATGGGGGAGCGTTGGCTTGGAGTCAGGAGTTGAAGATGAAAGCATGCAGCGTTCTGGTCGCGGGAGTTCTGGCCTTGGGCAGTTCAGCCTGGGCGGCATATGACTATGGCGATTTTGTCGGCCATTCAGTGGATTTCCTTGGCGTTTCCGAGAGTTCGCCCACTGACAGCCACGCCCTGTTCGGCGCGCCCAGTGTCGGGGGAAACAACCTCCACTTCATGCCCGGCAACAATTCATCGTCTTCCAGTAACGGAGATCAGGATCAGACCATCGGCATCCTGACGATGGACATTGTCGCCAAGAACGGCCAAGAGATTCGCGGGGTATCGATCCTGACACTGGGCACCGTGTCCATCAGCGGTCAGACCTCCACGGCTACGTTCGCGGCATTCGAAAACTCGCTGGAGTTACTGGTCGGCATGACGAGCTACTCCGACTCGAACGCCCAGACGTTCCATGCTTCGGTTCCGATCTGGGATGGAAGCACTTACATCGACTTTGAGGCGATGGGGATTCATGGAATCACCGCGCTTTCGTTGACATTCACCAGCGATCTCACCACTGGAAGTGAGTCGGGGTCATCCTCGCACATTCAGTCGAGCCTGCACAGCCAGGAGATCCTGGTGGGCGTGTTCATCCCCGAGCCCGCATCGCTGGGATTCTTGGGGCTCGCCGGGGCGGCGCTGTTTTTCCAGCGGCGCCGATGAGCGTCGAAGTCACAGGTTGTACGAGTTTTGGATCGCGAAAATCCGGCCTGTCCGCGAAGGCGCTTCACGGCGGCCGGCAAGAGGATAAAGGAAAGGATGAAGACATGAGCAATACGAACGGATGGCTCAATCGTGGGGTGGCGATGGCTGTTGCTCTGGGGGTGGGGGGATTGTTCAGTGCGGATGCCTCAGCGGCGATCTACGCCGATTCGATCGCTTCAGGCCCCGGCCAAACAGTCAACTTCACGAATATCAGCGACAATTTCGGCTTGTACGGAGGATACAACCGTTCGGGTGATGCGTTGACGTGGTTGCCGCAGAACTTCAAGGCCGAATCCGCCGACGGTGTTTCCCAGAATACCAACGACGTGCTCTTGATGACCATCACCGCTCAGCCGGGCGATTGGCTGACGAAAATCGAGGTCTTTGAGGTCGGCGACCGAACGTTCAGCGGGCCATCAGGCGGGTATGCCCAGACGACGGCGAGTGGAACGCTGTTCGTCACTGAACTGGCACCCGGCGGTGGACTGGCCGGGTTCGATTCGTTCTCCCAGGTGTTCAACCTGGATGACGGTTTTGGGTTGTGGAATGGAAGCCTTGTTGTCGACCTGACCGGCATGCAGATCACCTCGGTTCAGATCAGTTGGCAGAATAATCTTCAGGCCACAAGCGAGCCGGGCACCGCGTCCTTGATCCAGAAGAAGTTCGGTGAGTTGGGGATCGCCGCCGAGGTCATTCCTGAGCCGGCCTCGATCAGCCTTCTGGGGCTTGGAGGCCTTCTGCTGCTTCGCCGGCGACGATAGCACTTCGGGGAGTCCGGGGGCGGGGTCCGGTGGCCGCGGATGTAACGGGTTTCTCGTGACTAATTCACGGTCGCTTGACACGCTTGATATACGCTCAGGGCTGGATCGGAAGCAATGCCGACCCAGCCCTTTTCGGTAATGCGTTCGGGGGGCTCGCCCTGAAATTCAGCGTGGACGCATTGCCCGATGGTGTTCGAGGAAGCAACTTCCGGATCAATCCTGTGGAGTGCCCCAACCTCGATGTCGAGCCGCTTATTCCCACGACTGCTTGCCCTTGCGGCGCTGCTGCCGGGGCTCCACGCCGTTCCCTCTTATGCGATCGTGTTGCATGAGCCGGTCTACACCGGTCAGGTTCCGCCCGATGCATGGATCGGCAAGTGGGGTAACTATGCATCGGCGGTGGCGATCGACCCCAACTTCGTGCTCGTTTCCCGGCACCAGTCCGGCGGCATCGGCACCGTTGTCACGATCGCGGACGTCGCCTATCAGGTCGTGGAGAAATTCGAACACGGTTCAGCCGACCTGGCCGTGGCCCGAATCATTCGGACCGACGGTGCGCCGGCGATGTTGCCAACCTGGGCGCCGCTTCACTCCAACGATGAACACGGCCAGGACTGGGGGCGCGGTTTTGTCATGGGCGGCTATGGATCGACGACCGGGCAGGAGCTTTTCACATCCTCCGGCGAGCATTACGGCTATCAGTGGGGCGCAAAGCCCCAGGATGTTGTTTGGGGCGCTAACACCATCGACCGCGTCATTTTCAAGATTCCGGGCAACAGCTACTTCAGCAACGGCCTGCAAGCCCAGTTTGATGGGCCCGAGTCGGCCGAGGCCGTTCCGGGTGAAGCGATCGGCGCTGGAGGTGATTCCGGTGGTGGCTGGTTTCTCCACGATCCATCGGCCGGCTGGAGTCTTGCGGGACTGACTGTTCAGGTACAGACAGGTGGTGAGTCCCGCTTTGCCGATCCCATCACCGCCGCGCCGGCCCCGGACCTGACCTACGCCGTGCGCATCAACAACTACCGGACATGGATCAACAACATCCTGGCCACGTTCCAGCCCATGCCTGGCGATGTCGATCTGGATGGCCTGATCGAACATAATGATCTTCTGGTTGTGCAGGAGCACCTGGGCAAAAACCCGGCGAGCTGGCAGACCGGCGATTTCACGGGCAACAACCGGGTATCGCTTCGTGATGCGTTCCTTCTCATGGAAAACTTCACCGGCATCGTGCCCGCAAAAGGTGATGCCAACGTGGATGGCCATGTCGATCACGAAGATCTGGCCATCTTGCAGGTGAACCTCGGCAGGCAAGATTCGAACTGGTACGAAGGTGATTTCACGCGCGACCATCGTGTCGGTCTTCGCGATGCCTTTGTGCTGTTTGAGAATTTCACGGGCATCCTTCCCCTTCCCGGCGATGCGGATTCCAACGGGGTGGTCGATGACATTGACCTGGCGATCGTGCAGGCCAATCTGGGCATGGAAGGCGCGGCATGGGCGGATGGAGACTTCAGCCACGATGGCCGCGTCACCCTGCGTGATGCGTTCATGCTGGCCGAGAATTATTCACCGCCAGCGCCGCCTCTTCCGCTTCCTGAGCCGGCTGCGGGATCGATTCTGGCGTTTCTGGCCTGGTGGCTGCATCGCCGGCCCGCGGCAGTTCGCTGAAGGCAGGATGGACGCCCCAATTCTCTGCCGCGCTATAATCCCGCTCGCATGAACGACACGACTGAGCAACATTTCGATGTCCTGGTGGTCGGTGGCGGGCATGCCGGGGCCGAGGCGGCCTGGGCGGCGTGCAACCTCGGCTGCCGCGTCGGGCTTGTGACGTTGGATGCGGGCAAGATCGGGGCCATGAGCTGCAATCCGGCCATCGGGGGCCTTGCCAAGGGCCAGATGGTCCGCGAGATCGATGCCATGGGCGGGCTGATGGGTCTGGCCGCGGACGCCACAGGCATCCAGTTCCGCGTGCTTAATGCCTCGAAGGGGCAGGCCGTTCGCGGGCCGCGTTGCCAGTCGGATAAGTATCGCTACGCCCGCGAGGTTCAGCGATTGCTCAGTCTCCGTCTCAACCTGACGATTATCGAGGGCGGTGTGGAACGGCTGATTGTCGAGCGCGGCCGGGTCGCCGGCGTCTGGATCAGCCCCCATGCCCGACCGCCGCGCCATCGCACGGGCGCAACCTGCTCCAGTGCCGATCCTCACTCCGGCCGCGATCCTTCACCAGCCGACGATTCACCTTACGACCGGCTGATCAATCAGGCCCACCGACCGACTGAACCGGTGTGTCTGCGCGCCAAGGCCATCGTCCTGACCACCGGGACATTCATGCGCGGCCTGATGCATACCGGTCAAGCCCGCACACCCGGCGGCCGAGTTGGTGAACTGCCCGCGCTGGGCATCAGCGCTTCGCTTGCGGAATTTGGGCTGGAGCTTGGCAGGCTCAAGACCGGCACACCGCCCCGGCTTGATGGACGCACGATCGACTTCTCACGACTGGACATCCAGCCGGGTGATGATCACCCGGTCCCCTTCAGCGAAATGAGCGATCCGGGCTTGCCCGTTGATGATGAGCGGTACGCATTGTTGGCGATGCGCTTTCCCGTGCTTGAACAGCGACCATGCCACATCACCTCCACCTGCCGGGCCGCCCATGACCTGATCCGTGCCAATCTCGACAGAGCACCCTTGTTCAATGGCCAGATCGAAAGGCACAGCGTCGGGCCGCGTTATTGCCCGAGCATCGAAGACAAGGTGGTTCGCTTTCCCGATCGCCACAGTCATCACGTCTATCTCGAACCCGAATCACTTGAGACCGATGAGGTTTACTGCAACGGCATCTCCACTTCACTTCCAGCCGATATTCAGGATGTTATCGTGGCGAAGTTGCCCGGCTGTGGGAACGCACGCATCCTTCGATACGGCTATGCCGTTGAGTACGACATGGTCTGGCCGCACCAGATCGATGCCACGACGATGACCAAGAGCGTGGATGGCCTTTTTCTGGCCGGTC
Source organism: Phycisphaeraceae bacterium (assembly GCA_020831765.1). Lineage (GTDB taxonomy): Bacteria > Planctomycetota > Phycisphaerae > Phycisphaerales > Phycisphaeraceae > JAFIFY01. The sequence continues at coordinate 9,644 of JAFIFY010000143.1, read as the reverse complement.
AGATCAACGGCACCAGCGGCTATGAGGAAGCGGCGGCGCAGGGACTGCTCGCCGGTCTGAACGCGGCGCGTTACGGACGAGGGGAAGAACTGATCCGGCTGGGACGGGATGAGGCCTATCTGGGTGTTCTAATGGATGACCTGGTGACCTGCCGGCCACGCGAGCCTTATCGCATGTTCACCAGCCGGGCCGAATTCCGGCTCCAACTCCGGGCCGACAACGCCGCGCACCGCCTCACAGCCCGGGCGCGCCGATGGGGCCTGATCGATGACACGCGTTGGCGCATCTTCAGCGAGCGTCGCCGAATGGAAGGCGACATTCGAGCCACGCTGGCCGGCCAGCGATATCAGGGCATATCACTGATGGACTGGCTTAAGCGGCCTGAGGTCGATGTTCACTGGCTTATGCAACGCCTCGATGAATCGGCGGGGTCTTCCCGCTTAAAGCATGCGGCAGATTCCGCGGCAGCCCTCGACATCCATCGCCGACCGCTGCGTTCGATCCTGGATTCGATCGTCAGCCACGAGAAATACTCCGGTTATCTCCATCGCCAGGAGCGCGATGTCGCCCGTCTTCGCAAGCACGAGAATACGCCGATCGCCTCGGATTTCAATTACAGGGGGGTGGGCGGTCTGCGTTCCGAGGCCGTTGAAGTGCTCAGCCATTTCCGGCCGGCGACGGTGGGGCAGGCATCGCGCCTCGCCGGTGTCACGCCGGCGGATGTGCTGCTCCTGCTGATCAAGGTGGGCAGGCTGAATCCGTCCAGCCCGGCGAGCGAGACCGATGCCACCTGCCCGGTGTAATCCGGATTCCCTGATCATGTGCGCATCTGAATGCTTTCACCGCTGGTGAACGGCTTCGCCCCGGTGATGCAGTCCCGGACCACCGCCGCGACCTCAATCGGGTCGAGCGTCTTATCTTCGGGAATCGCCCGGGTGTCGAACATGCTCCGAAGCATCGGCGTTTCCACAGCGCCCGGAGCGATGGCCACGGCCTTGACACCAATCTTCTTCCCCTCCGCGGCGGTGCATTGGGTGAACATCGTCGCCGCGGCCTTGGCAGGGGCGTACAGTCCAAAGCCCGGGAATGGATCGAAAGCCGCCATGGATGTGATGTTGACCACGATGCCCGACTTCTGCTTGCGGAAGTAAGGCCATGCCGTGGCCGTCAGGTGCATGATCGCTTCGACGTTGATGGCCAGTGAACGCCGAACAGTTGCGGCATCGAGTTTTTCGATCGGTCCCAGGTCGGCATGACCGGCGACGTTGACCAGGGCATCCAGCCGGTCGAAACTCTCGATGATCCGATCGATCACCCCCCTCGCTTTCTCGGCATCCCCCAGGTCGGCGGGGATCACAAGACACGATGGCCCGCCTTTTCCCTCGATCTCCCGCGCCACGGATTCGAGCTTGTCCTGCGAGCGGGCGACCAGTGCCAGGGAATAACCCGATTCAGCCAGCAAGAGGGCCGTGTCCCGCCCGATGCCGCTTCCAGCCCCGGTGACCAACGCTACTTTGGATTCCGCCATGCTTTTTCCTTTTTTGTGATTGCCAAGCGTGGGGCGGTTCGTTTCCATCCACATGCTCGGCGGTAGCGATTGTTGGCGCTTCAACGTCGCCGGACCAGTGGGGCTATACTCCCTGCATGCTTCCCGAAGCCAAAGGCTCGCTGCGGATTTTCACGCTTTTTCGCATCCCCGTCTACGTACACTGGACGTGGCTGATTCTCGTCTATTTTGTCTACCAGACCTCTCACCTGCGATATGAATCCCCAATCTGGGGCCTGGCGGAGTTGGTGGGCGTTTTCGCCATTGTCACGCTGCATGAGTTCGGACATGCCCTGGCGTGCCGTTCCGTCGGGGGTGAAGCGCGGCAAATCGTCCTGTGGCCGTTGGGCGGCGTGGCGTTTGTCCGTCCGCCTCGACGTCCCGGCGCCACGCTCTGGAGCATCGCCGCCGGCCCGTTGGTCAACCTGATGCTGGTCCCGGCCACCATTGTCATGCTCATGGTCGCCGTCCCCGATCTGACCGGGAACGAGGATTCGATCGGCCAGACCATTTCCGGCCTGAGTGATCTTGAGTTCTTCCTGGTCTCGCTGGCGGCGATCAACCTGATCATGCTGATCTTCAACCTCCTGCCGGCATTTCCGCTGGACGGCGGGCAGATTCTTCAATCGCTGCTCTGGTATTTCATCGGTTACGCCCGGGCCTTGTGGGTCAGCGCCCTGATCGGGCTGCTCCTGGGTCTGGCCATCGGTGTTCTCGGCTTCGTGCTGCTGGGCAGCTTCTGGCTTCCGCTGATCGCCGCGTTCATCGCGTTCAATTCCTGGCAGGCGTTCAAAGCCGCCGGGTACATGATCAGCGAGGAACGGCAGCGCATGGGGCCGTGGAATGTGCCCTAAGCGGCGGTTTCGGCTCCCATTTCAAGTGCTCGACGCTCTTACGACCACCCCGGATCGATCCGGGCGAACGTGCTAGGATGGTCTTTCCCGCCCGCATCCCGCGCGGCGGCCAACCGTACCTTGTTCCCCCGTGAGAATGACCATGCAGACCAGAATCCAAGGCAAGGCCTACGTCCTGGGCGATGACATCGATACCGATCAGATCATCCCGGCCGAATACCTCTCCTACAACCCATCCGACTCCGAAGAGCGCAAGTATTTCGGCATGTACGCCATGGCCGGTGTGCCGCGCGGCCAGTCAGGTCTTCCCGACGGCACCCTGCGGTTCGTGCCCGAGGGGGAATTCAAGACCGAATATACGTTTGTCATCGGCGGTCGGAACTTCGGCTGCGGCTCCTCGCGCGAGCATGCCCCTCTGGCCATCGCCGAAGCCGGAGCCCGGGTCGTCGTCGCCGAGTTCTATGCGCGAATCTTCTTCCGCAACTGCGTCAACGGCGGATACCTGCTTCCCTGCGAATCGACCGAACGCCTGATCGAGCACATCCAGACCGGCGATGAATGCGATCTGGACATTGAAGCGGGAACGCTCACGCATCAGCCCTCGGGCCGGGTCTTCAAGCTCAAGCCGCTGGGCGATGTTCAACCCATTATCGAAGCCGGCGGCGTTTTCGAGTATGCCCGGGGTTCGGGGATGATCGCGGGAAAGTGACATCGGTCCATGCGCCAGTTCGCGTACCGTCGGCGGAAGACGTCCACGGGGTGAGTTGATTCTGGCATGGGCGTGCGACCGGATTCCGGGGGCCGGCGTCCCGGGGGTCGGTGTTCCGGGGGCGGGGGCATACGGGATAGATCGATGAGCTCGATTCATGCGGTGATCAGTGTCGTTGGGAAGGACCAGAAGGGCGTCGTGGCCCGGTTCGCCACGTTCCTGGCCGACCGCGGCATCAACATCGAAGACATCCAGCAGCAGGTGGTCCACGGCCATTTCATGATGGACATGCTGGTCGATGTTTCGGACCTGACCGTCACGCTGGATGAACTGATCACCGGCCTGTTGGAACTGGGGCAATCGATTGGCATGCGGGCCCGCATCACACTGCACGGCAGGCGGCAGCCCAGGAAGATCGCGGTACTGGTCAGCAAGGAGCCTCACTGCCTCCAGACGCTCATCGAGGCTCGGGATGCGGGCCGATTCGAATCGCGCGGCCGAATCGAGCTGGTCTTGAGCAACCATCCGGACCTTGAATCCATCGCCGCGGAGGCCGACATCCCCTTTGTGTGGAAAAGCTCGGCCGATAAGCCGGCGCACATGACCTGGTTGAAGCAGACCATGGTCGAGCGCGGCATCGACCTCGTGCTGCTGGCGCGGTACATGCAGATTCTCACTCCCGATGTGGTGCAGGCCTTCGCCCATCGGATCATCAACATCCATCCCTCGCTGCTGCCGTTCTTTCCCGGTGCCAAGCCCTATCACCAGGCATGGGAAAGCGGCGTCCGTGTCACCGGCTGCACCGCGCATTTCGTCACCGAGGCGCTGGATGAAGGCCCGATCATCCTGCAGGATGTGTTTCATATCGAGGTTGGCCGCGACACCGCCGAGAATGTTCGACGCAAGGGGCTGGAGCTGGAGGCGCGTGTCCTGCTCGATGCCGCGCGGATGTTCCTGGATGACAAGCTCGTGGTGGTCGATGACAAGGTCGTTTTCCGGCCCGGATTCGCGGCATTCCTGAATAAGAAAGAGGAATCATGATGCAGTCACTATCCCAGTCTTCTCGAGCCGGTTTCTCCCCGCGGCGGCGCGGCGTTCTGCTCAAGGGCTGCATGATCGCGCTGGCCGTGGTGATGGTCATGGCAACCATCGGTGCCGTCATCGCGTACATCTACTGGCCGAATCTCATGGCGAGCTGGAGCCGTAACATCATTCAGCAGACGGTCGCGGAATGGAACCTGCCGGAAAACCAGAAAGGTGCCCTGCTCCATCAGACGGAGCGGGTGCTTCAAGCCTATGAGAACGGGCAACTCACCGGCCGACAGGCATCGGAGATCGTCGAACGCGTGGGCAAGAGCCCGATTCAGTACATCGGCCTGCTTTACATGGTGCAGGTCCGATACATCATGCCCTCGGACCTTTCCGAAGAAGACAAGGCGCACGCCACACGGATTCTCGATCGCGGTATTCGTGCTTTCAGCCATGAGATGCTCACCAATGAACAGGGCGATGAACTGGCTCGATTGATCGCCAGGGATCCCAACGCCCGGCGCGTCTCTCTGCCGGATACGCTCAGCAACGAGCGCCTGATGGATTTTGTCGCCGCGCTTGAGGAGAAGATGCGCGACATGGAGGTGCCGGATACCGGTGCGGACCTGGCGGGCATCCTCGAACGGATCATTGATGAACGGTTCGCCGAGTACGGGATCACCGAGTCCTGATCGATCACACCGCCGCGCCGATGCCCGGTCGGCGCGGCTGAATATCACCGACAACCGTCGCCGGGGTTCGGAGATCGTGAACATGGATCGATTCATGCACAATCATCTTGCGTGTTGTCTTCTGGTTGCCTCATGCATGACCATCTCAGCGTTGATCGCCGCATCACCGCCCCCGCCGGCCGATACCGAGGCCGCGCAGCCCGCCCAGCGGCGAATCGAAGACCCGGCCTGGTGGATCGCCGAGGCCGTCAAGGCCGCCGATGCGATCGATGCGAGGATCGTACGTTCCGGTGAGACGGATACCAACCACAGCGCCCAAACGCTTGATTGGATATTCGACTCATGGTCCGGCCTGCTGGCCGGTCAGGCGGTGGTACTCCATCACTTGGAGCTTACCCCGGCGGCGCTCGAACGCATCGGCCGGGCGCGTGGGCTGGTGGAACGGATCGCGGATGTCGACATCCGAGCCGAGGCGGCGGGCATGCCGGCTTGGGCGGCCCTGTATGTTCAGCCTCATGGCGATGCGGGACCATTGCTCGAAATGGCCAGGCCCGAATCTCGACCCGTGTTGCGGCATGGTATGGAGTCATTCAAGGCCGCTCTGGCGAGCGATCACGCGGAGATGGATCGAGCACTCACCGCGTTTGAGGAGGCGGTCGCCAAGCTGCAGGAGGGCGAAGATCGCGACATCGAATTCGATACGCTCGCCTTCGACATGGCCGACGCCGGTCTGATCGAGCCCGCGAGGCACCTGGCCGGCAAGATCACCGATTTGGGTTGGAGGCTGGAGGCCGAAGCGTGGATTGCGATCGTTGAGTATCTGATCAAAGGCGATGTGCTCCAGGCCCGCACCGTCCACGATCAACTCCGCGAGTTGGAGAAAAAAGCTCTCGACAAGATGGCCGAGGACGAAGATAAGTTCTGGTTTGACCGGGAAGCCGCTGATGCCCTGCTGGCGGGTCTGGAGATTCTTATGGGCCTTGATAATGAAGCGCGGCAGCGGGAACGGCGGCTGGACGACCGGGTACTCCGCGCCCAGGTCTCGGCCTTTCGGGCAATGGCCGCTTCACGAGCCCAGCGGCCCGCCGATGAAGTGATCCGTCACGCCACCAACGCCCATCACCAGGTTCTTCGCGCTGCTCGCGAAGAACTGGATGACACGGTCGTCACCGATCGGGAGGCCATGGTGGTCTATCGGTTGCTGGCCGCGATCGACCACGAATGGACGGAAGAGCAACTGGAGCGGATCGGCATCCTGGAAACCACCAGCCGCCTCCACCCGATGCACAAAGCCGGCATCTATACCGCCTTCGCCCAAGGCATGATCAACCGCAAGCGCTGGGAGCAGCGCCGGGCCGCGACGTCGAATCCGTAAGGCTCTGCCGATCGAGGCCATGCCCGACTCGCGTAGAGCGCGGATCAATGTCCCTGGAGATCACAGCCGCTCTTCAATGCGCAGCATCGCGGCGTATTCCGACAGCCGGGCTTCGATGGCCGCGAGGTCGATCGACTTGAAGCGTACGAGGCTGAAATCTTCGATGTTGAAGCTGGCCACGACCGTGCCCACCGCCAGCGACTGGCGTAGCGCTGCATAGGACGCCGAATCCTTCAGGGCCAGATAGCCCATCATGCCACCGGCGAAGCTGTCACCGGCGCCGGTCGGATCGATCACCTTCCGCGCGGGGTAGGCCGGCAGCGAGGTCAGGCCCTCCTTGTGGACCAGCACGCAGCCGTACTCGCCGCGCTTGACCACCACGAAGCTCGGTCCCATGGCGATGATCGCGTCGGCGGCGTCCATCGGGTTGCTCTTGCCGGTCAACTGCGTCGCCTCTGAATCGTTGAGCACCAGGCCATCAATCTTGCCCAGCAGCTTCTCCAGTTCCGGCCGCGCGGTCTCGATCCAGAGGTCCATCGTGTCGGCGACCACAAGCTTCGCTTCGGGAAACTGATCGCGCAGTTCGATCTGGCCGGCTGGATGCGTGTTGGCCAGGAATACATAACGACTGTCCTTGAAGTTCGGCGGCACGGGCGGCAACTTCTCGGCCAGGACGTTGGGATGGACTTCCAGCGTCTCCCGCTGGTTCATGTTGTCGAAGTAACGCCCCGTCCAACGAAAAGTCTTGCTTCCCCGCCGCTTCTCCAGGCCGCTGTCATCGACATCAAACGCGCGAATCTGCTTGTGGAGCGTGTCAGGAAAATCCTCGCCCACCGCCGCCACGATCCGCACCTTCGTCAGAAAACTCGCGGCGGCCGCGAAGTAAACACACGAACCGCCCATCACTTCATCAGCCCGCCGCCCAGGGGTGATTACCGTATCAATGCCGATACTGCCGGTCACAATCAAAGACATCCAAGCATACTCCTGCAAGAATCAATAAACCAAAACCAAAACCAAGTCACCCCCGGAAGTCTCCAATCCGCGCCCGCAAACCCCGGAAGTAACCCCCGGAAGCGCAACCCCGGTCCCGCGCGACCCCGCCCGTCTTATCCGGGCCGCGCCGCCAGGTCGATCAGGTACGCCCAGACTTTCGCCGGCACCGGCATCACACTCAATCGCGATTGCCGGAACAGCGCCAACTCCGCGACCGCCTCATGCGATCGAAGCTCGGCCAGGGCAAGCTTGCGGGGAAGCGGCTTGATGGCCTTGAAGTCCACCATGCCGAATTTCCCCGTCTTGTCGGTCGGATCGGGATAAAACGATCGGGTCACCTTGAGAATGCCCACGATGCCCGGTTGCTTGACCGATTCATAAAAGAACGACCGGTCGCCGACCTTCATCTGGCGCATGGCGTTGGCCGCCTGATGGTTGCGGACACCGTTCCAGGGCTCGATTCGCCCCGGCTTGTTCCAATGATCGCTCCACGACCACGCCGAAGGCTCGCTCTTGACCAACCAGTACGCCACACCCACACCCTACCACAACCCGCCTCGCAACGACTCGCATGGGGGGGGACAATGCCATCAGGCGGTTCAGGGCAGTTCCCGGCCTGAGGGGCTTGAAGGTTCCGCCTTGGGTGAACCAGCAGCCAAGGTTGCTCCGAATTCGTCGGATCTCGCCGATGTTGGTCTGTCGGAGCATGAGCTGAGTCGATTTGTATCGCTGCACGACGCCGCGGACGAGCCCAGCGGACCGCATCGCGTCGGCACAGCCAGACATCAGCGGGCGGTTCGGCTTCACGAAGCGGCGATGCGCAAAGAGGATGTGGCCGCCGCGCGGCCGTTACGTCAGGCCATGGATCGCGATCCGCATCCGCTCACCCGACCAGACACGATCGATCCCGAGGCCCTTCGCCAACTCGCCCACCGTTACCGCACCGGTCCAGGCATGGATATTCTTTTTGATGCGTTGACCACGCTGGAATCATCCTGAATCGGTGCGACCGGCGGCAACGCGGAACGTGCCGCGGCGACTGATTGAACGCCTTGGCGCTCAAGTACAGCGACATCGACCCGGCAGGCTCCGAGGTACAAAGCGGAGGAGTTGAAATACTTATCGTCAAGCATCGAGAGCCGCCCGCCATCAGTCACGAGCTGACCGGTGTTGATCAAAAGTCCATCAATCGAGCACTGTGATTGATCGCAATTCTGAACTTTGGGACCCCGAAGAAACCATGCCGAAGCTATTGCCGCCGGGTTGGGTTCGCGGCGTTGACCGCGGCAGGTTTCACAAGCCACGAAACGAAATCACGTAGAGTTTTCTGTTGGGATTTCCGGGCTGCGGTGGATTAACGATGGAATGACCAACGATCCCAACCATTTCACTTCGGCGTTTCTGCGGGCCGAACGGGCCTTGCGGGCCTTTCTGCTCATCGCGACGGGTGACCATCACGTCGTGGATGACCTGATCCAGAATGTGGCGGCGGATCTCTGGCGGAAATGGGCTGAGTACGACGGTTCGCGGCCGTTTCAGGCATGGGCGATCGGTGTGGCACGCATCGAGGTGCTGCGGTGGCGTCGATCGGTGGCTCGGGATCGACTTGTGCTGGATGAGGAGAGCCTGACACGCCTGGCCGAGGTTACCGACCGGTTGGCCGACGAGGCGGACCGGCGGCGAACTGCGCTTTCAGGATGTCTGAGTAAGGTCAAGCCAAAGGATCGATACGTCCTGACCCTGAAATACTCCGAGCAGATGTCCTGCAGGCAGATTGCCCAGAAGGTCGGCAAGACCGTCGCCGCTGTGGAGATGGTCCTCACCCGCACACGTCAGGCACTACGCGACTGTATCGGTCGAACCCTCATCAGGAGCGACCAGCCATGAGGATATCCGACACCAAACTCATCGAACGTTATCTGGAGGGCGAGCTTGGAGCAGACGAGACTGCTCAGCTACGTCAGCGAATCGATGCAGACCCTGATGTCCTGGATGCATTGGTCATGGAGGCCTACGAACTGGAAAGCCTTCGGGAGGCGCTGAACGCTGATGTTGTGACGGTGGCGGCGCTCGCCTCGGACCCACGACCGACCCATCGACGACCGGTGGTTCTTGCTATTGCCGCGGCCGTCGCAGTTGTCGCCTGTGCCGGTTGGGTCGCCGCCTGGATGAGTCATCACTCGATGATTGAGGTCCAACAGGAACTCGCCAGTCTCCGAAGCCAGATCAGCCAAGGCCAAGTGGACACGAGTCAGGCTGAATCATCAACAGCAACGAATGCTGCGCGACCGCTGACCATCAGTCGCCGGGGGCTTCTGCTGGCGCTCGCGGACCGGGGCCATCCTGCCCACAGCATCGCAATCGGACACGAAGTGCCGCTCGAGCGGCGCCTCTGGACATGCCCATGGGGCGCGGCGGAGTTCCGATTCTCCGACGGCCTGGC
>JAFIFY010000019.1 GCA_020831765.1 Phycisphaeraceae bacterium | reverse complement strand
TCGACTCGATGCACCTTGAATTCGAATGTACTTGCACCGGTCTCGTGGCCGGAAAGCTCGCCGGCGATCACCTTTCACCGGCGCTTGCGACCGGCTCCGACCCGCTTGACGTGTTCGGCGGCGTGCCACACGCCCTTGCCGAATGGACTGTGAATCGGGCGAAGGCGGACAAAAGCCGTGTCGTCGGACTCGACCGAGATATCGCAGACCCGACCGGTCATGCCATCACCCAGCGATGCGACGGTGTCCCCTTTCTGAATTTCATCCCCATCCACATCCAATGCCGAATCCACCTTGGTCATGGAGCACATCCTCAAACAAACTACAGAACCTCTGGTAAGTGTAGGCTAAAAACCTGCCAAAGTCGCCGAGAACGCCGAATCTGCACTCGGGCGAAACCATACCAATGCGCGCAAGGCCAAGCTTTCAATCGGCCCCATTCACGACTGCACACTCGGTGTCCAACTCCGCGAAGTGAAGATATCTGGACAGGCTAGTCCCATGTGCCCGTCTCATCGGAACTGCGACGCGGAACATCTCAGGGAAGTTGCAGAGCCACCAGGGTGGTCGCCGGCGGGCGTGATCGGCTCACGGCTGGCGCTTCGCCGTCTGGGATATGGAGCAGAACCTCCGGCGGCGGCATGATGCTCATGTTCACCAGCAGCATGTCGCCGCGCACAACCGGTGGGTGCCAGATCGGATCGCGAAAAGTCATGAACCCCTGGGGTGTTCCGTTGCGGTCGAGGGTCAACAGCGTGCGGTGATAGCCGAGGTACCGTTTCCCTTCGTCTTCACCAACGGCCGGAGTCGTCGCGAAGGTTCCGGGAAAGAAATTGCCCAGCCCGCGGATGCTGCCCCCATGGAAGCGTGAAGAACTGATGGTGTACGTCTGGTCCCAGCGCCCCTGCGGCTGAAATCCCGGACTGTAGGGCCTTACAACCGCGTTGAGTTCACCGATTCGTCGAAACTGGGCGTCAAGCTCGCGACGGCCATTGTCTACTCGATGGGCCAGCAGTCGATTGCCGGCGGAAATCAGCACTTGCCGCCCATGGATCCGCGGGCGAGCCATGAACATGTGATCCTGCGGACGGCGTGCTGTCCACACGATCTGGCCATCTTCAGCATCCAGGCCGAAGACCGTCGCCGTGGTTGTGACGATCAATCGCCCAGCACCGGCCGTTGGCCAGGCCACCACCGGCTCCTCCGTTTCCAGATCAACCGACCAGAGCGATTGCCCCGTTCGCCGATCCAGCGCTGCGACTCTTCCCTGCCTTGAGACCACCGCCACCCAGTCTTCATCGACGGCGGGCTCACCCATGGCGGCGAATTCCAGTTCCGATTGCCAGACGACCTCGCCGGTGGCCGCATCCACATGCAGGAGCATCTTGCCACCGGCCACCAGCATCAACACGCGTCCCTCTTCATCCACCGCAAACGGTCCGGGCGATTCTGGCGGCAACTGCGTCCGCCACGCCTGCCTGCCATCCTCGATGCGTACCGCGACAAGGGCCGCCCCTTGAGCGTCTTTGGTGACAATCAGCACGTACGGATCCACCACCTGAGCGCTGGTGTGGGGCGCGGCCATCAAGCCGTGTTGCCAGATGACCTGGCCGTTGGCCGCATCCAGCGAAGCAAGGCCAAAGCCTGGGCCGGACACGATTACAGCCTGCCCGTCGGCCGCGGCAAGGGCGGGCCCACTTAAACCATCGGCAAAGGTGACCAGCCAGCGGATGTGGTCAACACCGTCGGCGTGCCCGAGGTTCCGCAGGATCTCGTGGACACGCGCACGAATCTCGACATCGTCCGACTCAAGCCCGGACATCAGTCGCATAACCGCCGCATCGCCCATCCGTTGGAGAGCCAGCGCGGCGTTCTCACGAACCTGGAAATCCGCATCCCCCAACCGGGCCACCAGCCGATCGACCTGTCGAGCCTGAGCTTCGGTAAGCCTTGCCCCGACGCTGGACAACCCGGTGGCAGGTACACGGTTGGCGGCATGAGCAGGGATACCCGCGGAAAGCGCAATTCCAAGCAGGAGCAGGCATGGAATCCAGCCGCACGGTGCCCGGCGCGGCGGATGTGCGTTCGACGCGGTATTGCATGCTGGAATCGCCGACCGCGTCCTGTGCGTTGGCCGGAGTCGCGGCCCCAATGATGCTGAAAACGTAAAACAGGAGCGTCGTTCGAGCATGGGCTTTCGGGGCCGTCACCCGGAGAATGATCGGCTTCATCCTTTGGGCAAGTGCCCCTGGATCGAGCTGCCCGCTCGGGCATGATCAGGGCATATTCGGCGATCGCGGCGGAATGACCAGAACCTGCCCAACGCGGAGATTATTGGGGTTATCGCCCAAAAGCACCCGGTTGGCTTCGAAAATGCGCTGGTAATTGCCGCCCTCGCCGTAGTATTGCTCGGCGATCTTCCAAAGGTTGTCCCCTTCCGCCACGGTATGCGTCCGTTCACCCGGTGAGGTGGTTCGGGTCGGCCTGTCCGGCGTGGCTGGGGTTGTGGGTGTGGGAGTCGGAGCGGCCGTCCTCACCACCGAATCGTAAGGCGGTAGTTTGATGACCTGTCCGACCCGCAGGCGGTCGGGGTCTTCAAGATCCGGATTGTGCTGGACGAGTTGCCGCCAGTATCGGGCGCTGCCGTAGTAGGTCTGCGAGATGGCGGTGAGACTGTCACCCTGCACGACGGTGTGAGATTCAGGCAGCACGCGCCCGGTGGTCGGGCGGGGCGTGGTGGTGTCGCCGGGCCTGTCCGCATCGCGAGTCGTACCGGGAGTTCCGGGAGTTCCGGGGGAGGGCCGGGTTCCGGTTCCGGTTCCGGGGGTGGTGCGTTGGAGGTCGGCGGTGGCACGGTTGAGGGCCACGAGGATGGAGGCGATTTCCTCCTGCCGGCGGCGGTCCATTTCACGGGCATCCAGCGGGTCCGGCTCGGTCGTTCTGGTGGTGGTCGGATCGGTTCGGCGAGGCTCCTCCTCACGGGCTTCTCGCTCGGTCTCATCAGCACTATCGCCGCCGGCCGTCCGGCCTTCATCGTGGGCACGCTCATCGTTGCGGCCGTTTCGAACTCCAGAATCGGCCATGGCATCAGCCATGTCAGCGTCGGTGATGTCCAAGTCACCGGTACGCGGCGTTCGGGTCGGCGTGCGGGTTTCCCCGCTCCGGTCCCGATCCTCGCCGATCACATCGCGTACCGGTCCAGCCATGGATTCCCGGGTGGGATCGCGCCATGGCTCGGTCGTATCTTCCAACGGCGCAAGCGTGGGATCGGAATCGGTGGCATCCTCGCCGTTGGCGGCCACTTCCGTCCCCTCGACGGGCGGACCATTGTCCGTACCCGCGGGCACCAATACGAAGTAGCCGATGATGGCCAGACAGAGAAAAACCACGGCGGCGACTGCAATTTTCTGAGCGTTGGTCATGGCCTGAATCCTCCGGCCGGTCTGCCGGCATCGACGCCTCGACGACGATGCATCAAACACACATCAAAACGTTCTCACCGGCATGCTTCCATGCCATGCCGGCATTGGATACGGGCTTGGGCCACCCAAACCCGATTTACTCGTTTATACCATGATACGCGCACGGGGTCGATTGGTTCTCCCCTCATCTTCAGCGATTGTTTCAGCCGCATCCATCCGCCCTGTCGCGTTTTCAGGGATCCCGCCGCCCGACGCCGAATGCGGCAGGTGGCATCGATTGGCTCCGACGTCGAGCAGCCGAGCGACGCGACTGGCTAAGGAATCATCAATTCCGGCCTCCGGTCGGCGACGATGCCCACCCAACTCTTGCTCAATTCCTGGGATCGAGTACACTTCGAGTCGAAGCCGCAATCGATCTCGATCCGCACCCCGCCCGGAGTTAAACCCATGCTAAAAGCTTCCTCGATGCTTGCCCTCGGACTTGTGATCGCCCTGTCACTGGGCGCTTGCCAGAGCAACCGGCAGACCACAACAACTGAGCCTGATGCGTGGGCTCACGACCCTTTCGACCCGGGCACGCCAGACGCCATCGCCGATACCCGACCGGCCAACGGCTTTGAGCCATTCGAACCCGCCCCACCGCCTCCGGCTCGCGGCGGCACCCACACCGTCCAGCGCGGCGACACCCTGTGGAGCATCGCCGTGCGTCACTATGGCGACGGTCAGCGATGGCGGGACATCGCCAGTGCGAACAACATCACCAACCCGCAATCGCTTCGAGTCGGCCAGGTTCTGCAACTGCCTTGACCTGACTTACACCGAGCGGGCAGATCGCCAGCTATCAATGTGGCCGCACCTTTTGGAGCCGACTGGACAGGCCGCATTTGTTCGCATAATGTTAGGTCATGGATGGTGACTGGAAAGACGGGCTGACTGGCGGGGTGCGCCCCGGTCGGGCGTCGGGGCTGAATCCGGGGAACCGGTTCGAGCCATTGCGCCTTCATGTACTGGGCGAGCATCGGGATGAAACGCTGGCTGAACCCGGCGGGCAGATTGCGACGCAAGTCTACCGTGATCGATCCAAAAGCGTCATCAACCGGGTCCAGAGCCCCGACATCCCCTTCCGTTGGACCCTCAACCCCTACCGCGGCTGCGAACATGGCTGTATTTATTGTTACGCCCGTCCGGGTCACGAGTACCTCGGTTTCTCCTGTGGGCTGGACTTCGAGATGCGCCTGCTGGCCAAGCCCGATGCCGCGCTGCTGCTCGAACGGGAGTTGAGCGCCGCAAGCTGGTCGGGCGAGCCGATCGTGCTCAGTGGCGTCACCGACTGCTATCAACCGGTGGAACGGCGTTTGGAGATCACCCGCGATTGTCTGCGGGTGCTGGGGCGGTTCAAGCAGCCCTACACCATCGTGACCAAAAACCGCCTTGTGCTTCGTGACCTCGACCTGATCGCCCCCATGGCCCGCCAGGGGCTGGCTCGGGTAGCGATCAGTCTGACCACGCTGGATCAAGAACTTGCCCGAACGATGGAGCCACGGGCATCAAGCCCGGGTGATCGGCTTGCGGCCATGGCTGAATTGGCAGGAGCGGGTGTGCCGGTGACCGTCATGGTCGCCCCGATCATCCCCGGCCTGACAGATCGCGAAATCCCGCAATTGCTGCAGGCCGCCTCTGAGCACAGCGCGACCTCGGCGGGCTGGGTCATGCTGCGGCTTCCGCATCAGGTCAAGGAGCTGTTCATCGACTGGCTGGAACGGTCACGTCCTGAGGCGGCCGGACGGATTCTGGCTGGTATCCGGCAGGTCAGAAACGGGCGGTTGAATGAGTCAGCTTTCGGCAGGCGCATGCGAGGCCACGGCTCACGCGCTGAGGGAATCGGTCACCTGTTCACGATTTTTGCGCGGCGTTACGGCCTGTCGGTGTCCCAAGTGATGATGGGCGCTCGATCCTGGGCCGGACCCGGTAAGTCCAAACCCTCCCCGGTATGGGATGCCCCGCTCTTTGAAGCCATCCAAACCACCAACCTGGCAAAGGTTGGGGAAACCGGGTCGGCGGAACCGATAAGCGACGATGTCGCCAAGCGAACGGGCAAAGAGGGCACGATGGAGACAATGGACTAGAATAAGAGGAAACCCGCCCGATGCGGGACGCCTCAACCGACTCAGCGTCATGGTCCGACCGGCAGTATGTGGTGCCCGTAGAGGACTCTAAGAGGAATTGCCCCGCCCCGGAACCTTGAACTTGGGAACTTGAAAAAATGTTCGAACGGTTCACAGATCGCGCACGGAAGGTCATGGCCCTGGCCAATCAGGAAGCCCAGCGTTTCAACCATGAATACATCGGCACCGAGCACATCCTGCTCGGCCTGGTGAAGGAAGGTTCAGGCGTGGGCGCGAACGTGCTCAAGCACCTCGAGGTTGATCTTCGCAAGGTGCGCCTCGAAGTTGAGAAGCTGGTCAAGAGCGGTCCGGACATGGTGACCATGGGCCGGTTGCCCCAGACGCCGCGCGCCAAGAAGGTGATCGAATTCGCCATCGAGGAAGCCCGGAATCTGAATCACAACTATGTCGGCACCGAGCACCTGCTTCTCGGACTGCTTCGCGAGCATGAGGGCGTGGCGGCGCAGGTTCTGATGAACCTGGGCCTCAAACTTGAGGAGGTCCGCGAGGAGGTGCTCAACCTTCTGGGCGCGGGCGTGGATACCGAGGAATCGTCATCCGGCCGCTCAGAGGCCGCGGCGCCCGGTGGTTCGACGCGGGGCGGCAAGAGCAAGACGCCGGCCCTGGACAGCTTCGGCCGCGACCTGACCGAACTGGCCCGTGAGGATCAACTCGATCCGGTTATCGGTCGTACCAAGGAGATCGAACGGCTCATCCAGATTCTCTGCCGCCGCACCAAGAACAACCCGGTGCTGCTGGGCGAGGCCGGTGTGGGCAAGACCGCGATCGTCGAGGGTCTGGCCCAGAAGATCATCTCCAACGATGTGCCCGAAATTCTCGACAATCGTCGCATCGTGGTTCTTGACCTTGCGATGATGGTCGCCGGCACCAAATATCGCGGCCAGTTCGAGGAACGGATCAAGGCGGTGATGAACGAGGTTCGTCGAGCGCGCAACGTGGTGTTGTTCATCGATGAGCTTCACACGCTGGTTGGAGCCGGTGGCGCTGAAGGCGCGATCGATGCTTCCAATGTGCTCAAGCCCGCCCTCAGCCGCGGTGAGATTCAGTGCATCGGCGCCACCACGCTTGATGAATACCGCAAGTACATCGAAAAGGACGGCGCTCTGGAGCGCCGATTCCAGACCATCATGGTCGAGCCCCCCAACACCGACGAGACATTCCAGATTCTCCAGGGGCTTCGCGATCGGTACGAGGCTCATCACCGCGTGCAGATCACCGATACAGCGCTACGCGCGGCGGTGGAAATGTCCACGCGGTACATCACCGGGCGCGTCCAGCCGGACAAGTCGATCGATGTCATTGATGAGTCCGGAGCGCGTATCCGGCTCAAGAGCATGAGCAAGCCACCGGACCTCGCCGAGATCGAATCCCAGATCGAGCGGCTCTCGGTGGACAAGGAGGAGGCCGTCCGGGCGGCCGACTACGAACGAGCCGCCGAACTGCGTGACCAGGCTGAAACCCTCCGCCGCAAGAAGGAGGAGATTCAGCAGAAGTGGCGCGACCGATCCAAGGAAGTTGATGGCGTCGTCGATGAGGAAGTCATCGCCGAGGTGGTCAGCAAGATGACCGGTGTGCCGCTGACGCGGCTGGAGAAGGCCGAAAGCGAGCGGCTGCTCAATCTGGAAGTCGAGCTTCACAAGAAGGTCGTCAGTCAGGACGAGGCGATCAAGACCGTGTCCAAGGCCATTCGCCGCGCCCGCAGCGGGCTCAAGGATCCGCGCCGGCCCATGGGCTCGTTCATCTTCGTCGGACCCTCGGGCGTCGGCAAGACGCTGCTCTCCAAGGCCCTGGCCGAGTTCATGTTCGGCAACGAGGAATCGCTGATCCGCATCGACATGAGCGAGTACATGGAGAAGCACAATGTCAGCCGCCTGATCGGCGCGCCTCCGGGCTACGTCGGCTTCGAAGAAGGCGGCCAGCTCACGGAGCAGATCCGTCGCCGCCCCTACGCCGTGCTTCTGCTGGACGAGATCGAGAAAGCCCATCCGGATGTGTTCAACATGCTGCTCCAGATCATGGAGGAGGGCCAGCTCACCGATTCTTTCGGCCGGCATGTGGATTTCCGGAACGTGATCCTGATCCTGACCAGCAACATCGGGGCTGACCTGATCAAGAGTGGCGGCGGGTTCGGTTTCGCCAAGGCCGATCAGGAGACCGATTACCAACGGATGAAGCAGACCCTCATGGGGGAGATCGAACGGTACTTCCGCCCCGAGTTCATCAATCGTCTGGATGATGTGATTGTCTTCCGACCGCTTTCCCGGGAAGATCTGGAAAGCATCATTGACTACGAAATGGCCAAGGTGAAGAAGCGCCTCGAAGCCCGCGGCTTGAAGCTGGAACTGGACCAGAAGGCCCGTGAGTTCCTGATCAAGAAGGGATTCAACCCCGATTTCGGCGCGCGGCCGTTGCGGCGGGCCATCGAGCAATCGCTCGAGGATGCGCTCAGTGAGTCAATACTCCGGGGCGATTTCCAGGCCGGACAGTTGATTCTGGTGAGCGCCGATGATATTGGTGAAAACCTCACCTTTACGCCCAGCGATCCGCCGGAAGAAAATGGTGATGCCAAACTGGCCGAAGCCGGGGCCGAGAGCACCTGACAAGGTTATCGGGCCTGATTACCCGCCTGGTTTACCCATTCACGCCAATACGATCCAACAGGCCGCCACCCTCCGGCGGCCTGTTGTGTTCACCACATCCGACTGTGCGGTTCAGGTTTATTCCGCTGGTTATATTTGATGAAATTACCCTCGTATTCCCGCATTGGAGGGCTTCTCCCGGTCAAAGCGGGCTGGAGATCAGGTCGATACAAGTCTCAGCGAACGGGCAACGTGATTGATCCAGCCGGTCGGTGGAGCCGGTCGGCCGGGTCGTCGTTTTGATCGCGTCCATTGGAGGCCACCCCAACACCCCAGGCTGTGATCGCGGCTTGTGGATTCGAAGGCGGCTTGGTCCCGGCAATTCGCACCGGCCATGTGGCCGTGGCAAGAAGGGGTGGAAGAGAAAAGATGGCGACCAACCTGCTCAAGCGGATTCTTGAATCGTCACGGCTGCCCAGTCTTCCGGCGATCGCGCTGGAAGTGATCGACCTGGTGCAGCAACCTGATGTCAATATTCATCAGATCGCGGCGACGATTCAGAATGATCCAGCGCTTTCCAGCCGCATCCTCAAGACCGTCAATTCCAGCTTCTACGGCCAGACCCAGTCGATATCGACGATCAGCCATGCCCTGGTGGTCCTGGGATTGAGCAGCGTCAAGACCCTGGCGCTGGGCTTCTCCCTCGTGCCCAATCTCAAAAAAGCGGGCGATCCGGACGGGTTCGATCACCTGGCGCTCTGGAAGCGTTCGCTCTTCGCGGCGACGACGTCACGCATGCTGGCCAAACAGGCTGGGTTGTTCTGTCATGAAGAGGCGTTTCTGTGCGGCCTGTTGCAGGACCTGGGCATGCTGGCCATGAGTCAGGTCCTGGGCGATGAATACCACACGCTGGTCCAGGCCAACAAGGACGGCCATCGAGCCCTGCCCCGATATGAGCGGGAGATGCTCGGTACCGACCACGCCCAGGTCGGCGCTGCGCTGGCGCTGCACTGGAATCTGCCTGAAATGCTCGCCGAGCCCATCAGGCATCACGAAGATGCCGACTCCGCGCCCGAGCAGGTACGCACCCTGACGCGTTGTGTCGCGGTCGGCAACGATGCGGCCGATGTTCTGGCCGAGATCACACCCGGAGAATCGCTCGACCGATTCTATCGGCGGTGCATGCAGTGGTTCAATCTCACCAGGGAGAAGTCTCAGCCGCTGCTTCAGGCCGCGCATGAGGCCACGCAGGAGATGCGCCGACTCTTCAGCATTGAAACCGGCAACCTGGGCAACGGAGAGGAAATCCTCGCCCGGGCGGACGAGGCACTGCTGAAGATCACGATGCAACAGCAGCAGCGCAGCATGGAACTGGAACGGGAGAACAAACGGCTGGTCGCCGAAGTGCTCACCGATGCGCTCACGGGCGTGGCCAACCGCCGACGATTCAATCAGTTCATCAGGGAATCGTTCGATTCAGCACGCCGGAACGGACAGGCCCTTGGCGTGCTGTTCCTGGATACCGACCACTTCAAGCGGTTCAACGACACCCACGGTCACCAGACCGGCGACGATGTTCTCATCAAGCAGGCTCAGACAATAACCAAAGCCGCGCCGGCCGAAGCACTGGTCGCCCGGTACGGCGGGGAGGAATTCGCCGTGGTTCTGCCCGGCACGGGACGAAAAGACGCCGCCCGGCTCGCCGAGCAGATCAGGCGGACCATCGAGGATTCGGAGTTTGAGACCGGAGACGGCCAGAAACTCAAAATCACCGCCAGCATCGGCGTGGCGGCCATGGAAGCCGCTGAGTTCGAGCGTGTCGAGCAATTGATCAAGGCCGCCGACCAGGCGGTCTATGCCGCCAAAGCCTCAGGCAGAAATGCCGTGCGGGTGTTCATCCCCAAGGTCGCGGCAGCCTGATAACCGATATCGGCCGCGGCACACCCGATCCTGTTCCATTGCGCGGCCCATGCCCGACCTGAAACATGGACGACGCCGGCTCCGCGCAGCGCTCAGGCCGCGTCCACGGTCCTCCGTCCGGCTTGGCCCTCTGCCTGGCCCAGATCCTTCTGGTGCTCATCGAAGAGTCTGATCGCCTCCCGGCAGGCTTCGATGATCCATTGAACGTTCGAAAGATCGCGATCCACCTGGCTGATCCGATGCTCGCGATCGCTGGGGTCGGTGTTACGCGCTGCCAGTTGGCGGTCCGCCTTGAATCGATTGAAGACGCCGATGGCGTTGAACTCCTCGATCATCCCGAAGGTTTCCTTCATCCCCATCACCTCAGCGCGGCAAGCATCGATCCGCCGCACCAGCCGATTGTATTGGTCGGTTTCGTCCACCTTTTCCCTCAGCCGCTTGAGCAGTTCCACGGTGCGAAGACTCAGCTCCAGCAGTCGATCCAGTTCGGCTCGCCTTCGGCGATACATCCGCCGCCCGTGAGCCAACCTCAGCGGGTCCAGCCTGTTCGATGCCCGGGGCAACGGCAGCAATGGCTTGCGGGCATATCGGCGCAGTGCCTCTTCAAAGCCCATGACCCGCGAATGCAGCTTGGCCGCTCCGCCTTCCGTGCAATCGATGACTTGCTGTTCGGCTTCGAGAAAATCCCGTTCGAACTGCTTGAGATACGTGGACATCTGCTCGTCCTGATACATCGGCATGCCGCGCTGGTCCTGAACCTTGACCAGCAAGGGACGACAGGCGACCACGCGCCGCCATTCCATCATCTCCAGCGTGTTGAACGGATTGATCTCCGGCATCCAGACATCGTGGATCGGCGATCCCGGACAATAATACAAGCCGTCGGTGAACCCAAGGTCCTGGCCGATGAACAGAATCGGATCACATCCCAGATGCTGAGCCAGGTAGAACGACAGGTGAGCGACCGTCGCGCCGTAGCGAATGTCATATCGCCATCGATTGTCGCCTGTGATGGAGTTGAGGAAGGAACTCTGGGTCATTCGAACCGGGCCGGGATACGCCGCCGGCACACTCGGATGGACCATCGGCTCGACAACCAGCGTGCAATCTTCAAGGGGCGGCAGACCTTCGTAAAAACGAGTGGATACGGATGAGTAGTCCAGGGCGGTCACGTAATCCGGCGTGATCCCTCGGGCCAGCAGGTATTTGAGCGTCGTCTGGGCGCTGATGACCACCACGCGCTTGCGCCACTCTGGATTGGCGAGCAGATGGACATTCCGCGCCAGGCTCGGACCGGCGCTGATGCAAACCGCCGGATAGCCGCGCGCCGCATCCTTAAGCCCGTCGGTCGTGAGGCCGGCCGCATAGCCGGCGAAATTGCCCAGGTAGTTGGAGACCGTGCGCGTGGCATTGACGATCATCGTCGACAGGTGCATCCGCCCGTAGCCCAGGAAGCCCGTGACCGCCTGAGCGAACGCGGCAAGCTCCCTCTCACGCAGACTTCTGGATGGCGGGTGATGCAGGATCACCGTGCCCTGCAAAGCCAGAACCGTCAGCGGCTCCATTCGCTGAACCACTTCGCCTCGATCCACCGAACCAAGCATGATCATGAGCCGCTCATCAGCCAGAAAATCCGAACAGTCGGCGATTTCCAGGACCGCGCGAACCAGCGCGATGTCCGGCTCATAGACCACACAAGCGGAGGCCGGACCAATCGTTTTGAGCACCTGACGAATGTGATAGCCCAATCCGAAACCCAATACGACCACCACGGCACTTTTCCTGGCCTCGATCGTGGAGACGAGCTTGACGGCCTCGCCCTCGGGATCAAATCGACTGGCAAGCTGAATCACCCCGCCCCCGGAAATATCACCCTCAGAACTCCCGGCAATGCCGCGCCCGGAAGCTTTCGCACGCTCCGAGTCGTTGCCCTCAGACGGCGCGGTATCCGCGGAAATCTCGGGTTCCGTTGCCGCGCTTCGGGCCGCGGTGGCGGTTATCGGCCCTTTGCGGGAGGGCATGACGCTCAGAGGCGAAGGCGAAGCGGAACGAACCAACTCCGCCATGGGGGCGTGCCGGATCGAAAGAGTCCTCAGGTTCTTCTCAAGCAGTGAAGTCATGGAGTCTAAGCCGCCCTTGGCATGCGCGATCGAGTTTCGACCGATTGGGCGCCAAAGCCGCCTGACCGGCCACACTCCCTGTCTATCGGATGGCCCCGCGGGTTCCGTCCAACGGCCGCGCCACACCGGATTTGCCCGATTCCGGGTCGCTGTCGAGAATACCGTGAGGGAGGCCCACACCGATGACCCAACTTGAATCCCCGAGCGTTCTGCAACTCTGGCTTTTTGAAGACCCCATCACCCCGATCGTCACCATGATCCTCCTGGCGGTCCTGCTGGTCTGGCGTGCCCGTCGGCGGCGGCGTCTGGCTGATGCCCGCTGGGCGCTGGTGCCGGTGGCGATCATCGTCGCCCTGATGACCAGTTCCACATTGGTCACGACCGAACGCGAGCGGGTCATGGCCCGCGCGTTGGAACTGGTCGATCTGTCCGCCGGGAACGATGCGGGCCGTCTGGCCCCGTTCCTGCACCCTGACGCCATGCTCGGTGTTCGACCGAATCAGCCGCAACTCGACCGGGATGAGATTCTTGAGCGATACGAGCGAGGCGTGGCCCGGCATCCAATTGCCGCGCAGGATGCCCGCGTCCGTGGTGCTCAGATTCACCCCGACGGCTCCGGGCAGGTCCGTATTGATGTCGGAACGCGACTTCAGCAGCCGTTCGGCGGACAGCAGTATTTCCGCACCACCTGGCTGCTGACGTTTGAAAAAGATGAACAAGGCCGATGGTTGATCCGGGCCATGACCTGGGAGCGGATTCACAATCTGGTCGAGCCATCACTGGACCTGATCCGATTCTGAGCCGTCCTGCCCGGGGGCGGTCCTCAGGCGCGGCGTGTCTGAACATTTCTGACCGCGAAGGGATGCGGAAATATGCGTTGTCAGTCGCAAAAGCGTGTCGGACTGGGTTCATTGTTGACATATCGAATCCCTGAGGTATCTTTCTTGACGAGCAGCTTCGTGCTCGCCGCCAGCGTTCGCTGAAATTGGGGAGGCTTGGTTGCTCGTGACCGGGCATAGCCTCGTCGAGAAGAGGAGATATGAAGATGGACTTAAGCCGTCGATTGTGTTGCCGATTCGCCTGTGCCTCCGTGGTGGCTGGCCTGACGGCTTTCGCCGCCGCGCCGACTCACGGCTCGCTGATCCTCCATGATGGTTTTCCTATGGGCGATGGCTCGTCGCTTTACGAGGAGGGCAACCTCATTGGTCAGCCGGGCGCGGGCGGCAATTGGGCTGGCAGTTCGCGTCTAGCCGGTGGCGGCATTCAGGTGCCCGGCGGCACGGCCAACCATGGACATTTCCCGGGCGGGGATCCCGCCACCTTCGGCGTCCATGGCCAGGGTCTGGGCTACCCCGGCATTCTCAGCGAGGGCGGTCACGCCACCGTCGGCACGTTTCTAATTTCCGATGCATCCGCGGCCGGCACCCAATTCGTGCGCCGCGAGGTCGATGGGCTGAGCACGGCCCAGCGTGACACCGGCGATTACTACTTCAGCCTGATCGCCCAAGCCCCCGATGGGCCGCTGCCCGGCGATGACCGGATCATGGGCGGATTCACGCGTGGAGACCAGGGCTTTGGCTTCTACATCGGCTTTGAGGGCGACAAGGTCGTGGTGTTCGGACGGGGATTCGGACAGGTCAGTACGACATGGTTTGCCCGCACGCTCACGGATGAAAATGACGATGAACTCGCTTACGACCCGGGCGAGAGCTACTTCTTCCTCGCGAGATACGAGTCAAGCAACAATCGAATCATGACCGTCTGGGCCAACCCGGTGATCGAGGACGGCGA
>JAFIFY010000126.1 GCA_020831765.1 Phycisphaeraceae bacterium | reverse complement strand
TAGCCGCTTCAAGGGCCAGCAACGCCCGGTCATTGACCTTCGAATCACCCTCACCCACGATCCGGACGGCCAGCACATTCTCATCCTGCTTGATCCGCTCGAAGGTCGGGTTCGCGGCCTGACCGCCCTCGAAAGGCTCATGCAACGCGACGAACACGGTGCGCGGCGACTTGCGACTGACCATGACGCTCGCGCCCTCCTCGTTGTCGCCAATCGGCGGTCGGGAGGTCAGGATCATGGTCTCGGGCTCGGGGAGCATGCGGATACGAACGCCCACTTGCCGAGGCTCGGCATAGGGCGAATCATCCTGGAGCACATCGACATACCAGTCGCCGTCGGTCTGGCGCGCCATGGTGTTGCTCAGGTGCAGGCGCTCGGCCGGGCGCGACCCACTCCAGTCGGCGGCGGGCGTCCAACCATCGGTCTGGCGGACATTGCCGACCGCCAGGACCTGCCAATCATAAGTCCGCGGCCGATCGCTGATCAGCTCGAACGTATCCAAGAGATACTCATCGGTCAGGAAGAAAGCCCGCGTCTGATTGACATCCGGGTAGACGCCCTCGGCCTGAACGGATACCAGCCGCCCCGGCCCTTTCAGGAAATCGCGAATGCGATGGTTGGGCGTACCCTCATTGCCTCGATCCACCGGCTTGGCCTGGAGGCCATCGACCACCACACCGCTGTGTCCGCGGACCGAATCGCGCCATGAGTCACCGCCGGCATAGCCGCGCTGCGTGGTTCCCATCCGATGATAAAGCAGACGATTGTGGCTCACATACTGCAACAGGCTGAAACAGTCGTGTACATAGTGGACGTAATACATGGCAAACTGCAACGAGACCGCCGGGCGAGCCGATTCCCAGTAGTCGGGTGTCTCATCCATGCGCAGCAGCGCGAACCCGCGATCATGCGAAACCACTGAAGACACGGCCGGGGCACGATCAGCGACCTCCGCGGCCTTGATCGGTTCGAGACCGAAATACAGCGTCGGGTGATACGTGTCTTCATCCGGGCCACGAAGCTTGGCCAGAAAATAATCGAAGCCCGCATCCGGGAAGCGGCGATGCCCGATCTCGAACCACAGCGGCATGTTCAGCTTGGGCAGAGGGCCGTTCATGTGGGCACTGCTGAACCAGCGCTGCCGCCATCGACCCTGACGGTCCCGACCTTGAAGCAGCCAAAAATCGCTGGCGTCGCCCATGCTCACCGCGAGATGCGATGGCGTTCCCCCCTCGGGGCCCTCCATCTTCGGATAGGCAATGGTGATCGGCATCCAGAGATGCTTCTTCATCGTCGCGCCGTGCTTGCCGGTATAGCCGTAGCCGTACTTGCCAAGACCGAGGCGCTCAAGCCCTTCGCAATACATCAGCATGGTGCCGACATTGGAGTAGTACTTGCCGAACTCCTCCATGTAGAAGCCGTCCTTGCACAGATAATCATCCATCTTGAACTTGAAGCCGCCCTTGCTTTCGAACATCTTGCGGATGAGGTCCTCATCCTTGAGCGCGACGGCCATGAGATGTGTGCCGATGGCACGCGGCCAGTGCATGTTCGGCAGCCAGCTCATGCGGTCATATCTGAAGTGCGGGTGCCAGGGCTGATGGCCGGAAAGGTGGAAGCGGATGTAGTTGCGCATCGCTTCCTGTATGCCCTTACGCTGCTCATCGCTCAGGATCGGATACAGCACATCATAGCGCAACACGTTGAGCGTCTGCTCATCGCGCATGTGGCGATCGCCTCGACTCGGCCCGCCAATATGCCATTCCAGCTTGTCCAGATCGATGCCCCAGGTCATCGGCTCGGGCTTTCCGCCGATGAACCGCAGAAGCGCCTGCTTCTCGCGCTCCCCGGCTTCCTCATCGCCCAGGACCATGTACGCGAACAGGTTGTAAAGCGTCTGATGCCCACCACGCACGGTGTTCGATCTCATGAACTCCAACTGCTTCTTCGCCCCCTCATCGTTCTCGATCCGTTGCCGAATCGCCTTGGCCTCCTCCGGAGTCCAGAGCAGGAACGGATGCGGCACATCCCGCATCTCCGAGCGCTCTTTTTCAGCATGCACCGGAGCCACCATCGGCCCAATGAGGAAAGCCGGCAGCACCACAAGGAGCATGGACCAGACCGTGAGATGGTTGAGGATCAAGCCACGGCGAGCCGAATTGACGGTTTTCATAGATAACGCTCCGCAAAAGCCAGTAAATCTCCAGAAGCGGGGAAGGCCGGTCAAGTCGGACATTCCCAACGGCTGCCACCGGGCATCTGATTGGGCATGGATACCGTTCCAATTCGGAGCCGTGCCACTGAAGCCGGGTTCATCGCCCCGGTATATCGTCCCGGACCGATGTTGTATTGCCACCATCATGAGTCGCCGCCGAAGCGACGGACGGTCAGATCAAAATTGCGGATCAGCGTATCCACGCCGACATAGATCACCACGCAGTAGGCCAATCCGGCCAAAAGCGGCCCCAGCGCCAGGACAAAGCGGGCGACAAAACTGATTCCACCCGCCGTCGTGACGTATCCCGCCGCGGTCTGGTGGGGATCGAGCATCACGGTGATCAGCGTGAAGGGGCTGAACGCGTTGAACGCCGCGCCGATGATCGGGATCCGTTCGGCGGATGTGAGGCCGCAGATGCCGGTGACCGTCATCACCGCCGCGATCACGCCCACACTGGGCACGACGGCATGGAACACCCCTTTGGCCTTGATGCTCCAGTTCATGGCGACGGCGGCACACATCCCCAGAAAAGCCAGAAGGACCACGGGGAAGAAAACCACCGCCTCGGGCACGATGAGCGGCCGAACGACCGTGACCTGCTGCCCGACATCGTAGATGCTTTGCACGACGACAGTTACGGTCCATCGCCCTTGTGGCCAATCCCAATGCCAGGCCACCAGGCTGTAGGCCAGAACCATGCCCAGGCACACAATCGGCGCCAGCGACATCATCCCGACATAGCTCAACAGGCCGCGAAGCTTGCCCCAGATGAATTGTCCTGGTGTGATCGGCGTGGCCAGCAGCAGGTCCAGGGTCCCATCCTCGCGCTCCCGGCTGATGCTGCCGGCGCCGATGTAGATCGTGACGAGAATGATGAGGATGAACTGAATCTGCAGCAACACGCGGATGCCGCTCAGCAGCACCTCGGGCGGCTCAAGCAAGCGACCGTCGGCGGCCCGCAGCGCCGGCAACGCATCGTGGTGATACGACCAGATCAGGGCTCCGGTGAGCAGCGCCGAGCCAAGCCCCAGCCCATATCGAAGTAACAGCCCGGCCCCGAAGGCGCGGCGGCCGTGACACTCCTTCCACGCGATCGGGTTGCTCCAAACCGTCCGGGCCTTGCGCGGCCCCCGACCCAGGATACGGGCAATCCACCCCCCCAGCTCCCGCGTCGTGATCCCCTCATCCTGGTTGACCCTCCGAAGCTGGGTTGAAGCCACAAGCAGCATCGAGAGGCTCAAAACCATGGTCAGGATCGCGTAGGTCGTTCCGGGCCGGCTCAGGTAAAAACCAGCCACCGGATGGAGGTGAGCCACTTCAGACTGGCTCGGCGGCCGATAGTTCGCGGTATGGATCGTCGATTCCAGAACGAGGATCGGGTGCAATGGCGTGATCCAGGTCGTCAGGCCGGCCCGCGCCGATAGCGATTCGGAAGTCGGTGCCCCGGTGGCACCGGCCACCACAGGCGCCGCCTGAAGCGATGTCCGGCTCCAACGCACCACCTGATCCGCCGCAATGCCCACCAGCAGGTACGCCGCGATGCCCACGATGAACACCATGACCGCCCGCCGGCCGCCCACCCGCGTCACCGCCAGCGCCACCGCGACCGACCCGACGAAAATCGCCGTCAACGCCGCCACGGCAAAAGCCGTGAACACCGATGCGATCGGGACGCCCCCGAAAAGCATCAGCACACTGAACAGCGGCAGACCGCTGAAAAGCAGCGCCAAGACGAAGAAAATCCGCCCCAGCAGTGAGCCCAGCACGATCTGAAGGTTGCTCATGGGCGTCGAGAGCAGAATGTCCAGGGTTTTGCCGCTCTGTTCCTGCTGAATGGCCCCGGCCATGAAAAGCGGTGCCAAAAGGCAGATCAGCCCCACCTGAACATAGGCGATCACCACGAAAACCCACGAGCCGTTCTTGGCCAGATCGCTCAGCCCCGCCCCCTCCCCGAGGCCCCCGGCGAAGGCCAGCATCAGGCTCATGAGCAGGATGAGTCCGAACAGGTAGGCGGTGCGAATCCAGAGATGGGTGCTTCGCCGCGACGCTCCGGCCACGATCCGCCGGGCCAACGCGTTGCCCGGCAGCAGTTCCCAGAACCATGTCCACAATCCGCTCATCCTTCGATCATATCCGGCTCAGGGTTGTTCTGATCGCGCCGGCCGAATCGAAGCGGCGCGGAGTTCGAGACGCACCCGACCGGCGGTCGGGGGTAGAATCCCGACCGATGAAGATCCTTCAGACCACGCACTTGAGCAAGCGATACAGCGGACGAACGGTGGTCAATGATGTTTCGTTCGAGGTCGAGGAAGGCGAGATCGTGGGCCTGCTGGGCCGCAATGGGGCGGGCAAGACCACCAGCTTCCGTTGTGTCATCGGCATGATTCAGCCCGATGGCGGCAACATCTATTTCGGCACCAAGGATGTCAGCCAACTGCCCATGTATCGACGCGCCCAGCGGGGCATGGGCTACCTTGCCCAGGAACCTTCGGTCTTCACCCGCCTGACGGTCGAGCAGAACCTGCTGGCGATCCTGCAGACCCGACGCCTGACCCGCGCCGAGCGGAAGCGACGCGCCGAAGCGCTGATGGAACAGTTCGGACTGACCAAGCTTCGTCGCCAGATGGCCCGAACACTCTCGGGTGGGGAGCGGCGTAAGCTTGAAATCGCCCGTTGCCTGGTCTGTGAACCCTCCCTGATTCTGCTGGATGAGCCGTTCAGCGGCGTGGACCCGGTCGCCGTCGAGGAGCTTCAGAGCGAAATCCGAAAGCTTCGCGATGAGCGGCATATCGCCATGCTCATCACCGATCACAACGTCCAGCGAACCCTGGAGATCGTCGATCGCGCCTATGTCATCTTCGAAGGCAAGGTCTTCGCTCATGGCACGCCGCGCGATATCGTCACGAACCAGGAAGTCCGCAGGCTCTATCTGGGCTCGACGTTTCGGGGTGATGAGTTTGATGAGTAAGATTGATAGCCCGGCCAGTCGTCCGCGATGGCCCCCGACGCCGCAATCGACCACCACCCACCCCGATCCAAAGCCCTTCGCATGCCCGCCCGACGCTCCAACCCACGCAAGAAACCCGACGCCGCCAAGGCGAACAGCCCGCGCGACGCGGGCAAGGCCGGTCGTTCTTCCAACAAACCCGGGGCCAAAGCCCCACGCTCAGGCGCCGCCGCGTCCGGCCGGTCCGGCCAGAAACCGGCCACCGCACGCCAGAAGCCGGGCCCCGAGCCATCATCATCGCTCCCGACCACGCGAGCGCTCAAGGGCAAGCTGCCGCGCTCGCTGCGCGGGCTGGCGGGGCGCGAACCGGGCTTCATCCCCGAGGAACTGCGCGATGCCTCTCGAGGCGAACGTCTCCAACGGGTTCTGGCCGATGCCGGCGTCGCGGCCAGACGGGCGTGCGAAACCCTCATCACTCAGGGCCGGGTCAAAGTCAACGGCCAGATCGTCTCCGGCCTGCCGGCATGGGTCGATCCCAAGGCGGACCAGATCGAGGTCGATGGCGTCGCGGTGCCGGGCATCGGGCCGCGCGGCAAGCGAACGGCTTCCGGCCGCCCAAACGCTTCACCATCGCATCGACTCGTCTATCTCATGCTCAATAAGCCCAAGGGATACATCACCACCGCCAGCGATGAGCACAATCGGCCAACCGTCCTGGACCTCGTGGACCTTGAGGGCGAACTGCCCGCCGGGGCCAAACGCCTGTTTCCCGTAGGCCGCCTCGACAGCGAATCCACCGGCCTGCTGCTTCTGACAAACGATGGCGACATGACCGAACGGCTCACGCACCCCCGGTACGAGATCGAGAAGGTCTACCAGGTTCGAGTGCGCGGCAAGGTCGGCCCGGACGATGTTGCCCAGTTGGAAAAGGGACTGCTGCTTGCACCTCGCCCAAAGGAACTGGGCAAGAAGGTTCCACGCCGCGCATCGGTCAGCCGCATGCGCCTGCTGGGCACCGAGCACGACCACGAGCACGGCGACGCCTCGACGCTCGAAGTCACACTGCGCGAAGGGCAGAATCGGGAGATTCGCCGGGTGTTCGCCAGGTTGGGATTCAAGGTTCGCCGCATCCACCGCGTTCGCCTCGGACCGCTCAAACTCAAAGGCATCGCCTTGGGCCAGTGGAGAATGCTCGAGCATCGAGAAGTACTCATGCTCCGCAAGGCGACCGGAATGGCCAAGCCGTCATAAATCGACAAAGCCACTCCTGGAATACTCTTATATCACTAATGTGGTCGCCGGATTTACTGCTGATAACCAGCCCCATATGCCTGCGGCCCGCCTTCCCCACACGCTTTCCACGGGTTGGAGCCAAGCCCGAAACATCAATCTTCACTGACTTCAACACGGCCCGGCCATCCGCTTATAAGTCCTCATTGGACCGGTGGAGGTTCGGGCGGACGATGGCGGCGAGCCGGGGCTTTCGAGGGCGCTGATCGTCACCTATCGGTATAACGGGCTGAACCACCGCGTTCAGAAGATTCTGTGGGACGATGCCGGTCCGCAGACGCCCGAGATGACCATCGACTACTACAACGCGAGGTGTGGGTATCTCGCCACAGGCTGGGTTCGATGTTTTCAATCGGTTGACCTTCTTCAATCCGTTGAACCCGTTCGATCAGTTGTTGAACGGTGTATCGCTCATTGAGGGGCTGGAGGCCGATGGCCCGGGGGATGGTCCAAAGTGCCCGGCGGTAGTGCCACGACGCTCGATTGGTGTAGCCCGTCACCTAAGTCGGGCGGATGCCCCGCCTGAACCGTTGAATGACCGCCACTACTGGGTGCTCAGCCAACTCGCCCAGGAGGTCAAGCTCACGAAGCACCATGTGATGGCTCAATACGGGTTCAGCGAGCGATCAGCAAAGCGGACTCTCTCGGCGCTCACCAAGCGAGGCCTGATCGAGTTCTGCCCGGACCCCAGGCCCGGATTCTACAAGCTGTGCAATCCCGAACTGCTGAAGGACTTCGGCCAGCATGTGAGCCCTGGCCAGAATGACTTGGGTGTGGATGATACTGGAGAACGCGGCACAGGGAGCACTGCCACGTCAACTGGTCGGAGCGGCCCAGACCGCGATGCAGGCCGACCGAGCGTCCATCGGCTCGTGGGCGAAGGCCGCAAGCGGCACTGCCCGGGGGCCGCCGAACTGAAAATCCGCGCATAGCAAAGAGGCGCTGTATCCGCACAGCGACAAGTAATCCTTTGCTCGGTCAAGCGTTACGGTCGATACGATGGCATCCTGCCTCTCTGCCGCGCCCTTTGGGGAGCGCATCATCTTGATTTTCGGCATTTTACAGCCATGGTCAATAGCCTGCCTGACTGCCCTGGGCCTCCCTGTGGCCTGCGACCCGTGAACATTGGCCGGCGGAGGGCGGGCAACCTTGATCAGTCGTCGTGGCCGGTCGGATGGCCCGTGGCGGCACTTGGGCCGTCGAGGCTACAGTCGCTGCTGTGACATCGTTGCCAACCGGCACTTCTTCATCACCAGCTCGTCTTGCCCTGGCCGGGGGTGTCCCTGGCCGGGGATGGCCAGCGACCCATGGGGCCGGGTAGAATCGCGTTCATGTTCCTCTACCACGGCACCACAGCAAGGTTTCTCGACGAGGCTTTGGCCAAGGGCATCCGGCCCCGGGGGGACGGTGCGTCGAACTGGAAGAAAGCGCCCACCTACGTCGGCCGAATGCTGCGCCTGACCAGCCTCGCGCCGGACATCATCGAGGCGATCCTGCGTGGCGGCGAGCCCGACGGACTCAGCCTGGAAAAGCTGCGGAAGGACCTGCCGGTGCGGTGGGAGGAGCAGAGGGCAATGTGTCGGAAGGCACGGTGATTCAAGGCGGGCCGTGGTCAGGAACCCTGGGGCTGAGGGGTTGTCAGCACTGCAACGATCAAGCCGTGTCCACCCAAGCTGTCAGAGTAGAAGAACCAGCTTGCATCATCGATCAAATTCAGTGGGCCCATGTCTCCCGGATGAAAGAGCATATAGGCATAGGGCTCCGCCGAGCCGCACCCGAAGGGATCACTCATGTTCTTTGGGGGCCAATGTCCATCGGGGGCCGGCTTGAGCTCCTTTACGACATGGAAGGCCGCCTCAGTGAGATGTGGAACAGCTAAGTCCGGCGCTAGATATTGTGTTGCATAGACCCATGTATCATACAGATCCTGCCCCCTGCTCTCTTGCAGGTAGGTATTCCTGAACAGAAACACCCGCCTTACCTGCCGGTGGGACACATCCGAATGGAGAGACCGAGGCAAGGTGATGCGCACGGTGAGATCCCTGGTTTGAAACATGCCTCCACCTGGTACCCGATGATTCCAGTGACCCAAGGCCAGCTGGCGAGCCCGGCGCACGGTCCCATGTCCGAAGTGATGCGGGTGTTTTCGAAGAAGCGACTGCATGTCGCCGAACAAGGCTTCCGCGCAGACATCACAATATGTCTCGCCGCTGACGACATATCCGTGGTCAGCACAACTCGTCTGCCCACACTGGCGACAGACAGTTTCAAGTCCTTGTTCCCGTATCGCAACAAGGTGCTCTCTGCACAGGCGGCGAAGTCGGCTGGCATCCTCCTCCTCGATCTGATCCGGGCGCAGGTTGTCGCACAGAATGAAGGCATCATCGCTCCCGCAGAAAGGGCAATGTCCTCCTTGCCATAGCGTGACCTGTTCTGCGGTGAAGGATGTGAACCATACCTTGGCCCCCATTTCTGGAGCGCCTGGCAGTTGACTCGTAGTGGGCAGTGGAAGGGGGAGACACTCAGCATTCATGCAGATGATGTCGTAGTGTGGCAGGATAAACGTGGGGTCGCTTGCGGCGGCAGACCGCCATCGAGGCCATATTTCGTCAAATTGACTAACAAGGGCCGCAGGCTCTCCAGCAGCTCTCGCGTCGCAAAACTGGGACCAACTGGACATGAAGGGGAACTCCACCCCGAGCCAGTACACACCAATCATGTTCTGTGGATTATCCATGGTCAACTTCCCGGCCACGTCAGCAGAATCTGTAGGTTCCTCAATCCAGTCGCGGGTATCGCTCAAACTCCTTTCGTTCTTCCACCGTCATCAAATCCCAAGGGCATACCAGCGTCCCTGGTAGTGCCGTGTCTCGTTCTCTGTCGAAGAACATCAGCCTCAGCATCCGGCTGCTATCGTCAAAAACATATGTCCAGTGCATAAGAGCGACTTCAGTGTGGTTACAGTTTGGAGTAGACAAAAGCTTGTTGAAGAAGGAAACATACCCACTTGGGGAGCTATTGTCAAATCCTGTGGATGACTCCTTGATCAGGCGGCCTGTTTCTTCTCGCCGTCGATGAACGTCACCTTGGCGATCACATCCTGAATCAACTCGTATTGCCTGAGCCTTCGCCAGCGTTTCTCGGCTGATTCGCAGAGCTTGAAGACCATGGCCAGACAGGCCTTACGCGAACCGTTGCCCTTGGTCCGCTTGTGCCGCAGCCGCACGGTGGCAAAGGTGCTTTCGATCGGGTTGGTCGTGCGAATGTGTGCCCAGTGCGCGGCTGGGAAGTCGTAGAACGTCAGCAGTTCATCGCGATCCTTCTTCAGGCAC
>JAFIFY010000116.1 GCA_020831765.1 Phycisphaeraceae bacterium | reverse complement strand
TTCCCAGCGCCGAGTTCCGGATGATGCTGTCGATGCGGATGGTGCTGCTGTTCCGGGGGCGTTCGATCGCGACGTGGCCGTGGCTGCCTTCGAGTTCGATTCGTTTGGTTCGCATGGCTGTGGTCCTTTCGGTTCGGGGCTGATGGTCGTTGCGTCACGATCCGTAGAAGAGAACGGTGACGCGCCAGGTGCCGTACTCGTCCCGCCAGGGCGTGCTGACTGTCCAGCCACGCCGGATGAATCGGTGGCGGGCATCCTCGGCCTGATGTTCGGTGGCGAATGTGTAGTGCTCGGCTCGCATGGTGTGGTCCTTTCGTGGTTAGTTGCTGGCGTTCATCAGTTCGATGAAGTCGCCGATCAGCGCGTCGAGGTCATCGATGCCCTGGGCCTTGAGCATGGCCTCGAACTTCGCCTGATCGGCGTCGGAGATGTGGCTGGCTGCGGTCCGCAAGGCTCGCAGCATCAGGATCATCGTGGTCTTGGTGGTCTTCATGGCGTGTTCCTTTTGTGGTTGGTGGCCTTGGATGGTTTTTCAGATGCGGGCCGGCTCGTACCCGGCCTTGACCAGGCGGTTGAAGGTGGCCAGCGTCGCGACCCAGAACCGCCCGTCGTCGCCGTGGACGATGGCCATGGCCTTGTGGCCGCGGTCGGCGAAGCTGCGGGCATGGGCGGGGCTGGCGAAGCGGTAGACCTGGCGATACGGGCGTGTGGCGTTGTTCTGGTTGGTGTTGGTGGTCTTCATCGTTATCTCCTTTTCATTGCTGGCGTTACACACACATGAAGCCATGGAATCGCACCCACATCAAGTCCGGTTGGCGACCTTTCTCGAATAATCTTCAGATTGCCGTAAGCCCCAATGACACAAAGAGATGAACAACCCACAAAGCTGCAGATCACGGCCATTTCCGTGGCGGATGCGGCCAAGGTGCTGGCCTCGGCCTACGGCCGGCGCGTGACCGAAGACCAGGTCCGCGCTGTGGCCGAGGCGGGCGGGCTTCTCCGGGGGCAGGCCGACGACACGATCAACCTGCTCGAATACGTGGCGTTCCTGGTGCGGGAGGTGGCCCATGGCCGAGGCACCGATTAACCCGCGCCGCCTGAAGCCCGCCGTACTTGCCCGCCTGCTCAACTCGCTGGGCCAGGGCGAGGTGATCAACGAGCGCCAGCTTCGCCGGCATCGCAACCGCGCCGGCTACACCATTGGCGATGCGAAGACCGTGGACCTGTTCCGTTACGCCGCGTGGTTGACGCTCGAGTATCACAAGCCGAAAGACGAACCTGCCAGCTACGAGGAAGTGAAGCGCAGGCAGGCTGAGCGCAACGCCGAGCTGGTGCGCGCGGCCCAGGACATCGGTGAGATTCCTCAGGTCGTGGACCCCAAACGCCGCGCAGCCTGTGAAGAATCCTTCCGGGGGTTTTGTGAGACGTATTTCGCTGATGTGTTCTACCTGCCATGGTCGGACGATCACCTGCGCGTGATCGACAAGATCGAGCGCGCAGTGCGGACCGGCGGGTTGTTCGCCATGGCGATGCCGCGCGGCAGTGGCAAGACGGTGTTGTGCCAGACGGCGGTGCTGTGGTCAGCGCTGATCGGGTCGACACCGTTCGTCTGCCTGATCGCCGCCAGCGCTGAGCGGGCGCGTGATCTGTTGGAGAACATCAAGATCTGGCTGGAGACCAACCCGCTGCTGCACGCCGATTTCCCGGAGGTGACGTACCCGATCCAGTGCCTGGAGCGGATCACCAACCGGCAGAAGGGGCAGAAGTTCCAGGGGGAGCCGACGCGCATCGACTGGTCATCGGACCGCATCGTGTTGCCAACAATCCAGGGCAGCAAGGCGAGCGGGGTCGTGATCTCGTGCTCGGGCATGAAGGGCTCTGACATCCGTGGGCAGAACTATGCGAGGGCAGACGGTCAGGTGGTGCGCCCGCAATTGGTCCTGGTGGACGACCCGCAGACGACCGAGTCGGCATGGTCGCCATCCCAATCGCAACGTCGCGAGGCGATTCTGGCAGGTGATGTGCTGGGCATGGCCGGACCAGGGCGCAAGATCGCGGGGCTGATGGCCTGCACGGTGATCCGGCCGGCGGATATGGCGGACAACATCCTCGACCGTGAGAAGCATCCCGAGTGGCAGGGTGAGCGGACGAAGATGGTGTACGCCTTCCCTTCCCCCGGTAGCGAGAAGCTGTGGGCGAAGTATGCCGAGATGCGCGCCGATTCTTTCCGCAATGACGGTGATGGGTCGGAGGCGACGGAGTTCTACCGCCAGCACCGCCAGGCCATGGACGCCGGCGCGATCGTCGCCTGGCCGCAGCGGTTCAACGAGGATGAACTGTCGGCGATCCAGCACGCGATGAACCTGCGGTATCGGGATGAGGCCGCGTTCTTCGCCGAGTACCAGAACGAACCGATCGTCGAAGCCATCGGTGAGGACATGCTCACCGCCGAAGCGATCGCCGCCAAGCTCAATGGTTACCGTCCGGGGGAGATTCCGCTGGGCTGCAGCCACCTGACCATGTTCATCGATGTGCAGCAGAAGGTGCTGTTCTGGATGCTGTGCGCGTGGGAGGAGAACTTCACCGGCTACATCATGGATTACGGCACCTGGCCGGATCAGAAGCGGGCCTATTTCACGCTACGTGATGTGCGGGCGACGATCGGTCGCGCCGTTCCGGGGGCGGGTATGGAGGGCCAGATTTACGCCGCGCTGGACAAGCTCACGACCGAAAAGCTCTCCCGGGCCTACCGGCGCGAGGATGGCGCGGAGATGCGGATCGACCGCTGCCTGATTGATGCCAACTGGGGCCAGAGCACGGATGTGGTCTACCAGTTCTGCCGGCAGAGCCCGCACGCGGGCGTGCTGCTGCCGGCGCACGGCAAGTACGTCGGCGCATCCAGCATCCCGTTCAGCGAATACAAGCGCAAGCGTGGCGACCGCCTGGGCCTGCACTGGCGCATCCCCAACACCATCGGCAAACGCCAGGTGCGCCACGTGCTGGTGGATACCAACTACTGGAAGACCTTCGTCCAGGCCCGCCTGGCCGTGGCCATGGGCGACCCGGGTTGTCTGTCGCTGCCGGGCCGTGATGAAAAAGCGCATCGGCTCCTGGCCGACCACCTCACTGCCGAGTACCGCGTGAAGGCGATGGCGCAGGGTCGCACCGTCGATGAGTGGAAGCTGCGCGCCACCCGCCCCGACAACCACTGGCTGGACTGCCTGGTGGGGTGTGCGGTGGCGTCGTCGATTCAAGGTGTGTCACTGCCCGGCGTCACGGACGGACCTATGCGCCTGAGGCAGCGCATCAAACTCTCAGAATTGCAGCGGAGCCGTTAACCATGAACCAGACGGGCACCATGAAGCCAACCGAAGTGCGGCACGTTGGGCTGGTTTGTCGGCACTGCGGATGTCGCCATTTCCATACGGTTTACACACGACGGCGCAACGACGGAATCATCCGTCGAAAACGCTGTCGTCACTGCGGCCATGCGATCACCACTCGTGAGAAAATCCTCTGAGATACCACATCTGGCACGAAGTTGAGCCAACGGGGTTTTGAGCGGCGAGATTTCAGCCTGAGCGGGTAATTACTCATGGCGGGCGCGTTGCCCAATCCGTGACACCCCATGGCCGAGAAACTCGACAACTCAATCCGTGACAACGCCGCCGGTCCCAAGCGGGCCACTGGCGATTCGGGCAGCGTGGAACAACACGCGCTCAAGGACCAGGTCGACGCCGATCGCTACCTCGAATCGAAAAAGGCCACACGGAAGAAGGGACTGGGCATCAAGCTCGTCAAGCTCAAGCCCTCAGGCACAGCGTAATCCATGCTCAAGCGACTGCTTTCATTCTGGAATGGCAAGCCCGCCCAACGACCCGACCGGCCGCGTGGCGTCCGCATGCTTCAACTTCCGGGAGTTCGCGCCAAGTTCGACTCGGCGCAGACCAATGCGGAGAACCGCCGGCACTGGGCCAACGCCGACGGCCTGTCGCCCAACGCAGCGCTGACACCGGAGGTACGGCGAACGCTACGCAACCGCGCCCGTTACGAGGTGGCCAACAACAGTTACGCCAAGGGCATCGTGCTTACGCTGGCCAACGACACCATCGGCACCGGCCCGCGCTTGCAGATGCTGCTGGCCGATTCCAAGGCCAACGACCAGATCGAGCACGCGTTCGAACAGTGGGCGCAGGCTGTGGACCTGCCGGAGAAGCTGCGCATCATGCGGATGGCGCGTGCCGAGTCCGGCGAGGCGTTCGCCATCCTGACCAGCAATCCCCGCATCGATTCGCCGGTCAAGCTGGACCTGAAGCTCATCGAGCCCGACCAGGTCACCTCCCCCGGAAACGCCGCCCGCATGCACCGGCCACGGCCAGGTGTGGTCGATGGGATCGTGTTCGACGGCTTCGGCAATCCGATCGCCTACCAGGTGCTGCGGCACCATCCCGGCGACCTTGGTGCCTGGGCGGCGGGATTCGGCGACTACGACATGATCCCGGCCCAAGCCGTGGTCCACTACTACCGGGCCGAGCGACCGGGTCAGTGGCGCGGCATCCCCGACATCACATCAGCATTGCCTCTGTTCGCCCAGTTGCGTCGCTACACGCTGGCGGTGATCGCGGCGGCCGAGACGGCGGCGGACTTCGCGGCGGTGATCTACACCGATGCGCCACCCAACGGCGAAGCCGATGCGCTTGAGCCGATGGACATGGTCGAACTGGAGAAGCGCCTGGCCACGGTGCTGCCCGGTGGCTGGAAGCTGGGCCAGGTTCATGCCGAGCAGCCGGCGACGACCTACAGCGAGTTCAAGCGCGAGATTCTTAACGAGATCGCACGCTGCCTGAACATGCCCTTCAACGTCGCGGCGGGCAACTCATCGGGCTACAACTACGCCTCCGGTCGCCTGGATCACCAGACCTACTTCAAAAGCATCCGTGTCGAGCAGAACCACCTTCAGACGGTGGTGCTCGATCGCATCCTCAAGGTGTGGCTGCACGAGGCAGCGCTGGTCGAAGGTCTGTTGCCGCAGGCGCTGCGCCGCAGTGACACGCATCCCTTGCATTCGTGGTTCTGGGACGGCGTGGAGCATGTTGACCCAGCCAAGGAGGCCAATGCCCAGGCCGCGCGGCTCAAGAACCACACCACCACACTGGCCA
The DNA here is from genome assembly GCA_020831765.1 of Phycisphaeraceae bacterium. Classification (GTDB taxonomy): domain Bacteria; phylum Planctomycetota; class Phycisphaerae; order Phycisphaerales; family Phycisphaeraceae; genus JAFIFY01. The sequence continues at coordinate 8,040 of JAFIFY010000116.1, read as the reverse complement.
TCGAGTACGCACGCCAGGGACGTGACTGGGAAGAGGAATTGAAGCAACGCGCCAAGGAGATGGCGCTGATGAAACAACTCGGCCTTCCCGCAGACGCGGCCAAGCCCGACGTCACGAACGATTCACCCACTGAAGAGGACGAAGAAGATGTCGACGCCCCCGGAAGTAACCCCGGAAGCAACCCCGCAACCGCCCGCGCCCGCGCCGCCTAAAGCGCTGCGACTGACCGCCGAGGCCACCTTCGAGTTGGAGGGCGCAGCGGGCAAGGACCAGCCCACTTCCGGGGCCGGGGGCGGGGGATTGCCGCGCTTCCGCATGGTGGCTTACACCGGTTCGCCCATGCGGATCGCCGGCTGGCGCTATCCGGTGATCGTGGACCTGGCCGGGCTGGACATCCCATCGCAGACGCGGCCGATCCGATTCAGCCACGACCCGGCATCGGGCGTCGGCCACAGCAACGCGATCGGCATCGATGGCAGCCGGCTCGTGGCCACGGGCATCGTGTCCCGCGACACGGCGGCGGCACGCGAGATCGTCGCCTCGTCGAAGAACGGCTTCCCGTGGCAGGCATCCATCGGCACCACGGTCGAAGAGTTCGAGTTCATCCCGGAAGGCAAGCCGGTCACCGTCAATGGCCAGAACTTCCGGGGGCCCATCAACGTGGTGCGTAAAGCCACGCTCGGCGAGATCAGCTTCGTCGATCTCGGAGCCGACGGCCAGACCAGCATCAACATCGCTGCAGCCCACCCGCAGCCCCCGGAATCCCCGGAACCCCCGGAACCCAACCAGGAGAGCAACGTTATGCCTCAGTCCACCGATCCCAACGTCGCCACCAGCCCAGGCCAGACCAACGGCAAGGCCACGGCTGATCCCACGGACACTTCTTCCGGTTCCCGGCAGCCGACCAGCAACCCCCGGACAGATACTGGTCCGGCCCCCGGAAGCCCCGGAAGCCCCGGAAGCCCCGGAAGTCCCGCCTCAGCAGGTAACCCGAACTCGACGAACACCACAGCGCACCCGACGCCGCGCACCATCAGCGCTGCATCGGCGGCCGAAGATATCCGTGCCCAGGCCCTGGCCGAGACCCAGCGGATCGCCGACATCCGGCGAATCTGCAACGGGCGACACCATGAGGTCGAGGCCCAGGCCATCCGCGAGGGCTGGGATGCGACCAGGACCGAACTCGAGGTGCTGCGCGCCTCGCGCCCCAAGGCCCCGCTGATGCATGTGCCGGCTTCGCAGTCCGATATGGCGAGCATGCCGGTGCTGGAAGCCGCGTGTCTGCTGACCGCCGGCATGGTGAACGCCGAGAAGCTCTACGATGAGCAGACGCTGGATGTGGCCAGCCGGCGCTACCGGGGCGGAATCGGGCTTCAGGAACTGCTGCTGGAGGCGGCGTGGGCCAACGGCTACACCGGCCGCAACTTCCGCAACAGCCGCGAAGTGCTCCGATTCGCTTTCGGGACACACCTTCCGGGGGTGGAAGCCGGCTTCAGCACCATCGACACCAGCGGCATCCTCTCCAACGTGGCCAACAAGTTCCTGCTCGATGGGTTCTTCAGTGTCGAGCGGGTGTGGCGCAACATCACCGCCGTCCGCAACGTCTCGGACTTCAAGACGGTCACCAGCTACCGGCTGATCGGAAAGGACCAGTACGAGATCGTCGCCCCGGGCGGCGAGCTCAAGCACGGCACGCTGGGCGAGGAGAAGTACACCAACAGGGCCGACACCTACGGCCTGCTGCTGTCGATCGACCGGCGCGACATCATCAACGATGACCTGGGCGCGATCACCACCGTCCCCCGGAAGCTGGGTCGCGGCTCGGGCCTGAAGATCAACGATGTGTTCTGGGCCAAGTTCCTGAATAATTCCGGGGGTGCGTTCTTCACCGCCGGCAACGGGAACTATCTCACCGGTGCCGACACCGCGCTGTCGATTGACGGCCTGACCAAGGGCGAGGTCGCCTTCATGGATCAGGTCGATTCCGATGGCAAGCCCATCGGCATCATGCCCCAGGTGATCCTGGTGCCCACGGCCCTGTCCGCCATCGGCACACAGCTCTACAAGTCGGTGGAACTGCGTGACACGACCAGCAACGTGAAGTACCCCGTGGCCAACCCCCACCAGGGCAAGTTCCGCGTCGAGGTCAGCCGGTATCTGTCCAACAGCCAGTACACCGGCCATTCGGCCAAGGCGTGGTATCTGCTGGCCGACCCCAGCGACCTGCCGGTGATCGAGACCGCGTTCCTCAACGGCCAGGAAGCGCCCACCATCGAGACCGCCGAGGCCAACTTCAACGTGCTGGGCATCGAGCTGCGCGGCTACCACGACTTCGGCGTCGAGCTTCAAGACCCGCGTGGCGGCGTGAAGGCCAAGGGCGAGGCGTGATCCGAACCCTGACCCAAACCCTCTTTCCACCTGACCCCCAACTCTGAAAGGACTCGATATGCCTCTGGCAACCTTCGTTCATGATGGCGATGCCATCGACTACACGCCCACTTCCGGGAGCGTGGCCGCCGGCGATGTGGTGGTGCTCGGTGACCTGATCGGCATCGCCAAGCAGCCGATCGCGGACGGTGCCTTGGGTGCCCTGGCCGTGGTGGGTGTGTTCGATGTGCGTAAGCCCGCCAACGGCAGCGTGGACTTTGGCATCGGCGAGCCGGTCTACTGGGATGCGACCAACCAGGTGGCCGCCGCGACCGACGGTGGCGGGACCCACAAGCTGCTGGGTCTGGCGGTCCGCATCGCCCTGGATAACCAGGACAGCGTGCGTGTCCTGCTGGGCCGGTGATCCAACATCGGGAGCCGTGATGCCTGACCTGCTTCGACAAGGCGCTGCATGGCTGGAGCAGATGCGCACAGCGCACTGCTCCAGCCCGGTGCAGTACCGGCATGGCGGTGATGTTCACCCGGTGCAGGCGACCTTCGGGCGCACCCGCTACGAGATCGCTGACGAAGCTTCCGGGGGCGGTCTGACCGTCGGCGCGCATGTGTGGGACTTTTTGATCCTGGCCGATGCCCTTCCGGGGGTTGAACCGGAACCGGGCGACCTGATCGTGGCCAACGGACAGAAGTACGAGGTCATGGCCCTGGGCGAGGATGTCCGGGGCTGGCGCTGGAGCGATCCGTACCGCACCACTTACCGCATCCACACCCGTGACATTGGACCAAGCCATGACTGAGGATTTTCAGACATTCCGAGGCACCGTGGAGCGCCAGTTCGAGTCGATCCAGCGCAAGCTCGACCGGCTGGATGAGGCGATCCGAGGCACCGCCGCCAACGGCAGCAAGCCCGGCATCCTCGTCCGGCTGGACCGCCTGGAGCAGGATGCCAAGCGCCAGAGCAAGCTGATCTGGCTGATCGTCGGCTCACTGATCACCGCGCTGGGCTCGGCGCTGGTCGCGTGGCTCTTGGCCGGAGGCATCACACCATGAGTCTGGTCACCCAGATCGCCGACGCCGTCACCGCCGAATTGAACGCCGCGCCCTCGGGCACGTTCGACCCGGCGTTCACCGCCCAGCGCAAGGTGCTGCCGGTGCATGAACTCAAGGACCTGGCGGAACTGAAAGTCACCGTCGTGCCCAAGGCGGTGCAGATCACCGGCTCGACTCGCTCCGCCAGCCAGTACGACATCACCGTCGACATCGGCGTGCAACGCAAGCTTGCTGCTGGCTCCGCCCCCGGAAGTAACGACATGGACACCGAGGTCGACACGCTGGGCGCGCTGGTCGACCAGATCGCCGACTACCTGCGGCAACGACCGCTGGCCGCACTTCCGGGGGCCAGTTGGGTCAGCATCGCCAACGAGCCGGTGTACGCGCCTGAGCACCTGCTGGAACAGCGCGTGTTCACCAGTGTGCTGACCGTCACCTACCGCGCCCTGAAGTAGGACGCTTCTGATCATGAACAACACCATCATGCGCTACATCACGGTGACCGGCACCTATCAGCCGCTGGTGGCCGATCACCTGGTCGGCTCGGTGACCATCAGCACCCCACCGACCAACAGCGGCAATGTCATCTTCGAGGCTGATGATGGCTCGGAGGTGCCGTGGATTCCCGGCGAGTGGCATGAGTTCCGCAGCATCGATCTGTCGGCCATCCGCGTGAAGGGCACGCCGGGCGATGCGGTCACCGTGGTCGGAGGGACCTGGTAATGGGCTACTACGGCGGAGCATTCGGCGGCGGGGGCGGTGGGCCGGGGCATTATGAACGGCTCCACGCCAATCAGGGCAGCGTCCGCGCGGACAATCAGAGCATCAGCGGACCGGTCGACGGTCTGATCCTGCCGGCGAACATGGCGGCGACGGATCGGCTGGCCATCCTGCTGCGTGTCTGGCAAATCGGCGGCACGGCATCACCTGATTTCGCCGAGTTCCACCCCTGGCTGGGCACACCCGATGGCGGGACCTTCCTGTGGGCGAATGTCGACACCTCGGCCCTGCACTACCTGGGCTACCTCGTGGACACCAGCCAGGGCGGCAACGGACTGGTCGTCGCCCTGGACCAGCGTAACGGCGGCACCACCAATCCGAGCTTCTGGACCAACCTGACCGGTGACTTCGCCCACATGGGTGAACTGGCCGGCGTGGCCCTGGGCCTTGAGGTTGATGCGTACCTGATGGGTGCCGGCTACCACGACTGGGGCTGGGCGTGGCGCATCGACCGCATCCGATCACATTAGGAGCATCCCATGCCCATCATCACCTGGACCGACAGCGGCAGCCGACCGCGCCGCACGCTTGTCCCGAACGAATCGCTGAGCGACTGGCTCGCCACCCGCCAGAGCCGGGGCGGCCGGATCGACCGGATCGACTTTGCCGACACCGAACGCGCCGGCATCGTCCTGGCGACACCGGGCGTCGACCAGCTGACCGAACTGCAACTGCTGCGCAGCGATCTGGGCATGGCGCGGGTCGTCGAGGACCTGTTCGAAGCGCTCAAGGCCCGGACGCTGCTGACGGACGATGATCTGCCGGCCGAGTCGCTGGCCAGGATCACCGATCGCCAGGCAAAGCGCGAAGCGCTGCGGTGATCGACCTGCGCCTCCGGGAACTGTTCTTCGACCGCAAGGCCGTGATCGACCGCGTCGACAAGGCCACCCGGACGGTGCTGAGCAAGTTCGGCGCGTTCGTGCGACGAACGGCCAGGCGCAGCATCCGCCCCCGGAAGAAGACCAGCGCCCCCGGAAGTCCGCCCAGCAGTCACACCGGCCTGCTCAAACGGTTCATCTTCTTCGGCTTTGACCCTAAGAAGCACTCGGTCGTCATCGGGCCGCAGCGATTGAGCCAGCGAGGACGAGGTGATGCGCCAGCGCTTCTTGAATACGGCGGCACGACCAGGCTCAAACGCCGTGGCAAGCGAGTGAAAGCGAAGGTTCGACAGCGGCCCTTTATGGGGCCGGCCTTCAAGAAAGAACAACCACAACTGCCCGCCCTCTGGCGGAACAGCATCAAACGTTAACAAGGAGCACCACCAATGCCGCAAACCTTCCTGTTGGGCATGAACGCCAAGATTTACCAGGGCCCTTCCGGGGGCGCGCTGGCATCGCTGACCGAGATGGACAACGTCAGGGATGTGACGCTCACGCTCGAAGCCGGCGAAGCCGATGTCACCACCCGCGCCAACCAGGGCTGGCGGGCCACCGCGCCGACGCTGCGCGAGGCGACCTGCGAGTTCGAGATGCTCTGGAAACCCGGCGATGCCGGCTTCGATGCGATCAAGACCGCGTTCCTCACCTCCGGCACGATCGCCCTGGCGGTGCTGACCGGCGATCGCACGGCCTCGGGCACCGAAGGGCCGCTGGGCGACTTCGCCATCACCAACTTCAGCCGCAACGAACCGCTGGAAGAGGGCGTGACCGTCAGTGTCACCGCCAAGCTCAGCGTCTTCGAGGAATGGGTGGAGGTGGCCTGATCAGTCCATTGCTTTGATGTAGACCGCGGACAGCAAGGCAACAGCTATGCCGAAGCCCATGATTCCATGCCCCCATGCATCAACGGTGGTGAATGCCGCGAGCAACTTCCCCCCAGCGGCCAGGATCACGCCCAAGGGAATCATGGCAGCGACCAGGCGGATGTGCTTTTGGGTCGCTCGCACAACTGGCGAGTCAAAAGCGATGTTGCCACCACACATCGGGCAAATGTGTTCTTCCGCCGCAGCCGGCTTGTCTTGTGATTCGGACATGATGGCAGATTCTACCTTGAGAGGATTTGAAAATGAAAACCTTCACCGATGCGGCCGGTCGCACCTGGACGATCGCGCTGAACCTTGGCACCGCCATGACCGTCAAGGCCAGGCTCGACATCGACCTGCTGCAGCCCGAAGCGGGCGATCCGCCTTTACTGACACGCCTGGGCACCGATGAGATGCTGCTGGGCGAAGTGCTCTGCACCCTGCTCGAATCCCAGTTCGAAGCCCACAAGGTGACCGATGTCGATGTGCGGGCGGCCTTTGATGGCAACACGCTGCTGGCGGCACAGAAGGCGTTCTACGAGGAGATGATCGATTTTTTCCGCTCACGGGGGCGCAACGATCGGGCCAAGGCCGTCGCCAAGCAGATGGCCCTGATCGATGCGGCGATCAACGCCATCGAGACCCGCATCGACGGGATCGACCCCCGCAAGCTGGTGGATCAGGCGATGACGATTCCGGGAACTTCCGGGGATGGCGCGATGTCTGGCGCATTGCCGGAAGCCTCGGCATCGATCCCAGGCCGTTGACGCTGCGGCAATTGCTGTGGATGGCCGAAGGCCAGAGTCGCGAGCGGTGGACCCACACCTCGATCATCTGCGCCCTGATCGCCAACGCCCATCGCGACCCCAAAAAGCATCGCCCCTTCAAGCCGGAGGACTTCAACCCCTGCATCGATCGGCGCGAACGATCGCATCGCACGAACCGTGAGGCCGGTGGTGCGATCGAGGTTAACCCCCAAACCGTCTCCATCATGCGGGCCGCCTTCACGGGACGTTCCCCTGAACACCGGCCCGTAGCACCAACCTCCCCACGGAAAGGACTCTGACCCATGGACACCATCCTCAGCGGCATCTGGATGTTCCTCAACTCGGCATTCGGCTTCACCCTGGCCTGGGTCGTGGCGATCGTGGTGATGATCTACTTCCTCGACAGGCTCAGCTCGCGCGACAAGGCGTGGCATCCGTACGAAGGCGCGATCATCACCGCCATCAAGCTGGCCGAGAAAGCCATCCCCGACGACACGGCCAACGCGGGCCTGCACCGACTCGATGAAGCGCTGCGGTTCGTGCTCAATGTCTACAGGGAGCACAACCCCGGGAAGGCTCCCTCGGCGGACCTGGTGCATCAACTCAAAGAGGGCATCCAGATCAAGCATGCCGAACTCGAACGGCTCGGCAACCTGCACCCCCGGGAATACCCCCGGAACTAGCCCCGGAATCGACCGGCAACCTCTAAGGCAAGGACCTCCACCCATGAAAGCCATTCCCATCACCGTTCTGATCCTGCTTGTGCTGGCGCTGTGCAGCGCTGCGGGCTGCGCGGCCACACCCGAAGACCGCTGGTATCAGCAGCGTGAAGCGCTCAACACCGCCAACCGCGCTTATCTGGCCAACGTGCCGCTGATGAGCGATGAGCAGATCGTCTACCACGGCCAACTGCTGCAGGCGGCGCGGTCGAGCCTCGAGCAGGCCAAGGCCCACCTGCCGGGCGGCGGACCCGCGTTCGATACCACGCTCGACATTGTCGAGGCGATCCTGATCCGCCTGGCTCAACAGCAGGCGACCGCACGCAACACACCCGGATTGGAGGAGACCCACGATGACCCCCGCTGAAATCCTCGCCGCGTTCGAGACCGCCCGCGCCCTGACCGACCTGGCGCTGTCGCAGTATCGGCTCGCCCATCAGGAGGGCGGGCTCACCGATGAGCAGAAGGCCGCGATCCTCTCGGTAGCGCAGCTCACCGATGCGCAGGTCGATGATGCTGTCGAGGCGGCACGCCAGCGTCTTGCCACACGGGGATGATCGATGTCCAAGGCCACCGCCATCCGAGCCGGCCGTGCCTT